>NZ_JBPXRQ010000010.1:0-176237 GCF_051842895.1 Cytobacillus sp. Hm23
ATACAACTACTCTAACGGATTTTTAGAGGGTATAAACAATTTAACAAAAGTCATGAAAAGAAATGCTTTTGGATTTAGAAGTTTCAAGCGTTTTAGAGCTAAAATCTTATTAGCTCATAAGTATAAAAAAGTGGGTGTTCATGTTGGATAGGGCGAAGAGAACTTGCTTCACCCCAACATTTGACGTTGAACCTATTAAAAGAACGAAGAGGATCAATCCTCTTCGTTCTTCAGTATATATCATCCTGTTAAAAGTTTTCTAAAGCATTCCCATCTAATGATTCTAAGCGATGAGGTGGACAAACAAGTGTCGTACCTTCTAATACTTTTTCATCTTCCTCATTTGTTGCTTCAATCTTAATTTCAATCGTATGGTTATTTTCGTCAACGTTTATGACTTCAAAGAGAAATTGTACTGTTCCATAATGATATACAGGATGAATAAAGGAAATATCTTGTTTGAGTATATGACTACCTGGTCCAGGTAAATACTTTGAGATTGCAGAGGTAATAATTCCTGTTAACATAATATTAGGGGCTATTGGCTTTTTATAAGGTGTCTGAGATGCATAGTCATGTTGAATATATAATGGATTTGAATCATTTGTTAGTCCTAAATAGAGTAATAGATCTTTATCCTCAATTTTTTCAGTTAAAGATAACTTTTCACCAATTGAAATTTCATTAATTAATCTTCCTAATTTTCTTTTCTTGCCTAACAACATACAAAACCTCCTATATTCGAAATACAGTAAAATTGAATGCGCTAGTTCATACTCATTCCAGAAAAAGCACCGAAGACCTTTTATATGATTATGCTTGTGATATTATGCTTGAACCATCACAGTGACCTCGAGTAAAGATCATTTAGAGCAAGTCATTATTGACCGTATGTCAAAGTAGAACAGATTAAAAACTATGTAAAAGTATTTAAAATAAAAGGGTCATACTCCACATTTCTATAACATTTAGGGTTGTTATTCCCTATATACTGTATAGTATGTGGAGTTAGACCCTTTTGAATGCTAGTGATTATGCGAGAACTTTCATTACATTTTTCACAGCTTCAGCTGATTTGGACAGAGCGTTCTTTTCTTCCTCTGTTAACTCTAACTCAATAATTTTTTCAATACCATTAGCTCCAAGGATTGTTGGCACACCAAGATAAATACCCTCAAAGCCATATTCACCTTCTAAATATGCGATGGATGGTAATACTCTACGTTGGTCTTTAAGAATTGCCTCTACCATTTCTACAAGGGAAGCAGCTGGCGCATAATAAGCACTACCATTCCCTAGTAAGTTAACAATTTCTCCTCCGCCTTTACGCGTACGTTCCACAATTGCGTCTAGACGTTCCTTAGGAATTAACGTTTCGAGTGGAATACCACCTGCATATGAATAACGTACTAACGGCACCATATCATCACCATGACCACCTAATACGAAGCCAGTTATGTCTTTAACTGATATATTCAGTTCTTGTGAAATAAATGTTCTAAAACGTGCAGTATCGAGGACCCCTGATTGACCTATGACACGATTCTTTGGAAATCCAGATTCTGTGAATACAGTGTATGTCATAGCATCAACTGGATTCGTTAAAACAATGATATAACAGTTTGGTGAGTATTTCACAATTTCTTGTGTCACACTTTTCATTACTTTTTGATTTGTTTGCACTAGATCATCGCGACTCATCCCTGGTTTACGTGCTATACCAGCGGTAATTACTACGATATCTGAATCAGCAGTATCAGCATAATCAGATGTTCCGATAATATTTGAATCAAACCCTTGAACAGGACTTGCTTCTAACATATCTAATGCCTTACCCTTAGTAGGATTTTCCATTTGAGGAATATCCACTAATACAACATCTCCAAGTTCCTTTTGCCCTAATAAAAATGCTGTAGTTGCACCAGTAAATCCTCCACCGATGACAGAGATTTTTTTTCTTTTTAATGTCATGAAAATTTCCCCCTAATCAACATCTATTTTGTCATTTATGCTTATAAGTTATTTATTAATTCATCAGCAAACTCTGAACATTTTACTTCTGTAGCACCATCCATTAAACGTGCGAAATCATAAGTTACAACTTTGGAAGCAATAGACTTCTCCATAGACTTTGTGATTAAATCAGCAGCTTCATTCCACCCTAAATGCTCAAGCATTAGTACGCCAGATAAAAGAACAGAAGATGGGTTAACTTTATCTAAACCTGCATATTTAGGTGCTGTACCGTGTGTCGCTTCAAAGATAGCATGTCCTGATTCATAATTGATGTTAGCACCAGGGGCAATACCAATCCCACCAACTTGTGCTGCTAATGCGTCAGAAATGTAGTCACCATTCAAATTCATTGTAGCAACGACATCAAATTCTTTTGGACGAGTTAATATTTGTTGTAGGAAAATATCAGCAATTGCATCTTTAACGATAATTTTCCCTGCTGCTTCTGCTTCAGATTGAGCTTTATTCGCAGCCTCTTTTCCTTCTGCTTCAACGATGCGATCGTACTCAGCCCAAGTAAATACTTTATCCCCAAACTCTTTCTCCGCAAGTTCATATCCCCAATTTTTAAATGCACCTTCAGTAAATTTCATGATGTTACCTTTATGAACAAGCGTTACAGAAGTACGTCCTTCTTTGATAGCGTAATTTATTGCTGAACGTACTAAACGGTATGTGCCTTCTTCTGACACTGGCTTAATTCCGATACCTGATGTTTCTGGGAAGCGAATTTTGGCAACTCCCATTTCATTTTGTAGGAAGTCAATCACTTTTTTCACTTCATCTGAGCCTTTTGCATACTCAATCCCTGCATAGATATCTTCTGTGTTTTCACGGAAGATAACCATATCAGTATCTTCTGGACGCTTAACAGGTGACGGAACACCTTGGAAATAACGTACAGGTCTTAAACATACAAACAAATCAAGTTCTTGACGAAGAGCTACATTTAAAGAACGAATACCTCCACCAATAGGTGTAGTCAGTGGTCCTTTAATAGCAATTATGTACTCTCTAATGTCATCAAGTGTTGCCTCAGGAAGCCATTCACCTGTTTGGTTAAATGCTTTTTCCCCAGCAAGAACTTCTTTCCAAACAATTGATTTCTCACCATTGTACGCTTTTTCTACTGCAGCCTCCAACACTCGTGATGCAGCTGCCCAAATGTCTGGTCCCGTACCATCACCTTCAATAAAAGGAATAATAGGATTATTTGGTACATTTAATTTTCCATTTTCAACCGTAATCTTTTTCCCTTGTGTCAACACAAAAACCTCCATCCATGATGCTGTTGTTATTTTTATTAATACATTATCCATTGGAAAGAGAGGAGCTCCCTTTCCAACCAATTACTATTTTATCATTTAATACTTCCTTACATAAAATACTTTCTATTTTATCTCTGTTCCATAGGAATATAAACTTGTTTACTCGGTCCTGTATATTCTGCTCTTGGACGAATTAAACGGTTGTTCTCATATTGTTCTAATATGTGTGCTAACCAGCCTGAGATACGGCTTACAGCAAATATAGGTGTAAATATATCGTGATCAATTCCTAAGCTGTGGTAGACAGAAGCAGAGTAAAAATCTACATTAGGAGGAAGTGGTTTTTCAGATGTTACTAGGTCTTCAATTTTCACAGACATTTCAAACCACTTTGTTTCACCTGTAATTCTTGTTAGTTTCTCAGACATTTCCTTTAAATGTTTCGCACGTGGATCACCTTTTCTATATACTCGGTGACCAAAGCCCATAATTTTTTCTTTTTGTTCAAATTTATTTTGAATATAAGAATCTACATTTTCTACTGATCCGATTTCTGTTAGCATTTTCATTACTGCTTCATTTGCTCCACCATGAAGAGGACCTTTAAGTGCACCAATTGCGGCAGTAATACCAGAATACACATCAGATAATGTTGCGACACACACACGACCAGTAAAGGTTGAAGCATTGAGCTCATGATCCGCATGTAATACCAACGCTTTATTAAACGCTTCTATTGCGATGTCACTTGGCTCTTCACCTGTAAGCATGTACAAGAAATTAGCAGCAAAACCTAAATCTGTACGTGGTGATATCGGTTCAAGGCCTTTTCGTATACGTGAAAAAGAAGTAACAATTGTAGGTATTTTTGCTTGTAAACGAATAGCTTTACGATAATTTGCTTCTTCATCCATTTTATCAGCTTCAGTGTCATATAATCCTAACAAGGAAATAGCTGAGCGTAACGCCGCCATAGGGTGAACCTCGTTAATAGGATACATATTAAAGTGATCAATGATTTCTTGAGGAATGCTAGCATTTTCAGCTAATTCATTTGTTAGTTGCTCAAGCTCATTTTTGTTAGGTAATTTGCGATTCCAAAGTAGGTAAATGACCTCTTCAAAACTAGCATTTTCTGCAAGATCATCAATGTCAAATCCTGCGTATGTTAGTGTGTCATCTATGATTGAACTAATAGATGATGTTGTTGCTACTATCCCTTCCAGACCGCGTGTTACTGTCATAAAAATCTCTCCTTTTTTTAATAAAATTCCCCATTGCCTTTATATTTACTGTACTAGAAATTGAGCGGTTGCTCAAATTAGGAAAAAACTTACTTATTTCATAAACACATCAACAGCAAGGTTATTCTATTTATATATAATAAGAAAATATGTGCACTAATACACTAATAAGCATGCGAAAGTTTCCCTCCTTAACTTAAGAAAACATGCCGTCTAGTCTATAGTCCCTCTCATTTATTTGAGAAAATTTGTTTTTTTACAAACTGGGAAGTGCGAATGATCTTATCTCACAAAAAGAAAATGCTTACATTTTATACTTTTTCAAAAGATTAACAATCCTGCTAAGACATGTAAAAATACCCCTCTACTATTTAATTGTGAGTAAGGGCATTAATATAAGAAAGATAACATATTAGTATTATTATAAACAATTATCAGACTCTTGTGAATGAAAAGAACCTTATTTATTTAAAAAAATATTATTACAAGAAAATAATCAACCAAAAATATTAAAAATTCTCATACATATATATGCAATCCCTGCCCCAATTAAAGGGCCAACTGCTACAGCTTTAAACAGTGCTACTGCTAAAATTGTGCCGAATACAAGCGCTGCTGTAATATGAGGATCATTCTCCAATAATGTTAAACCACTTTTTGCAATGATCGCAACAGCCATTCCAGACAGTAATGCAATCCAAGCATATGGAGATTTAAGAGCTTCAACAAGTTGTTTAAACCCAATTTCACCTGTCGCAATAGGAACTAATACAGCAATTGTAATAATCGTTACACCCCAATTAATCCCCTTACCTTGAATATAAGGAAATAGCTTTGAATCAAATCCAAACAACTTTATTAGCAGCAGGACAAAAATAGCAATAATTAGTGATTGATTTTTCGCGATGATTCCAATTGCTAGTAAGATTAATAAGAATGCTGTTGCTTGAGTGAACAATGTAATCAATCCTCCTTGCTGCGCTCTACCAGGTAAATCATAACAAACAATTGGTCAATGTGAAAGAAACGCCATATAATGTATAAAATTCACAAAACTATCCTTTCCATTCTTAACCATATTATTATAAAATATTTATATGGGATAGGGGGGCTGTTTATTGAATCTTGAATATGTTTACCGTGGGCTACGCCTACTATTTGTAATAGCAGTAATAACGATTGGAATTATAGGACTTTACTATGTATCAACTGTTACATATCCGTTCATTATTGCGCTAATAATCGCTTATTTAATAAACCCGATCGTAAACCTCTTGGATCAAAAAGCAAAAATACCACGATCACTATCAATCTTTATTACCTTAATTTTATTATTCGGAATCATAGCCGGCTTAATTACACTATTAGTTGTCGAAATAGTTTCAGGCACAGAATATTTAGCTAAAGTTGTACCTGAACACTTTAACACACTAATGCAATATATTGAAGTATTTATTGCAAGTAAAATCATTCCGTTCTACAACCAAATTGCAGTGTTTTTTAAAAACCTAGATGCTGGCCAACAAGATACCATTATGCAAAACATTTCATCAGTCGGTACGAATATTGCCTCAAGTGTTGGAGATTTCATCCAACAAGTACTAGAAAACATTCCAAACTTATTAGCTTGGGTTCCTAACACTGGAACAGTTATCGTTTTTTCACTACTAGCTACATTTTTCATAAGTAAGGATTGGGATCGTCTGTCTGGATTAATGAGTAAATTGTTACCTAGAAAAGCAAGAACTAGCGGTAAAAAAGTCTTTTTTGACTTAAAAAAAGCTCTTTTCGGATTTTTAAAAGCTCAAGCAACTTTAATATCAATTACCGCTATTATCGTATTAATAGGGTTGCTCATATTAAGAGTAAATTATGCAATAACGATCGCTTTAATAATAGGCTTTGTTGATCTACTTCCGTACTTAGGAACAGGGCTTATTTTAGTACCGTGGATCGTTTATGCAGCTGTTAGTGGAAATATATCTCTAGCAATTGGGTTAGGGATACTATATATCATCATCCTTATTACAAGACAAATTATGGAACCTAAAGTATTATCATCTAGTATTGGCTTAGATCCTTTAGCAACGCTTATATCATTATTCATTGGGTTTAAACTGCTGGGCTTTTTGGGGCTAATCGCTGGACCTGTTATATTAGTAATTATTAAAACCTTGCATAGTGCAAATATATTTAATGAATTATATGCTTACATCACAGGTAAAAAAGAGTCCTAAATAAGGACTCTTTTTTTCTATGGGTAAATTTTCTACTAGTATGCCTATACCCTTGTGTTATCGTATAATCGTTATACTTCCACGGTCAATCATCCTTTTGATGATTTTGAGTAAGAATGGCTTTAAAATATTTCTTGTCAACGGAATTAGTAGCATAAAACCTATTGCATCGGTAATAAAGCCAGGGGTTAATAATACTACACCACCAACTAGTATACAAAGTCCATCTATAATTGCATCTCCCGGAGGTCGTCCGTAGCTTACCTGTTGTTGAAAATTACGTAATGTTTCCATTCCTTGCTTTTTAGCTAGCCATGCTCCTAAAACACCAGTTAATATAATTAAAACGATCGTCGGAAATATACCTAAAGTATTACCTGACAATATTAATAAGCCAATTTCTAGTGCTGGAACTATAATGATCAGTGCAATCATCATTTGCAACATTATATTGAGGTCCTCCAATCACCATTGAACAATATTGATCTATTTGTCCTTATTATACCTTAAAATAAAAAAAAGAGAAGGTTTAACACCTTCTCCAGTAATGAATTTATAATACACTAGTTCTTCCTTCATAAATAGTTCCTAAGCCGCCATCAACAGTTATTTCATTTCCATCTTTAATAATCTTAGTCGCATTTTCTACACCAACGATGACAGGTATACCTAAGCTCAGTCCAACTACTGCTGCATGACTTGTAAGGCCACCTTCTTCAGTAATAATAGCTGAAGCCATTTCTAAAGATGACATCATATCAGCATCTGTACATTGAGTAACTAATATAGCTCCCTCTGTCATTTTTTGTTCAGCATCTTTTTGACTAGATACGACAACCGCATTGCCAAATGCTGATTTACGACCTACACCTTGTCCTTTAGCGATAACATTGCCTACCACATGAATTTTCATTAAGTTGGTTGCACCTTTTTCACCAGTTGGAACACCTGCTGTAATTACGACTAAATCACCGCATGAAATAAGTTTAGAGTCCAATGACGCCTGGACAGCTACTTCAAGCATTTCGTCAGTCGAGTTCGCTTGTTTAGCCGTTATTGGATAGACACCCCAAGTAAGAGCAAGCTTACGAGAAGTAGATTTATCTCCTGTTACTGCAATAATTGGTGCTTTTGGACGATATTTAGAAATCATTCTAGCTGTATAGCCACTCGCTGTTGGAGCAATAATCGCATTAACTCCCAAATTAAGTGCAGTATGAGCAACCGATTGGCTAAGAGCATCAGGGATCGTTGGATTTGTTTGTTTACTACGCTTCGCTAAAATTTGCGAGTATTCCAATGCTGTTTCTGCACGGGATGCAATGCTGTGCATTGTACCTACAGCTTCTACTGGATACGATCCAGCTGCAGTTTCCCCAGATAACATGATTGCATCAGTACCATCAAAAATAGCATTTGCAACATCACTCGCCTCAGCACGCGTAGGTCTTGGATTTCGTTGCATAGAATCTAACATTTGAGTTGCTGTGATAACAGGCTTTCCAAGCTCATTACATTTTTTAATAAGTTCTTTTTGTACCAGAGGAACTTCCTCTGCTGGTATTTCAACACCTAAATCTCCACGAGCTACCATTAATCCATCTGAAACCTCAAGTATATCGTCGATATTATCTACGCCTTCTTGGTTTTCAATTTTTGGTATAATTTGTATATTTGGTGCATCATGTTTTTCTAATATTTCACGAATATCTAGAACATCACTAGCACGGCGAACAAAAGAAGCAGCGATAAAATCTACACCTTGTTCGATACCAAAAATGATATCGTTAGCATCTTTCTCGGTAATTCCTGGTAATTTCACCTTAACCCCTGGAACATTTACCCCTTTTTTATTTTTTAATACACCGTTATTTAATACTTTTGTTGTTATTTCCCCAAGTTCTGCATTAATTGCAATTACTTCAAGGCCAATTAAACCATCATCTAGCAAAATTTTAGAACCAACTTCAACATCTTCAATTAAACCTGGATAAGTGATAGAAAACTTTTGAGGTGTACCAATAACCTCTTCCATTGAAATAATGACTTCAGAACCATCAGTTAACTCAATTGCACCGCTTTCCATCGTGTGTGTTCTAATTTCCGGACCCTTCGTATCGAGAAGAATAGCGATATTTTTTCCAGTCTTTTTGGCAGCTTCACGAATATTTTTTATACGTGCTCCATGCTCCTCAAAATCACCATGTGAAAAATTCAATCTAGTTACGTTCATCCCTGTTTCCATTAACTCAACTAACTTATCTACACTTTCACTAGCCGGACCTATTGTACATACAATCTTTGTTTTTCTCATCAATTTCTACCCCCAATAGTAATTTTCTTTCTATATTGATAATTCTTTTGATAATTTATACATATCTTCATCAATATGATGTTGCTGTGCCAACGCTTCGATAATATCATGATCGACGAGTTTATTATTTTGAATACCGACAGCACGGCCACCTTTATTAGCTAATAAAAGCTCTACAGCTTTCGCACCTAGTCGGCTTGCTAATACTCTGTCAAATGCAGTAGGTGATCCACCACGTTGAATATGACCTAATACAGACACACGTGTTTCAAAGTCAGTTTCCTCTTGAATCTTATTACCGATATCAACACCACTGCCTACACCCTCTGCAACGATAATGATACTATGCTTCTTACCTCTTTCATGTCCACTTCTTAATCTATTAGTAATCTCATTCATGTCATAGTTAGCTTCAGGTATTAGAATTGTTTCTGCTCCACCTGCTAAGCCGGCCCATAACGCTATATCACCCGCTAATCTTCCCATTACTTCGATAACATAAGTGCGTTCATGAGAAGTAGCAGTATCACGAATCTTATCTATCGCATCTATTACAGTATTTAATGCAGTGTCAAACCCAATAGTAAAATCAGTTCCAGGAATATCATTATCAATCGTTCCAGGTACGCCTACACAAGGGTAACCATGCTCAGTTAGCGCTTTTGCTCCTCTATACGATCCATCTCCACCAACAACAACAAGCCCTTCAATCCCATGCTTATTTAACTGCTCAATACCTTGTTTCTGCCCTTCAGGCGTTTTGAACTCTTCACACCTTGCAGAATAGAGCATTGTCCCACCTCGATGAATGATATCTCCAACGGAACCAAGTTCTAACTTTTTAATATTACCACTCATTAAACCTGCATAGCCTTGGTACACTCCATATACTTCAACATTATGATAAATTGCTTTTCTAACAACTGCTCTAACTGCCGCATTCATTCCTGGGGAGTCTCCACCACTCGTTAACACACCAATTCTTTTCATTACGTCTCACCTCATTAATTTGTATGAACGGCCTTGAGAAGAGAAGGCGAGATTTACAAAAAAATACATCCGACCTCCATCATCAGAACCTAAGTATTCTTAAAATAACATTTCATTACGACGAAAACAATATCACAAATGTGAAAAAAAAAGGAAAACGTGCATCCAAAATTGATTTTGGATGCACGTTGCATTATTTTACCTCTACGTAACCGTTTTCATAAGAAATTTGTCCGATAGTTTTGTATTTTCTATACCTTTCCTGAACCAAAGTTGCGGCGTCTAATTCCTTTAGCTCACTAATTGATTGCTTTAAAACTACATCAATTAGCTTAGCTTGCTCATCAACATCTCGGTGAGCTCCACCTTTAATTTCAGGAATGATTTCGTCAATAACACCTAACTCTTTTAAATCTGGTGCAGTAATTTTCATCGATTCAGCAGCTTTTTTGGCTAGCGCTGCATCCTTCCATAAAATAGATGCGGCACCTTCTGGAGTGATTACTGAATATGTTGAATTCTCTAACATATGAATATGGTTTCCAACTCCAATACCTAAAGCTCCTCCACTTCCACCTTCTCCAATGACAATACAAACAACTGGGACTGTTAATCCAGCCATTTCAAACAAGTTCTTTGCAATCGCTTCACTCTGTCCTCTTTCTTCAGCTGCTTTTCCTGGGTAAGCACCTTTCGTATCAATAAAACAAACGATCGTACGCTGAAATTTTTCTGCCTGTTTCATTAAACGTAATGCTTTACGGTATCCCTCTGGATGAGGCATTCCAAAATTTCTACGAATATTTTCTTTCGTATCTTTACCCCGTTGATGTCCTATAACAGTTACAGGAAGCCCATAATATTTTGCTATTCCTCCAACGATTGCACCGTCATCTCCAAAATATCGGTCTCCGTGACACTCCATAAAATTAGTAAATAAACGTTCAATATAATCTAATGTTGTTGGGCGATTTGGGTGACGAGCTATTTGAACCCGATCCCACGTTTTCATATTTCCATATATTTCACTTTCTAATTTCTTTAACCGTTGCTCAAGTTTTTCAATTTCAGCAGATAAATCCACATCAGAATTTTGTGTAAATTCCTTCAGTTCAGCAATTTTTTTAGTTAGTTCAATTACAGGGCGTTCAAATTCTAACTCAGCTACCATTCCAAATCACCTCCTATATGTATGGATAGTACATTCTCTAAAGTTTCTTTCATATTATGCCGATGAACTACAGCATCAAGCTGCCCTTTTTCCAATAAAAATTCAGCAGTTTGAAAATCCTCCGGAAGCTCTTCTCGTATTGTTTGCTCTATAATACGTCTACCAGCAAACCCTATTAAAGCACCTGGTTCAGCAAAATTATAATCTCCTAAAGATGCAAAACTCGCTGAAACCCCGCCGGTTGTAGGATCTGTCATTACAGATATTATGAGTCCTCCTTGATCACTAAAAAGTTTGAGGGCTGCACTTGTTTTAGCCATTTGCATTAAACTTAATACACCCTCCTGCATTCTCGCACCACCTGAAGTAGTAAATATAATAAAAGGTACATTCAGCTCCATGGCCTTTTCAATTGCAAGAGTAATTTTTTCTCCAATTACAGACCCCATACTACCCATTCGAAAGTGTGAATCCATAACAGCTATAACTGTTTTAAAGCCACTAATTTCTCCCTCACCAGTAACTATTCCTTCGTTAAGACCTGTTTTGATACGATCTTTTTCTATCTTTTCTTCATATCCAGGAAAGTTTAGTGGATTATCTGAGATCAAGCCTTGATCATACTCACGAAAAGTCCCTTCATCTATCAAACTGCCAATTCTTTCGAAAGCTGTCATTCTATGATGGTGATCACAATTTAAGCATACACGTAAATTTTTGTTTAATTCTTTTGTATACATAATTTTTTTACAGCTTGGACATTTTGTCATGATACCTTCGGGCACATCTTGTTTTGCTTGCTCTGAGGGAATGGATGCATACTTTTTCTTTTTTACAAAAAAATCCTTAAGCATTGTGTAAATCCCCTTTACCAAATTCTATATACTACCTCTACTTTAACTAAATGTTATAAATAATTTTGTCAAAGTTTGTCATGCATCTATCGACAATTGTTTTACAGCTATGCTTTCATAAATGCTAAGTGCTAAGTCTACTTTTTCTTCCTCAAGTGCATTTATGAGTTCTGTATAATAGTCTAACGGAAGGTTATAAGAATGATATTCCAACTTATAATAATCAAATAACACTAGCCAAATTCTTAGCAGCAGCCTATTATTAGTCGCTTCTACAACTGTTTTCATAAATTGATCATGATCAAAGTTATTACCAGAAGTTAACGACTTCAAACATTGTAAATAGCTTTTATTACTTACTTTGCAACATAAAAAAATAGAATTGCGCTCAAGTAAATATTTTGTTTCTAGTATATCTTCTTTAGCCTTATCATCCTGTAAAATAAAGCTTCCAATTAGCTCAATAAGACTATGGTCACCAAATTCTTTGATGAACGTTCCTTCACCCTGACGTGTTTCAATAATACCTAGTAATTCTAACGCTCTCAGTGCTTCACGTACAGAAGAGCGGCCTGCCTTTAATCTAACAGCAAGCTCACGTTCTGATGGGATTTTATCACCAGCTTTTAATCTATCTTCTGTAATTATGCATTGTAATTGATGAACAATTTCTATATAAACTTTTGACCTTGATGACATTATTATTCATTACCAATAATTGAAAGTTTGCGGGTTTTTTCTGCAATACTCTCTGGATCTAATTGGATACGTGCTACACCTGTTTCCATTGCAGCTTTCGCAACAGCTGCAGCAACCATTGGAGCTACTCTAGGATCAAATGGGGCTGGAATGACATAGTCTGCATGTAGATCTTCGTCTGAAACAAGTCTTGCAATCGCTTTAACAGCAGCGATCTTCATTTGCTCATTTATGTGTGTAGCACGAATATCTAGCGCACCTCGAAAAATTCCAGGAAAGGCTAGGACGTTATTTACTTGATTTGGAAAATCAGATCGACCTGTTCCAACAACCTTTGCTCCAGCTTCTTTCGCCTGATCAGGCATTATTTCAGGATTAGGATTTGCCATTGCAAATATAATTGGATCATTATCCATATTTTGAATCATTTCCTTAGTTAGTGCACCTTCAACAGAAACACCTATAAAAACATCAGCACCTTTGATAACATCTGCTAATGTTCCCTCCATTTTTTCCCGATTAGTGTACTTTGCTACTTCATTTTTTACATTGTTCATCCCGTACGATCTACCTTCAAATATAGCACCTTTAGAATCGCACATCACGATGTCTCTTACACCAAAGTTATATAATAATTTGATAATTGCTATTCCAGCTGCACCTGCTCCATTAGCTACTACTTTAATTTCAGACATCTTTTTCCCAACTAATTTAAGTGCATTCACCAAACCGGCTACTGTTACAATAGCTGTTCCGTGCTGGTCATCATGGAAAATAGGGATATTCGTTTCTTTCTTTAAGCGTTCTTCAATGATGAAACAATTTGGAGCTGCGATATCTTCAAGGTTAACCCCACCGAATGTCGGTTCTAATAACTTCACTGTTTCAACAATTTTATCAACATCTGTTGTGTTCAAACAAATTGGAAAGGCGTCAACTCCAGCAAAACTTTTGAAAAGTACGGCTTTCCCTTCCATGACAGGCATAGCTGCTTCTGGTCCAATGTTACCAAGACCCAATACAGCTGTACCGTCAGAGACTACAGCAACCATATTTCCCTTCATCGTATATTCATAGACTTTTTGTACATCATCATAAATATCCTTACAAGGTTCTGCTACACCAGGTGAATAGGCTAAGCTTAAATCCTTTGCATTTCGAACAGGAACTTTAGATTTGGACTCTAACTTTCCTCTATGAATACTATGCATATGTAATGCTTCTTCTCTTAATGACATGTCATTTCACTCCTTAATGTACTACAAAGTTAGCGAAATATATAGCAAAAAACTACCTCTCTTACTGCCACGCAATGTACCTATTGTTTTATTAGCTCGTTTTTCTTTCAATATGCTAATAAAACTCGTCTCACAAACAACAGTAGATTGGTCTGACCAATGATACCTATACAATATAACATAATAGTGATAGAAGTAAAGAAGTATATCATTTTAAAACAACGTTTCTTTCACCCAATACCTTGGTCATCTGCTCTATACATTCTTCTGAAGTGTCTACCAAAAATTCTTCAGGTAGGCGAATTGTTCTTTGTTCCCTTTCATAATATATAAGTACCGGAGTTTCTCCAGGGAATGTTGATAATATTTTTTTTATTTCTTGAACTTTCCCTTCAGCCATTTGTGTGTCTTCAAATCTCAAATAAAGAGATTTATTAGAAGATGACTTTATCATTTCATCCATTGTATAAACGGTTTTAATAATAATTTGTAGCTTTTCTAACCTTCTTTCACATTTCCCTTCTACGACCACGATATTGCCCTTGTGTAGAATATTACTATATTGTTTATAAACAGCCGGAAACGCAACCGCATCAACATCTCCTGAATCATCACTAAATGTATAAAATGACATTACTTCCCCTTTTTTCGTACGTATCACTCGATCATTTGTAATATATACACCTAATTTCACTAATTCATTTGATTTATTATCTGCAAGCTGATGAATTTTTTTCGTACGTATGGAGAAGAATAAATCTTCATACATCGTTGTTGGATATCTTGAGAGATAGAATCCAACAGCTTCTTTCTCCAACTTTAACATTTGATCTTCGGATAATTCTGCAACTTGAGCATATTTTGGCTTGAGCATAAATTCCTCATGAAATAATTCAATTTGATCTTTGCTATCTGGTCTAACGAGTTCAGCATGCTCTAATGCAATATCTATACTAGCTAGTATAGTAGCTCTGTTTTCTCCTAACTCATCAAAGCAACCTGCCATTACTAATGACTCTATCGTTTGTCTATTAATTTGCTTCGCGGAAGTTCGTATACAAAAATCGAATAGATCACTAAACTTTTTTTGTTTTCGGCTACGAAAAATCTCTTTTAAAGCAGCTCCTCCAACATGGTGAATAGCAGCAAGCCCAAACCTAAGTCCATTTTTTTCAACTGAAAAACCAAAAAGGCTATGATTTATGGATGGTGGTAATATTTTTATGCCTTGCTGCTTAGCTTCTCTAATGTAGAAAGCGAGCTTATCATCCTTACTAATGACACTTGTTAAAATTGATGCATAAAAATAGATTGGATAATTTGCTTTTAGATAAGCTAAATGATACGCAATCATGCTATATGCAACTGAGTGACTTCTATTAAATCCATAATTAGCAAAGCGAACTATTAAATCATAAATAGAATTTGCAACCGACACAGCGTATCCTTTGCTAACGCTGCCATTGATAAAGTGTTCCCTTTCTTGGTCTAATACATCCTTTTTCTTCTTTGAAACTGCCCTTCTTAATAGATCCGCTTCACCTAACGAAAATCCTGCCATTACGGCAGCAATTTGCATAATTTGTTCTTGATACACAATCACACCGTACGTCTTAGCTAATATCGACTCTAAATCAGGATGCGGATATGAAATTGGAGACTTATTATGCTTCCTGTCAATATAAATCGGTATGTTATCCATTGGTCCAGGTCTATATAGTGCATTTACAGCAACAATATCCTCAAAGCTACTCGGCTTCAATCTTTTTAGCACCTGCCTCATGCCTTCGGATTCAAGCTGAAAAACACCTGTTGTTTGCCCTTGACTAAGGAGAGAGTATGTGATCTTATCATCCATTGGAATTTGATCTAGGTTAATGTTATTCCCAGTCTTTCTTTCAACCATAGTTATTATATTTTCTACTAGTGTAAGATTACGTAAGCCTAAAAAATCCATCTTTAGCAGACCTATATCCTCTAAAATATCCATTGGATACTGTGTTAAATATACATCTGCATGACCTTCCTGAATGGGAATGATATTCGTTAATTGTTGATCACTTATAATTACACCAGCAGCATGAGTAGATGTATGTCGTGGTAAGCCTTCTATTGTTAACGCTATTTCATATATTCTTTTCGCCACATCGGTTTGTTGTATACGCTCCCTAAACTCCGAAGATTGACGATACGCCTCCTCAAGTGTGATTCCTTGCTTCATCGGTATTTTTTTAGCTAAGAAGTCCACTTCTTTTGGTGATGCTCCCACTACTCTTCCTACATCACGTAACGCTGCTCTTGCACCAAGCGTACCAAATGTAATTATTTGAGCGACATGTAATTGTCCGTACTTATTCTTTACATAATGGATCATCTCGTCACGACGGGTATCTGGAAAGTCAATATCTATATCAGGCATCGTAACCCTTTGTGGATTTAAAAACCTCTCAAACAACAACTGGTGCTTTATTGGATCTATATTAGTTATGTATAAGACATATGCAACTAGCGAACCTGCGGCAGACCCCCTTCCTGGACCTGTTAGGATACCGTTATGGTGCGCATACTTCATAAAGTCCCAAACGATTAAAAAATAATCGCTAAATTGCATTCGATTTATAATTTCTAATTCATACATTAGACGGTCATAATGTTCGTCCGACGGCTCTTGATAACGTTCCTTTAACCCTTTCAAACATAAAGAAGCTAAATAATCATTCGACTGCTTGCCATCTGGAACAGGAAACCTTGGCAATTGTGTCGTACCAAGTGCTATCTCAGCATTACATCGATTAGCTATTTCAACAGAATTTGCTACTGCACTTGGGTAGCTATTAAAAAGTTCAAGCATCTCTTCTGGACTCTTTAAATAATACTCATTTGAAGCTAGTTTTGTTAAATGATCGTCAGATAATTTTAACCCTTGTTTAATAGCTGTTAAGCAATCATAAGCAATAGCATCTTTCTTTTCGGTATAATGTACATCATTTGTTGCAACAACACTGAGATCAACATCTTTACTTAACGTTACTAGCTTTTCAGTTAATTCACGATCATGTTGTCTATGTTGTTGAATTGAAAATAAAAAGCAATTATTAGCAAAAAAACCTTTGTAGAAATTAGCACGTTCTCTTGCTTTTTCAACCTCATTATTAAGTAACAATTGTTCTATTTCACCATGACGACCAGGTGTAATTGCTATAAGATCTTGTCTATAATGGTGCAGCCATTTTAATGGAATACCGTTCTTCGCTTTTGTTAATACCGAACTACTAATTTTCATTAAGTTTTGATAGCCATTGTTATTTTTTGCGAGCAATACTAACGGATAAGTACTAGGCTCATTTGAACTCTCATTTACAAGTACAGAAACCGTAAGACCAATGATAGGTTTTATTGAATGCTTTAAACATGTTTTATAAAAGGAAACAGCCCCATACATGACATTTTCATCTGTTAATGCCAAAGCACTATAGCCGTGACGTTTTGCTTTTATAACTAAACTTTCAATTGATGCTGCACTATTTAATAAGCTGTACGCACTTTTTATTTGAAGGTGAACAAAAGACATAGAAACCCCCACCTTATCATCATTACTTTTAGAGTTCATTTATAAGTAACCCGAATTAAATGCACTTGTAGACTCAGGTTCATTGAAATACTTAACTAGCTTAGTCATCGAATGACAGAAGCTGTTGTTTCTTTTTTTGTTAACAGAATATAGAACTTCCATACAAGTACAGTTTTGTTCCTTGCTTCATTAAAATCACTCTACTAATAATTATATTTGTTGTAACCAAGCTATACAAATCAAAAACATATTTCCTAATGTTTGTCCATATACATGTATCGAAAGGATGATGAGTATGGAATTAAAGGAAGCATTTATCCCAATGTTTATAAAAAGCTATTTTATAGCCTTCGGTGTTCTACTCGGCGGGGCTTTAATTGGTGGTTTAGGAGCATTTATATCTGGGCAACCACCCTTAACTGAAATGTTTCGTCTGTCAAACAGATTAAAGATCTGGGCATTAGTAGCGGCAATTGGTGGAACGTTTGATGCGATTTATAGCTTTGAGCGCGGCATATTTTCTGGAGAAACTCGTGATGTATTTAAACAAATTCTACTTATTGTTTCAGCTATGGGGGGCGCACAAACCGGGACAGAAATCATTCATTGGTTTACACAGGAACATATATCACGATGAGGATCCCACCACATTTTCAATTGCCGAATTGGCAGCGTTTTTTTGCTGGGGTAGCTATTGGCGCCATTATTAGCTGGCTAGTTTTTATATATATGTTTGGCGTTTTACAGGAAAAACAAGTTAGTATGATTGATCGTCAGCAAAAAGAAATTATTAAACTAAATAATGACATAAAAATTTGGCAGGATGATTATCGGGAGTTAAATGAAAAGAATAAAAAACAACTCACTTTACAAGAAATAATAATAGACATCACCGCACATGAAAAATTTAACTTAGATCAAAATAGCATCATTTTTATTCAGGAAGAGATAAGAAAAGAGCTAAGTTCTTTGCTTGCGAAAGATATTGAAACCGTTTATAAAAATAGTACTTTGTTAGAGAAATCAATTGAAAACAAACCATTTACAATTAATGAAAAATCATACCGAGTAAGAATAAAAAAGATTGGATATTTCACAACATTATCTATTCATGGAACGATTGAAATCGTTAAATAAGCAAATAACAGGAATGAGTGAGATTCATTCCCGTTATTTTATTCAGCACAAACCTTTTCTAAATCTGCCAACACATCATTAATAGTATCCCAAGAATAAATTGATGCCCCTGCAGCGAGTGGGTGCCCCCCACCATTGTATTTCTTCGCTATCCCATTTATTACAGGCGCTTTCGAGCGTAGGCGTACCCTAATTACTTCTTCCTCTTCAACAAAAAACACCCAAGCTTTTATCCCTTTAATATGTCCGATTGTACTTACCAATTGAGAAGCTTCCATGGGAGTAACCTCAAATTCATCTAACATTTCTTTCGTTATAATAACAGAAGCAGCACCATTTTCTGACACAGTAAGGTTTTGAAACACATAACCATTTAACTTTGCAACATTCAGTTTCGTTTCGTATAGCTTATTATAAAGATTATTAAGTGAAAAACCATATTCAATTAGTTCACTTGCATACTTAAAAGTTATTGGGTTCGTATTAGGAAACATAAACCTCCCAGTATCTCCTACAATACCAGCATATATCAACTCTGCTGCCTGTTTATTTAATACTAATCCTTCGTTTTTACCATATTTATAAAACTCATAAATCATTTCACTCGTTGAACTTGCACTTGTATCTACCCAAATAATATCACCATAAGGTGTTTCATTAGGGTGATGATCTATTTTAATTAGCTTCTTTCCTAAAGAATACCTCGTATCATCAATTCTTTCTTCATTTGCAGTATCACATACTATCACGAGAGCATCATTGTATGTCTTATCCGTGATGTCATCTAATCTACTTAAAAAGTTCAAAGACTTTTCCTCATTACCTACTGAATATACTTTTTTTTCTGGAAAAGACGCTCTAATAATTTCTGACAACCCACATTGGGAACCGTATGCATCAGGATCAGGGCGAACATGCCTATGAACTATAATTGTGTCGAACTGTTTTATTGCCTGCAGTATTTTATCTTTCATTAGTATCTCCTAACATTCAATGGTTTTCTTTATCATACCATGAAAGGGCTTAGCATAGTTAGTTGTAGCTTTTTAGGTTATTAATCGCTAAAATAATAATGGACAAACATGATGGAGGTTTAACTGCATGCCTGTATTCGTTATATTTATCGTTTTATCTATTTCATTTTATTTATTTTATAAAATAAAATACTTCAGAACAAAAAGGCCGATTGAACGTCAGTGGATATCTGCTAAATCCAGTATTGCACTTGGTACCTTCGTTTTATTATTTGCAATTAACCAACTAATATTATTCCCAACAATGATTACATTCATTGTTGGAACGATATTGATATTGTTTGGTGGAGGTAGTATATGGGCAGGGTATCGAGCGTATAAATATTTTTTACCACTAGCGATTAAAGAAGCTGAAGAACTTAAATAAAGGATGAAAGCGGAGATAGCATATCTCCGCTTTCATTTAATACTTGGGCGATGACTATCTACCCTTTCAGATATAGTGTAAGGTGTTTGTATTTAGTAGAATTCGGTCGTCACAAATATTCTTTCAGACTTCTAACCTCTTCTGCCTTATTACTACAACAATAAGGTAAAGCACTTATACTTATCTATGACCGGTCAATAAGTTGACACATCATTAAAGCTTTTCCAACAACTACCCCTTCATTGTATACTTCTACATCTACTTTTCCGAATTTACGACCAACTTCTAAAACCTTTGGACGTATTTCAATCATACTCTCTATTTGTACAGGTTTAATGAAATAGATTGTAATGTTTTCTACAACTATATCTCCTTTTTTAAAAGAACGAAGAACTCTATTAGCAGCTTCCGTTACGATTGTCGTAAATACACCGTAAGAGATTGTACCAAGATGGTTTGTCATTTGCGGTGTCACTTCACACCGATACATTTCACTTTCTTTTGAACTAGTAGATATGTTTACAAAATGACTCGTCACTAAATCATCAATCGTCTCCCCGATTTGAGGTTGTCGTTGAATCATTTGTAATGCTTTTAACACATCTTGCCGACTAATTATTCCTTGAAGCTTATTTGATTGATTCACAACAGGGAGCATTTCAATCCCTTC
Organism: Cytobacillus sp. Hm23; assembly: GCF_051842895.1. NCBI lineage: Bacteria > Bacillati > Bacillota > Bacilli > Caryophanales > Bacillaceae > Cytobacillus > Cytobacillus sp. Hm23. The sequence continues at coordinate 20,811 of NZ_JBPXRQ010000010.1, forward strand.
CCAAACCATCATATGAGAACATGATGCTACTGACGTTTTCCCACTTACGTTCAATGGATTTTTCGTCATTATTTTCTCTATCACCGTGTCATTGTTGCTTCCCATAATGTCTTTGGCGGTAACCATGCCTTGAATTTTCAATTGATCATCAACTACTGGATATCGACTATGTTTCGTCTCAGTATTATATTCATACCATTTTGAAACCGGATCATCCACCTTTAAATAAATGGTATTTTCGATAGGAGTTAATATATCTTCAACTAACACAATTTCTTTTTTAATTAATTGATCATATATGGCTCGATTGATCATTGTTGCAACAGTAAACGTATCGTAACTACTAGAAATGATCGGCAATTGTAGTTCATCTGCTAGCTTTTTCACATAATCATCAGTATCGAAGCCACCTGTAATTAATACAGCTGCTCCCGCCTCTAATGCAAGTTCATGTGCTTTCGTCCTGTTTCCAACTATTAATAGATTTCCTGCCCCAGTGTATCGCATCATTGCTTCTAGCTTCATTGCACCGATGACCATTTTGTTCAATGTTTTATGTAAGCCTTCTCTTCCACCTAAAACTTGCCCATCTACAATATTTACAACTTCAGCATATGTAAGCTTTTCAAAATTTTCTTTTTTCTTACGTTCAATTCTAATTGTTCCGACACGTTCAATCGTACTCACATAGCCTTTATTTTCTGCATCCTTTATTGCACGGTACGCTGTTCCCTCACTTACACTCATATCTTTTGCAATTTGGCGAACTGAAATTTTTTCCCCTACCGGTAAGCTATCAATGTATTGTAAAATTTGTTCATGTTTTGTAGCCAATTTATTCACCCTTTTTCTCGGTTTCATTGATGGAGCAACTAGAAGCTTGTTAAAATCTCACTATCACACCACCAAATATGAACACCGCTTGGATTATCAAACCCTATTTTTCTTTATTATAAAGGTGTGAGCAAATTGATTCAATGAAGCTATTGGTACTGTTTTACTTTTTTCACTTGATTTTTAGATAATCTAGTCTTTTCGGATGGTTTGTTCTTTGGCAAATACAACAATGCCACTAAATTCCCACCTATAACAATGATCCCAAAGCTAATCCAAACGAGCGAATAAACACCATGCAAGGTATCTGTTGTAAAAGACAAAGATGGTACTGCAATATATATGGTCGCACTACTAATAAGAAGGCAAAGGAGCAATCTATTTTTCATTTGTTTCAATCCTTTCAAATAGAGTTTGTACTAATTAATATGCACCTTATGCCTTAAAAAGAAGTAGCAGTGATCGAGTGGATACATAAAATAGATAAATTCCTCTCATTTACAAAAGGAAAAGGCTCTTTCATATCTACTATGTTCACATTGGGAACAAGTTACCAACGTAAAACATCTATGGGTTGTTAGTTTATTAAATCGTCTACTGCTTCAACATATTGTTGTGCCCAGTTAGAAAATGATAAATCATGCTTCCATGTAACCATCCCCATAGCTTTAGCACATCCCCAATCTAGTACGTTTTGTTGAAGCATATGCACTTTTATTCGTTGTTGATAAGATTCTTTTTCCTCAATATTATGTAAGTATACAGACAATAAATGTCGTGCAATTTCCTGTTCGCCATTATCAATATACCGAATGAGCATCTTTATTAAATCTGATATTGGGTCTCCAAAATAGGAGTTCGTGAAATCAAATAAACCACTAATACTCCATCCTCTATCATTTGTTTGTAACAAAAAGTTTTCTGGTTTAAAGTCACCCATAACGAATGCGGATGAAGTGATCCTATCAAAGTGTTCTATTGCACTGTTTAATAATTCATCTACCCACGATATGTCTTCAGTAGTTATAGTTGAGTACTTTTTTGCATCATTCAACCAGTAAATAATTCTGTCATATAGCCATATTCTGTATGTATCCTCAAAAGGGCGTATGCTGAAATCTTTCGTATTTAATTCACCAAAGGCATTCACTTTCCAACTATGTAGTGCAGTAAGCGTTTCGGCTATCACTTCAGCTATTTTAAAGTTATCCTCTAAAAACACCCTACTACTAACTTCCCCTAAATGTTTACCTGGAAGTAATGGCATGATTGCATACTTCCAACCAAATATATCTTCATTATCATCAACAAGATATGGTGTAGGAACAGCTATGCTTGTTCGATCACGTATTTTTTCTACAAAAAATTTCTCTTCAGTAAACTGCCCTGAAAAAAGCGGATTTCCCTTGAGAATAAACTTTCCTTCAGTAGACGTAACAAGTAAGGTTTGTCCCATAACACCATTTGCTGTTTTTTCTGAAGAGACAAATTTTCCTAAGTTAAATCTATAAAGCATAGACTGTAACTGTGTATCAGTAATATGCCCCAATTTTTTCGAGGCAAAAATAATTTCAGTAGTCAATCATATCCCCCTAAATACTACTTTTTTTGCGTTTCAATGGCTCTTTTCGCATTAATTGTTGCTTTTCCTTCTAGGATATAAGAGCTTCTTTTTTTAAAACGATAGAGTAAAACGAAGCTTTTATCCTCAATTTTTATGAACTAAACAACAAAGTTTTCGAAAAGAGTCTTTGGTTATTATTAGATGAAACTAGCTTTAAAATCTTATTTTGCTATCCGCAACATGATTTACGAAAAAGATTTTTCCTTGATATATATATTCTTTATGATTTACACATTCCCTTTGCAAATAAAAAAAGCTTGTTTTGATCGCTATCAAAACAAACTCTTTATTTCAAAATTCAATATATAAACCATTATTCAAATGTTAATTGTTGATAAACATTTATTTAATCTAGACGTGAATGCCTTCGCCTACCTGTAATACTTTTCCATTACCTTTTAATTGGCTAACAAATTGTTCGGCATTTTGTTCAATCACTGGGAAGGTATTGAAATGAATTGGCACAACGAGCTTTGCCTGCAACCATTCAGCAGCAACAAGTGCATCAGTAGGACCCATCGTGAAATTATCTCCAATCGGAATAAATGCAACATCTATATTGTTCAGCTCACCAATCATTTTCATGTCAGAAAAAAGTGCGGTATCTCCTGCATGGTAAATGGTTTTACCCTCTGAGCTAAAGAGTATACCACTAGGCATACCAGTATAAATAATTTCTTTCTTCTCTTCATCTATGTAGCTAGAGCCGTGAAATGCTTGTGTTAGCTTGACAGTACCAAAATCAAAGTCAAAAGACCCACCAATATGCATACCGTGAACCTTTGCACCTTGCCAGCTTAAGAAAACGGCTAATTCGTATGGAGCAATAACAAGTGCATCATTTTCTTTAGCTAATTGAACAGTATCACCAACATGATCCTTATGTCCGTGTGTTATTAAAATCACATCTACTTGTAAATCTGACACTTGTAAATCTGTTAAATTGTTTCCATTAATAAATGGATCGATGATCAACTTTTTACCTTTCGTTTCTATCACAACAACTGAATGGCCATGATACGATACTTGCACAAAAATCCCTCCTTTTTTTATATGTATGAAAATCTCCTTACACTCATGAGTATAATCCTATGGCCGTTATTTTCAAACTATTTTTCGTTGATAATCATAATTAACTGTTTACATTCTCACCTTTCCCTGCTAGGCTCAAGATTAATATGATATTTCAAAAGGGATGGTGTTGTAAAATGAATCAACGTCTTAAGCTACTCTCAGAGTGGCTAACAGAGCAAGATATATCTATGTGCTTTGTTACTAACCCATCAAATGTCTTCTATTATAGCGGTTTCTTGAGTGACCCTCATGAAAGATTATTAGCGTTACTTGTATTTCAGCAAGAAGAACCTATTCTAGTGTGTCCACAAATGGAAACACAGCAAGTAAAAGACGCAGGTTGGACATATGAAATTATAGGATATAACGATACCGACAATCCGTGGGAATTTATAGCTACTGCCATAGCCAAAAGAAAAATAAACACCCATTCACTTGCAGTAGAAAAAGACCACCTGAATGTTAGCCGTCTAGAATTACTTCAGAGCTTATACCCAAATGCTTCGTTTATTCGTGCAGAAGAAAAACTAAACACGCTTAGAATGTTAAAGGATAGCAAAGAGATTGACATTTTACGACAGGCTGCAGAATTAGCTGATTACGGCATTGAAGTTGGGGTTTCCGAGATTAAAGAGGGTAAAACAGAGATGGAGATTCTGGCAACTATTGAATATGAACTCAAGAAAAAGGGGATTCAACAAATGTCTTTCCAAACAATGGTATTAACAGGAAAGAAAACAGCTTCTCCTCATGGAAACCCAAGTACCGATAAAATCCAGCAAGGAGATTTTATTTTGTTTGACTTAGGGGTTGTTGTTGATGGCTATTGCTCAGATATAACAAGAACAGTAGCATTAGGTAACATAAGTGACCAACAACAGCAGATTTATGAAACAGTTTTAAAAGCAGAATTAGCTGCACTTGAGGCTAGCAAACCTGGGGTTGAAGTTGGAAAAGTAGACAAGACTGCCCGTGATATTATAACTAGTGCGGGATATGGTGAATACTTTACTCATAGAATTGGACACGGACTCGGTATTGAGGTACATGAGTATCCTTCAATGAGTGCAACAAACAACATGCTATTACAACCGGGGATGGTATATACTATTGAACCTGGGATTTACATACCTGAAATAGGTGGGGTTAGAATTGAAGACGATGTCGTGATTACTGAAAACGGCATAGATACCCTAACAAAATTCCCTAAAGAATTAACTATTATATAGAAAAGCGGAAGGCGCCTTGATCATCCCCGACAAGCACTGAAGCCTTTCACTAGAAGGTGCTTTTTACCTTCTGATGAAAGGGTGAAGTGACTCCAGGGGATAGGCGCTGGAGCTAGACAATAGAGGAAAGCGCATGCGCCTTGATCATCCCCGACAAGCACTGGAAGACTTTCATCAGAAGGCGTTTTTTGCCTTCATGAGAAATGGCGAAGTGACTCGAGGGGATAGGCGCTGGAGCTAGACAATAGAGGAAAGCGGAATCGCCTTGATCATCCCCGACAAGCACTGGAAGCCTTTCACTAGAAGGTGCTTTTTACCCTCTGATGAAAGGGTGAAGTGACTCGAGGGGATAGGCGCTGGAGCTAGACAACAAGAAAAGCGCATGCGCCTTGATCATCCCCAACAAGCACTGGAAGACTTTCACTAGAAGGTGCTTTTTACCTTCTGATGAAAGGGTGAAGTGACTCGAGGGGATAGGCGCTGGAGCTAGACAATAGAGAAAAGCGCATGCGCCTTGATCATCCCCGACAAGCACTGGAGACATTTCACTTGAAGACGTTTTTGCCTTCATGAGAAATGGCGAAGTGACCTCGAGGGGATAGGCGCTGGAGCTAGACAATAGAGAAACGCAGACTGACCAAGACAATCAGGAGGTATAAAATGAAAGTTGAATTATTTTCTCACACCCAGCTGTCCAATAAAAAACGAGAACAACTAAAAGATGTACTAGACTTAGGAGTAACCGATGGCAAATTAGTTGCCTTTACAGCAATAAGAAACTGCTACTCTCACCTTTTACCAACCGAAATTGTTGAGCAAGAAGGGCATAGATACCTTAACAAACCTGCTACAGATGGCGGAAGTGGAAATGATATGGACAGATTAATACGACATATTGTTCATAGCGGACATACTTCTACGATGGAACATATCTCATTTACATTTGCTCTTGAAGGTGTTTCAAGAGCGCTTATGGCTCAATTAACGCGCCATAGAGTTGGTTTTTCATATTCCATTGAATCTCAAAGGTATGTAAATTACGGCAGTGATAGTAAAAGTGGTGGCTTTACTTATTCAAGCCCTGTTTCATTAAATGAAGAACAATTAGAAGTTTTTTCAACTTACATGGATGATATACAGAATATGTATAATAAACTAATAGAAATGAAGGTTAAACCTGAAGATGCACGTGCTGTTTTACCACAATCTGTAAACACAAATATAGTAATGACATGCAATCTAACATCTTTCTTAAGTTTTTATAGCAAAAGAAAGCCTGGTACTCATGCTCAGGCCGAAATTCAAGAACTTGCAGTTAAAATGCGAGATGAAATCTTAGATGTTGAACCTTGGCTTCAAGGATTTTTCGAGTGAAACCACACAGTAAAATCAGGTGGAGAACCAACTCCACCTGATTTTAAGAACAATAGAGTTAAAAGCTATAACCATAGGTGGTATATTTTACCTAAATCTGTTTATTACATTTTCCCCACCTGTTACATCAATGATAGAACCCGTTATCATGTCTGAGTCATCTTCACATAAGAAAGTAATCGTTCTTGCAATATCTTCTCCTGTAGCTGACCTACCTATTGGTGTGTGATTCATACCTGTCATATTTCTAGCATCCGAAATAGAAGCTTCCTTCATATCACCCAATATATTACCTGGACATACCATATTTGCAGTAATTCCATATGAAGCCTCTTCTAGTGCAATTGTTTTGGTTAGCGATACTAGACCAACTTTAGCTGCGCTGAACCCAGACCTATGAATCCAACCTTGAGCAGCATCAGCACCTTGGAAGCCATATGTAATAATTCGACCAAAATGTTGTTTTCGCATTATCGGGAGCGTTTTTTTGAGCAAATGAAAGACACTATTTAGATTGCCTTCAATCATTTCATACCACTCAGCCTCTTCATAATCTATGAGATTTTTACGTTCAAAAATATAAGGTCCTGCATTGTTAATTAAGAAGTCAATTCGCCCAAACCTCTCCATTGTTTTATCGACGAGTTGAATTAAGTTTGTTTTATTCGTTACATCTCCTTGGATAAATTGCAACCTGTCATTCAAGTCCTTATACTTATCTTGAAAATCTTTGACAGCTCGGTCATACGTACGATAATTCACCGTAACAGAATATCCTTTCTCTAAAAGTTTTTCTGTTACTTTCCGACCAAGTCCCTTTGCCCCTGCAGTAATCAGTGCATGTCTCACCATTTCACCCTCCCCCTAAATATCATTACATGTATTTTTTCCAGCATTGGCTATGTTTTATATATGTAAAGTTGTACATTTTTATTATATTACAAGATGTTTCTCTTTGTATATTTTCCCAACCAAAAACACCCTGACCTCTTAAGTCACGATGTCTTAGTTCATACTATTTATTATTAATATCCTCAGTTTCTTGTTGGTTATCATATTGTTGCTCAATCACACCACTTGAGTATGCCTCTGTTATTTGTTGACTAATTTCCTCTGAAGCCTCTTCGAAATAGTTATACTGATTTTTAGTACCTGTATTATTTTTATGTTTATTCATTATCAACACCCCTTTTTAATTGTCATAATATTTTCAAGACATCATTAGTTTCTAATTTTTTTAACATGCTATACTGGTAATATAAAGAAATACTAATCCTAAGGGGTGATTTTTATTATGAGCATAACTTATAACAAAATTCTAGTAGCAGTGGATGGGTCTAAAGAGGCTGAATGGGCTTTTAAGAAAGCTGTTGAGATTGCCAAAAGAAATAATGCTGGTATTGTTCTAACACATATTGTAGATACAAGATCATTTGCCACGGTTGAGACTTATGACAGAATGATAGCAGAAAGAGCTGAGAAATATGCTACAGAACTCCTAGGAGAATATCAAGATCTAGCAAATAAGGCTGGTATAGAAGAAATAACTATTGATATAGACTTTGGCTCACCTAAAGCACATATTGCAAAAGAGATAGCACCTAAACACAATGTAGACCTTATCATTTGTGGTGCTACAGGGCTAAGTGCAATTGAAAGGTTTTTTATCGGCAGCGTCTCGGAAGCGATTACACGTTATGCAAAATGCGACGTACTAATCGTTAGAACTGAAAAAGACATGTAACTTTTGATTAATTAAATATAATAAATTATCCAGGGTTTTATAACCCTGGATTACTTTTTTCTAAACGTAATTTAGCTTGTAATATTGCATTTCCAACTTCTCGAAACCCAGTCCCTCCTACACTGTTTCTACGATTTACAGCAGTATATGGGTCCAAATAATCAAATATATCTACTTCAAATAAATGACATGCATTTTTGTATTCATTGAATGGTAAATCTAACAAATAAAGTTTTCTCTCGATACATGTTAGTACAAGTTTGCCTACAATCTCATGAGCTTCACGAAATGGCAATCCTTTCGATGCTAAGTAGTCAGCTAATTCAGTTGCATTCGAAAAATCTTGCTTAGTCGCTGCTGACATTTGATTTTTGTTAATAACCACTGATGCAATCATGCCTGTGAAAATCTGTAGTGAACCAATAACAGTTTTTACAGTATCAAACATTCCTTCCTTATCTTCTTGCATATCTTTGTTATAAGCTAATGGCGTCCCCTTTAAGACAGTTAATAATCCAATTAAATTCCCATAAACCCTGCCAGTTTTCCCACGAATTAGTTCCGCCATATCTGGATTTTTCTTTTGTGGCATAATACTACTTCCTGTTGCAAAACGATCATCAATTTCAATAAATTGAAATTCTTGACTAGACCATAAAATCATTTCTTCACATAAGCGTGATAAGTGCATCATTAGCATAGAGCTGTTACTTAAAAATTCAACAATAAAATCTCTATCACTAACTGCATCTATACTATTTTCGTAAATACTATTAAACCCTAACAATGAGGCACTATATTCACGGTCAATGGGAAAAGTTGTCCCAGCCAAAGCTCCAGCACCTAGCGGGGATTGGTTTATACGTTTTAATGATTCCTTATATCGAGTTTTATCCCTCTCAAGCATCCAGAAATAAGCCATTAAGTGATGTGCAAAGGATATTGGCTGGGCTCGTTGTAGATGTGTATAACCGGGTATAATCGTTTCAATATGGTGCTCTGCTTGCGTAACAAGTGCAGCTTGGAATTCACAAATTAATAAGATAATTTCATTCACATTTTTTTGTAAATATAAATGCATATCCGTTGCTACTTGATCATTTCTACTTCGGCCTGTGTGTAACTTCCCACCCACAGACCCTATCTCTTCAATTAACATTTTTTCAATATTAAGATGAATATCTTCTTCACTCACAGAAAAAGACAATTCATTGTTTAATGCTTTTTGTTGTAATAACAGAAGCCCTTGTTTAATCTTTTGAACATCACCTTCAGGTAATATTCCACATTTACCTAACATTGTGACATGTGCAAGGCTACCCTTAATGTCTTCTTCTACAAGTTCTTGGTCAAAGGGAATAGAGGCACCGAACTCTTCAACCCATTCTTCAGCTGTTTTTGTAAAACGGCCTCCCCAAAGTTTCTTCACACTGTCACCTTCTCATTGTTAACGATACTGCTCACTTTCGTAGGTAACCCCCACAGTGTTATAAAACCGACTGCTGAAGAATGATCAAAGTCATCCTCAGTAGAATAGGTTGCTAATTTTTCATCATATAATGAGTTTGGTGATTTTCTTCCTTCAACGATCGCATGCCCTTTAAATAATTTCACACGTACGATACCGTTCACAAACTGCTGTGTTTCAGCTAAAAATGCTAGTAACGCATCTTTTAATTGTGAAAACCACAGTCCATTATAAATTAATTCAGTGAGCTGTTTTTCAATGAGTGGTTTGAAATGTGCCACTTCCTTGACTAATGTTATATCTTCTAGTTCTTTATGAGCTTTTATAAGTGTCATTGCTCCCGGGCACTCATATACCTCCCGAGATTTGATACCGACTAAACGATTCTCAACATGATCGATTCTACCTACCCCATGTTTTCCAGCTAATAAATTCAATTCTAATATAAGTTCAGCTAAGGAATATTTTTTGCCATTTAAAGATACAGGAATCCCCTTCTCAAAGCTAATTTCTACAACATCAGGAATATTTGGTGTGTTGTCTAGGCTAGCTGTTAGTTCGTAAGCCTCCTCTGGAGGGGATACCCATGGATCTTCTAGCACACCACATTCGTTACTTCTTCCCCAAAGATTTTGGTCAATGGAAAATGGACTATCCAAATTAACCGGTATAGGTATGTTTTTGTTTTTTGCATATGCAATTTCTTCTTCACGAGACCAACTCCAATCTCTAACGGGTGCTAACACTTCCAAATTAGGATTGAGTGCTTTAATAGCCACCTCAAAACGTACTTGATCGTTTCCTTTACCAGTACAACCATGAGCGACCGCAACTGCATCTTCAAGCTCTGCAACTTCTACTAGCTTTTTTGCAATTAGTGGTCTAGATAATGCAGATACTAATGGATATTTCCCTTCATATAACGTATGTGCTTGCAATGATATTAAAGCGTAATCATTTGCAAATTCCTCTTTAGCATCAATGACATATGATTTGATTGCTCCAACCTTTAACGCTTTTTCCTTAATAAATTGAAGATCCTTTCCCTCCCCAACGTCTAAACAACATGCTATAACACCGTACCCATGTTCCTGAAGCCATTTAATTGCTACAGAAGTATCCAAGCCACCTGAATATGCTAAAACAATTTTTTTATTAGTCATTTTAACTCTCCCTAACATAATTTTTGTATATTTATTCTTATTAATTTATATTTATTCATACATGATAACAGCACTTTTATAACATTTCAATAGAATTTTTATAATAAGTACAAAAATTCTCTATTGGATAAAAAGAGCTTAGTAATGTACAATTACGATAAGTAACTAGTCTTGGAGGAAGGTTAATGATAGAAAATTTTATAATGGATAAACGTTTAGGAATATCCATTCCTAAACTTCAGAAGAATTGGGAAGACTTTACTAAAAATGATCAGCAAGCAATATTGTTGCATTGGGAGAAGGTTCGGGGGAAAATCCCTGACCGTATTGCAGATTTAGAAAAGATAATAAATAACAAACAAGCAGCACTTGGAAACGAAAATGATTTTCAACGTTCATGCATACTCAATTCAGAAATAGCAGAATTAGCCTCCATTATTAATGATTTATGGCTATGGTATCGGATCAACCAAAATGTAACCGAAAAAATACATGTGTAGAGAAAAGCGGAAGGCGCCCGGTCATCGGCGACAAGCATAAGACGAGCCGACGAGAAGGTTGCTTTTTAACTTTCTCATCCGCTTGACTTATGACCTCGAGCCGATGGCGCCTGGAGCTAGACAATAGAGAAAAGCGCAAGCGCCTTGATGATCCCCGACAAGCACTGGAGGCATTTCACACCATGAAGGTGCTTTTTGCCTTCAGGTGAAATGGTGAAGTGACCTCGAGGGGATAGGCGCTGGAGCTAGACAAAAAAAAAGCGGAGCCGACTGCTCAGACTCGACAAGCGTTGGAACCTTTACGACAGAAGACGCTTTTTGTCTTCTGATGTAAAGGTGAAACGACTCGAGAGGCTAGGAGGCGGAGCTAGACAATAGACAAAAGCGCAAGCGCCTTGATCATCCCCGACAAGCACTGGAGGCATTTCACATGAAGGTGCTTTTTGCCTTCGGGTGAAATGGTGAAGTGACCTCGAGGGGATAGGCGCTGGAGCTAGACAAAAAAAAGCGGAGCCGACTGTCAGACTCGACAAGCGTTGGAACCTTTACGACAGAAGACGCTTTTTGTCTTCTGATGTAAAGGTGAAACGACTCGAGAGGCTAGGAGGCGGAGCTAGACAATAGACAAAAGCGCAAGCGCCTAGATCATCCCCGACAAGCACTGGAGGCATTTCACATGAAGGTGCTTTTTGCCTTCGGGTGAAATGGTGAAGTGACCTCGAGGGGATAGGCGCTGGAGCTAGACAATAGACAAAAGCGCAAGCGCCTCGGTCATCCCACACAAGCACTGGAAGCTATCAACCCGAAGGCGCTTTTTGCCTTCGGGTTGATGGTTGAAGTGACTAGAGAGGTTAGGTGCACATGTTAGCACTGCAATTAAATAAATACTATAAGTCCTTTCGTATTTCACGGACTACATGACCGAGCTCCGGAAGAATAAGTTTATTCATTGCAAGCTTAACGGCTCCAGAAGAACCAGGTGTAGAAAAAATTGCTGTATCACCTGCTACTCCAGCTATCGCACGTGATAAAATTGCTGCAGAACCGATATCTTCAGTGTAGCTTAACATTCTAAACAACTCTCCAAAACCTACTATCTCCTTGTCTATCATATCTTTAACTGTTTCAATAGTCACATCTCGTCTTGCAATCCCGGTGCCACCATTTGTGAGAATAACATCAATATCTTGTCGATCACACCCATCTATTATTGAACGTTGAATATATTGCTGTTCATCCTTCACGATGTCATAATCAACAACTTTATGACCACCATCCTTTAATAAAGAGATCATTAATTGTCCACTTTTATCTGTCATTTTATCTCTCGTATCACTAATTGTAATCACTTTACATCTAACCAGCTTTGGGGCCTCTTTTTTATGTTCTATTGTGCTCATAAAGGATTCCCACCTTTCTTATGTAGGTAAGAGTATTGGTAATATTTTTGTGCAAAGGTTGTAACATTTCTAGTTAATTGATAGTTTATACCCGCACCAATCGCTATACCGACAATTGGTATTCCTTGAACCATTTTTCTACGGAAAAAGTAAATCATCATTGTTTTTAATATCTGTTTAAGAGGTTGGTCCAGCCACTCTTCATTAATTAGGTTTTCATTCCCTTCATAAAAAAATGACTGAGTTGAATTTTCCATTTCGTTCAACAAATTTCCCCATGCGCTGCCTTGTAATCTTTTTGGAAGTGTCGCACCGTGAAATACCTTCAATGCTGTCATCATTTCGGAAGGTGTATTTATTTCATTGCCATATGACATAGCAATTAATTGAACTGCCCTTAAGTTAATAATTAACATAAGAGGTAAATCAATTCCTAAAAACGGTGCTCCTCCTGTACCAGTAATCCCACCTTGGACAAAAGAATACAATCTACTCTTGGCAACTTGCTGTTCACATAAATATGTAAGCTGATCTATGGATAATGTTTGTAAATCCGATAATTGATTTATGTCTTCATCAAATAACCTTGCAGAAGTAATGATTTGTTCTCTCGTATCTATTTGTGGCTGTGATCCTTGAATCATTGCATGTAAATGAAATAACCAGTTATCCATCTTTACAAAAAACTCTGTTCTTATATCATCAGGAAGAAGTTGAAAAGATTTATGCAGCCATTTATCATATAATAATTCAAAGTCTGTCGGGTTCATTTGAGAGAATCGACTTTCCCAAGCAATTATATCATTTAAAACTTGTTGTTCACGATCAGTCACTGTCATCTTATTCCTCCTATTTCCAAACTTAGCCTTTTATTATTATAACATGCTTACTAATTAAGAAAAGCGCATGCGCCTTGATCATCCCCGACAAGCACTGGAGGCATTTCACATGAAGGCGTTTTCTGCCTTCGAGTGAAATGGTGAAGTGACCTCGAGGGGATAGGCGCTGGAGCTAGACAAAAAAAGCGGAGCCGACTGTCAGACTCGACAAGCGTTGGAACCTTTACGACAGAAGACGCTTTTTGTCTTCTGATGTAAAGGTGAAACGACTCGAGAGGCTAGGAGGCGGAGCTAGACAACAAGAAAAGCGCATGCGCCTTGATCATCCCCGACAAGCACTGGAGGCAATTCACATGAAGGCGTTTTTTGCCTTCGAGTGAAATGGTGACGTGACCCTGGAGGGAATAGGTGCTGGAGCTTACACATAGATAAACATCATACAGTGAATGAAACTACGAAGTAATTTTATACTTTCTTAACATTTAACAAATACAAAAAGAGTCTTGTTCAGCAAATAACGCAAAACAAGACTCTCATTTATAAAATGATAACTTTATTAGTGTAAGGCAATTTTCACAACATCACGAGCAATCATAACTTCTTCATCTGTCGGGATGACAATAACCTTAACAGGTGAGTGCGGATAATTAATAAACGCTTCTTTACCACGAACTTTATTAAGCGACGGATCCCAGTATACTCCCATAAACTCAAGTCCTTTTAACACACGAGTACGTATAACGTCACTATTTTCACCAATCCCTGCAGTGAATATAATTGCGTCTACACCATACATTTTTGATGCATATGAACCTATATACTTATGAATTCTATCTGCAAATACTTGTAAAGCTAATTCAGCGCGTTCATTTCCTTGTTCGGCTTCTTGCTCAATATCACGTAAATCACTTGAGAAACCAGATACACCAAGCATTCCACTCCGTTTATTTAATACATCTAGCACTTCATCGGCAGTTTTCCCCGTCTTCTCCATAATAAACGGTATCAACGCAGGATCAATATCACCTGAACGTGTACCCATAGCCACACCTGCGAGTGGAGTGAAGCCCATTGAGGTATCAATTGATTTACCACCTTCGATTGCAGCTATACTTGCACCATTACCTAAGTGACATGATATAAGACGTAGTTGTTCCAACGGACGTCCTAAAAGTTCTGCTGCACGTTCTGAAACATATTTATGTGAGGTACCATGGAATCCATATTTACGAATTCCATATTCACTATAATAATGATATGGCAAACTATATAGAAATGATTGATCCGGCATCGTTTGATGAAATGCGGTATCAAACACAGCGATAGACGGTACATTAGGTAGTACTTCCTTAAATGCTTTTACACCAGTAAGGTTTGCTGGATTATGCAATGGTGCTAATTCTGATAACTCATCAATATCCTTAATTACATCGTCAGTAATTAATACAGAGTCATTGAATTTTTCACCACCGTGAACGACACGATGTCCGATGCCCTCAATCTCATCTAAAGATTGAATAATGTTTAATGATGTCAGCTTATCTAGAAGCATCTTAACCGCAACTGAATGATCAGCGATAGGGCTAACTTCTGTCTGTTTCTCACCATTAACTGTTATATTAAAAATTGCATCGTCAAATCCAATTCGTTCTACAATCCCCTTTGTAACAACCTCTTCACTCGGCATTTCAAATAATTGAAATTTAAGAGAAGAACTACCTGCATTTATAGCAATAACTTTAGACATGTTATTTCACAGCTCCTTTAAAAATCGACACAATTTCATATCCGCCTCTATCATTTAACCACTCACTTTATTACAATGCAATATTAATGTAAAAATGGTACCGTTTTCGTCATAATTTCTTTATTTTCTGATTTTACTTTATTATTTTTCTACTTTAATCCAACTATCAATTCTTTGAATAATTCCTTGGATTGCCTCTTTGTTGGAAAAACTAGGGAGTTCAACTAACAGTGCCTGCTTTGGCACCTTCACTTCTGGCCCCTTTTTCTGTAAAATAAAAATACTTTTTGCATGCTTCTCATGTTGAAATAAAGATAAAGGCAACTGTAATAACCCTTGGATTATACTCGTTTCTTTTAAATACTTATGTAACGATGGTGCTAGCTCACCTTCAAAAAGGTTATTAGGTATAAGGAAGAATAAATACCCTCCCTCTTTCGTGTAGTTCATGCATTGTTCAATAAATAAATGATGTGCATATGAATGTCCTTCCGGTGACTTTAATTCATACCCATCGGCCACAACATCGTTTGGATAGTATCCAATTGGCAAATCACATATAACAAGATCAACAGGATCAATTAATAATGGCTCTAAACTATCTTGATTAAAAAATTGAATTGGGTGCTGCTGAAGGTTAGCATTTACATAGGCAAGCTTAATTAATAAATCGTCCACATCTACACCAAAACTCGTTATTTGTTTATCGGAAGTATTGTTTAGAACAGTCGTAAGTAAATTTCCTGTTCCTACAGCAGGGTCAACAACTTTGAAGGATTCATAGTTTCTCATGAACTTAGAAACAAGATAACTTACAAAAACCCCAACTGAATCTGGTGTCATTTGATGATTTGGCTGTGTCGACTCCCGCATCCCTTTTAAAGCTGCAAGCTGATATGCTTTTCTGATTTCCTCATTTGAATATTTTTGTACAATGAGCTTATCGTACTCTTTATTTAATCTTTTCTTTGAAAGTTCACTGAGTTCTTCCTGTAAAATTGTTTCTTGAAATATGTTTTCTCCTGTTTCTGCCACTGCTTCTAAATATGAGCATGCTAAGTCCTCTTGCAATAGATTAGCTGTACTGTCTATTACTGAAAAAATTTCTTCGATATTGGTTGACAAAATAAAAACCTCCTAAATGTAAATGTATACTAATTGCAATTTAATATTCTCCTATACAGAAAATAATTATATTAATTTATTCCGATCAAAAAAGAAGTAAAAAGACCTCAACATCGAGGTCTTTTAGCATATGCAGCGTATTTTCGTTCTTTAGCACTTGTCGGGGCAATTCTTCTTCGCTTTTCTCACTGTCCAAGCTACGCCCCCTTACCTCTCGAGTCATTTCACCATTCACTTGAAGACATAAAGCGGCTTCAGGTGAATAGGCTCCAACGCTTGTCGAGGCAGTTCAAGTCAGCTTCGCTTTTCTTGTTACTTTGCGGCCTTTACTGCTTCGATTGCTGCTTCGTAGTTTGGATGGTTTGTACCTTCTGATACATACTCTACGTACGTGATGTTATCATTGCTATCAATGACGAATACCGCACGTGCTAATAGACGAAGTTCTTTAATCACAACCCCGTAAACTTCACCAAATGAAAGGTCACGATGGTCAGATAAAGTAATGACGTTATCGATACCACTTGCTCCACACCAACGCTTTTGAGCAAAAGGTAAGTCTACGCTTACTGTTAACACTTGTACATTATCTAGGCTAGCTACCTCTTCATTAAAACGTCTAGTTTGCGCATCACAAACCCCCGTATCTACTGAAGGGACAACACTGATTAAGCGAACAGAACCACTAGAATTTGCTAACGTCACAGGCGACAAATCATTTGCTAAAACCGTATAATCCGGAGCCTTGTCACCAACCTTAACCTCATTACCTAGTAAGGTAACTGGATTACCTTTAAACGTGATATTTGCCATATTAATTCCCCCTTATTAGTGTGTGTTCAAGTTTCTTGAACAACTATTTTTCTCCTAAATCTTTAAACAAGCTAATATTTTTAGTATGTATAGTGATAATCATAACTTTTCTTATTATAGATTGCAAAGAAAAAACCTGGTTTAAGTGCTAATACTAGTGAGTGGGGTCACTCTCTAGGCACCTTTCTTCTCTGCTTTAGAAAAGAGAAGATGCCACGAACTCTAGTTGTTTATATGTTTAAGTCTTAGTACGAGAAACAACAATCAAAGCGAAAATAGCCTATGGTTATGCAACTTTCCTAATCGATAATAAAGTACGCCAATTGGATTATACTTTTACAGGTGGAGGGTTCATTCCGTAGTAAAAATTAACGAAGCTGACTTATTGATGCTTACTAAAGGCCAGATAACGAGGGTAAAAAAATAGTGTTTATGAATGCTCACAGCTTTATTTTTTCATCGTCTGCAATAATACAAAATTTTTCCTATCAAATCGCGCATTAACGGATAGATAAGGACAAGTTAAGTTGTACTTTATCTACCCGTCTTCCCAAAACAACTATGTCGATGTTTTTCGTAATATTTGTTTTTTCATACTAAGATATAAACAAGTATACAACCGTTGTTTTGTGATATCTTTTTATTAATAACACGATAACAACCGGATGAAACCTGATTTGCTGTTGCAAAAATAACAACCAAGACTAAATTTTTTTATACTTTGCTCATATATCAAAATCTTGCTTTGGCATATCTTGGTGATCTTTCGCTTTACTTCCTTTTATGTCCCGTTCACCATTTTGATCATTTTTCGAAAACATTTTTTGTATTTTTTCAACTGCCTGTGGAGCTAATTCTAATATTCTTTCATACAAATGTGTATTTTCATCAAGGTGCAACAGCTTTACTCCTGAAGGATTAACAATTAAAAAAGCAATAGGTGTAATCGAAACCCCTCCACCACTTCCACCGCCAAAGGGATGTTTCTTAGAATTTTGCCCTTGTTGACCTTGTTGTTGACTACTCCGTTCTTCGATATAAAATTCACTTCCTCCTGCTGCAAACCCAAACCCTACTTTTGAGACAGTTAAGATCACACTACCGTCAGGTGTTTCAACAGGATCTCCAATTATCGTATTTACGTCAATCATCTCTTTTAAATTCTCCATAGCAGTGGTCATTAAACCTTGAATAGGATGATCAGACATATTAACACCTCCTATAGTTTAAATCGATTCTTTAATTTTTTTATTTTTATGTAATGGAGGGTGACCATGCCTAAAATGTGGCCGTCCCCCTTTCCATAATTTCAATAACCTTATTCCTCCTAAAATAGCATACCCGATTCGAAAGTATAACATACACTTTAATTTTGTATGAGAACTAGGTTTTTGATATGAAGGAGCTATCTCTATATAAGGATTTGTATCAAGTTTCATATTATTGCTAATCAAACCAATAACTCCTCCCTTTACACCCCATGCAAGTCCAGAAAGCAGACCTGTCATAGCTGCATCACGAGCACCTAATTGAGTTTGCCATTCAAACTTCGTTACGTGAACTTTTTTTAAAAAATTTCTAATAATTTGGTGAAACCCAACAATATGTTCTATAAGCTCCTTTGCGTTTTGTATCCCTTCAATAACATCATTTACTGAAATGTGTTCAACATCTTTATTGTCAGTATGTTCTTCCCCTACATTGTTTGAAGATTTGTTTTGTCCCACAACAAGATTAGCATCTTTCTTATCTACTTTTATAAATGGAACATTGTACGTATAACGTATGATCCCAAACAAAGTTCTTAGTTGAATCTTAATTTGATCATTGTCCTTTTCATGTAGAAGAAGTACACGAACAGTAACCTTCATGAAGAGCAAACATAGGATGACAACAAAAGAGCTTGCTATGATAGTTATCATTACCAACATATACTCCTCCCTTCTACTAACCTATTATCACCTTCACCAAATAAAATAAACCTATGAAGACACTAGCCTTCATAGGTTTTAAAATGTAAAATTCGTATATTATTTTCTTTCATGAACTACGGTCGTATCAGCAAATATGTCATGTAAACCTTGTTTTTTCGGTAAAAATGCTACTAAAATATAGCCAATCATAAAAAACTTTGAAATAAACCTACCAATAAACTCTCTAAACAGGATAGTAGACCACGTTAAGTGATCGCCTTTTATGTTAATGACCCGTAGACCAAACACCATTTTTCCAAGTGTTTTATGAAAGTATTTTGTCATTAATACGAAATATAAGTAAAAGGTAAACGCAGTTGCAATTGAAATTGCTGCAAACATCCCACTGTCCTTTAGTGGTAAATCAAGCAAACGGAACAGCGGATATAAAATGATGCGATTAATACTTCCTATAACAACTAGATCAAATAAATATGACCAAAATCTCATCCAAAATCCTGCATGATAATGTAGTGATTGTCGTTTATTAGAAATGCTCACATTATCATGTTCATGATGATGTGAATGCACAGCTCCATTATGATTTATATTTTCATAATGACCTTCTAAAACAGTTTTTGTTTCTTCAGGAATAATTTCCTTGTCCTTGTTTTCGGTTCCATTATTCTTTGTTTCCATATAAATCCCCCCTATTCAGCATATAAATACATAGGTCTTGGGGAATTTGGTTGAGATAACATTTTCATGAGTCCAGCCATTTCAATTTCTTTATTCATAAATTTATTTGCTGTTATCTCAAATATTGACCAATTCAACCCTAAGTTTTCTTCATACTTAATAACTTGTGCATTTTTAAGGTCCATATCTTCTTTTAATATTTCTAGAGCATCATCATAATATCCGAATTCATCAATGAGATTTAGCTCTTTTGCTTGCCTTCCGTCATAAATGCGCCCATCTGCAATTTCTCGTACTGTATCTTCTGGAATGTTTCTTCCCTCCGATATCACCTTTACGAAGCCATCGTACGAATTATTAAGCATAGATTGCAGTATGTTTCGCTCTTCTTCTGTCATCTCTCTAGAAGGGCTCATAATGTCTTTGAATTGACCACTTTTGATTGTCACAAACTCTACTCCATATTTCTCAGCTAAACCAGCGTAATTAACCCCCTGCATGATAACACCTAACGAGCCAGTTAAAGTTTCAGGACTCGCAATGATTTTATCTGCTAATGCTGAAATATAGTATCCTCCTGATGCTGCCATACTTCCCATCGATACATAGACTGGTTTACCCGTTTCTTCTCTGTATTCTGTTAATTTTTTATGTATTTCAGCGCTTTCAACAACTCCTCCTCCAGGTGAGTTCACACGAAGTAAAATCGCTTTGATGTCATTATCTTCTTTAGCACTGTCTATCATACTTAAAAATCGTCGATGATTATACCCCACTGATTCAAAGATTGATGTTACATTCGTAGTGTCTTGAATCGCGCCATTTACTTCTAAAACAAGGATTTTTGATAAAGGGCTCTTCCCTTCTTCAATTACTTTTTCATCAAATTCCTGGTCTGTTGTAAAAATTTCCTCAGATATATCACCAAAACTAGAAAAAGCAATTGAACTGACTGTATTAACTAAAACTGAAATGACGAAAAGTAATACAGCTATTCCTAGTGCCGCCCATCTTTTCAAACTCATAAACATTCACTCCTTCTTAATCACAGTATCATTTCCTATTTTGTCATACATTTAGTTTCATAAAAATGATACACTATATACACAATAATCAATTGTAGCAGATTTTTTAGCAAAATAGTGAATACTTGGCAACAATATTCTGTCTTGATACTTAGTAGGAGGTATTATATATGTTTAATCGCCGTAACATCTTTTTGTTTTATAAAAGTGACCCAGTCCTTGACAAACAAGTAGAATCATTATACACAATAGCTGAGCAATACGGATTTACAATCGTGAATGATTACAAAGATGCAAATATTATTGTAAGTATAGGTGGAGATGGGACATTCCTTCAAGCAGTAAGAAAGACTGGCTTCCAGGAGGATTGTTTGTACGCTGGAATTTCCAACACAGGCTCTCTTAGTTTATATTGTGATTTCCACATAGATGATACAGATAAAATGATAGAAGCATTAAAAAATGAAGAAGTGGAAGTAAGAAGATATCCTACGATTAATGTATCTGTAGATGACATGACCTCGTTCCAATGTTTGAATGAATGTTCAATTCGTTCAACGATTATTAAAACGTTTGTCATTGATGTACATATAGATGACCTACATTTTGAAACATTCCGTGGTGATGGCATGGTTATAGCCACACCTACAGGCAGTACGGCATATAATAAATCTGTTAATGGAGCAGTTGTAGACCCACTACTTCCATGTATGCAAGTAAGTGAGATTGCCTCATTGAATAATAACCGCTATAGAACATTAGGTTCATCGTTTATTTTAAGTGGTGCCCGTAAGCTTACACTTAAGGTAGTCCAAGATGGAAATGATTTCCCTACTATCGGTATGGATAATGAAGCGGTTAGCATACGCCATGTAAATAAAATTGAAATTCAACTTAGTGACAAAAAAATAAAAACTGTTAAATTACGAGACAATTCTTTTTGGGAAAAGGTTAAACGGAGATTTTTGTAACTGGTTTTTAGCCTCCATTCATACAGAAGGACTATACCCCCCTTCTCATCTTCATGAATTCATTCAATTAAATAACAATATAGTCAAAAGCAAAGAGCCTGTTTTAATATGTTTCTAAAACAGGCTCTTAATCTTTGAACAATTCCTAGCTTCTCAGTTTGCATGACCTTTATACACAATTTTATTATCAACAACGGTCATCACAACATTTGTTAGCGAGATTTCTTCCGGATCAATTTGTAAAATATCTCTATCTAATATTGTAAAATCTGCTACAAACCCGGGAGTTATTTTACCATGTGTTTGTTCCATCTTCACTGCGTAAGCACTGCCTCTAGTATATAGACAAACAGCCTCAAAAGGTGTTAATTTTTCATTTTGATAATAGCCTTCATGTTTATCGGAAGGGGATTTCCTCATGATAGCAGCATAAATTCCAAGTAGAGGATTTGCACTTTCTATCGGTGCATCTGACCCTCCAGCACAATGAAACCCTTCATCAATCAGAGTTCGCCAAGCATAGCTATATTGCATCCTGTCTTCACCTAACCTGTCGATGACCCAAGGGAAATCTGACATTACAAATGTTGGCTGTATATCTAAAATGACTGAAAGGTGCTTTGCTCTATCTACTAATTCTTTACGAAGAATTTGTGCGTGAATTAACCGATCCCTTTCTCCTTTAGGTGGTGGGTATGCTTCAATTGCAGAAATAGCATATTCAAATGCCAAATCTCCAATAACATGGATAGCCACCGGCATATCATACATCCTTGCTTTTTTAACGAGCTCCTTTAACTCATCTTGAGAATGAATTGCAATTCCTGCCGTGCTTGATTGATCATAATATGGTTCAGATAATAGAGCCGTTCGACCACCTAATGCGCCATCAGCAAAAATTTTCATCGCACCAAACTTGATGAATTCTTCGTTACTACTATCATTTAATTCCCTTTGAATCATGTCATCAATTACTTCGTGATGAACTAATAAATTTGCTCTGAATTTTTTGCTTTGACCCTTTATTACATGAAGAAATGTTTCATACGTTTGTGAAAAGCTATTATAATAATTCAAATCTTCAGTATGGGCACCAACTAGACCTAATGAAAAACAATGATCAATCGATGTTGCCAATGCTTTGTTCAAGTACTCAGTTGTTACTGCGGGGATGGCTTTCGTCACAAGATCAACCGCCTTGTCTAACAAATACCCTGTTGGCTCACCTTTATCATTCCGGACAATTACCCCACCTTTAGGGTCTGTTGATTCTGCTGTTATTCCTGCTAACTGAAGTGCTTTAGAGTTAACAATTGCTGCATGATGACAAATGCGTTTTAAAACCATTGGATTGTTCGGTGAAATCTCATCTAGCTCATATCGGTTGAAAATTTTTTTATCTTTAAGATTATTTTCATTCCAGCCTTCTGCAATGATCCAATCACCACTATTGTATGATTTCACATATTCTTTCAATGTTGTTCTTATATCATCTGAAGTAGTTTTAGAAGATAAATCCATTGTTAATAATTTTTCTCCAAGTCCTATTAGATGGATATGACTATCTACAAAGCCTGGCAACATAACAGCATTTTGTAGGTCAACATTTTCAGTAATATTCTCACCATATACTTTCCGCAAATTCTCTTCGGAACCGATATCTTTTATCATACCTTCTTCCACGTATACAGCTTCTGCTTTATCATTTTCGTTACACATCGTATAAATTGTTCCGCCAAACCAAAGTGTACCCATTTTTACCTCTCCCAATATCAATCGTAGAGCAGTTTCGCTAGACTTGTGATTTATACCATGGAACTGCTCTATCTATATTTACTTCTTGACATTTATTTTATCAAAACATTCGAAGGAGAGAAATATGACCTTTATTTTTGTTTAAAAGACTTCTCTATGCGAAGTTCTTGATTTCTTAATTCTATACGACGAATTTTTCCTGATGTTGTTTTTGGTAAGTCTTCAACAAACTCTATTTTCCGAGGATATTTGTAAGGAGCTGTTAGATCTTTGACATGATCTTGTAGTTGTTTAATTAGCTCTTCATGATGTTGAGATACCCCCTCACGCAGAACAATAAATGCTTTAACGATTAACCCCCGAACTTCATCTGGGCTGCCAACTACAGCACATTCTTTTACGGACGGATGTTTGACTAACGCATCTTCCACTTCAAAGGGACCAATGGTGTAACCAGAGCTTATAATAATATCATCACTCCTCCCCTCAAACCAATAATATCCATCTTTATCTTTCTTCGCTTTATCTCCTGTTATATAGTATTCTCCACGAAATTGCTTAGCAGTTCTTTCTGGATCTTTATAATAATGTTTAAATAATGCTGGGGTTTCAACATGAACTGCAATATCACCAACTTCTCCAATATCACATGGCTCACCTAAATCGTTAATTATTTCAATTGTATTACCTGGAGTCGGTTTCCCCATAGAACCTGGTTTAATTTCCATTCCTTTCATGACCCCTACTAATAAAGTATTCTCTGTTTGCCCGTATCCGTCCCGAACGTCAACATGAAAATATTTTTTAAACGTCTTAATCACTTCACGATTCAGAGGTTCCCCAGCTGAGACCGCACTATGTAAAGATGGAAGTTTATAATCACCAATATTATCTACTTTCGCCATAAGCCGATATTCTGTTGGGGTACAACATAATACATTTACTTCATAATCACTTAACAGCTGTAAATATTTTTTAGGTTCAAATTTCCCATCATAAACTATTCCAGTAGCACCAGTTCCTAGTGTTGAAAGAAAAGGACTCCAAATCCATTTCTGCCATCCTGGACCCGCAGTTGCCCAAACTGTATCGTTTTCTCTAATGCTTAACCAGCTCGATGCTGCTGTTTTCAAATGAGCATATCCCCATCCATGTGTATGAACGACCCCTTTTGGGTTTCCAGTTGTTCCTGATGTATATGATAAAAAAACAATATCATCTCGTCTAGTTGGTGCAGCCACTAATTCATCACTGCTACCTTTACATTTTTCCCTAAGATTTTTCCATCCAACTTTATCTTCTTTTCCAACGATATACTTAGTTATTGTTTCAATATTTTTGACTTCTTCAAATTGCTCGACATAAGGATGGTAGCATATGATACCTTTCACTTCTCCATGTTGAATACGATACTGTAAGTCTTTAGTTCGAAGCATTTCTGAACAGGGAATAACAACTAATCCCGCTTTAATTGCACCTAAATATATACTATATGCCTCAATCATTCTTGGTATGAGCACGAGCACCTTATCACCTTGTTGAAACCCATCATGCAATAATGCATTCCCAATTTTATTAGCTTCCTTTATTAAGCTACTATATGTAATTTCTCGTTTGACACCTAAACCATTTTCGTATTTTAAGGCAATTCTTGAACTATCACTTGAAAAGCGTTCTACTTCTTCAGATAAATTATAAATATCTGGCGCAATTAAATCTTGTCGATTCATGAACAACTCCTCCATTCAAAATATTATCTTAATATTTCATATTATACTAAATTATTTGAATTTTTTGTAACAATATAGTAATTTAACAAACAGCCAATTACTATATGACACTATAAAGTTGCCTATTGTCTTCGAATAATAATGCCAAGGGGTTAGAAGCTATAGCTTCTAACCATTAAATAATAAAAAAGAGCGGGATATGATCCCGCTCTTTGTAGCCATAATATTTATTTATTGTTGTTGGTAACCTCCACCTATTTGCTGCTCAGCCATTTGTACAAGGCGCTTCGTTATTTCTCCACCGACAGAACCGTTTGCACGAGAAGTAGTGTCAGGCCCTAGATTCACTCCAAATTCAGAAGCGATTTCGTACTTCATTTGATCAAGAGCTTGCTGTACACCAGGAACTACTAATTGATTTGAACTGTTGTATGCCATGTGTTATCACCTCCTTGTGGTAATAGAGTGTGTTAAAACAATAGGCATAATTCACGTAAATGTTGGTAATTGTTCAAAATTTATAAAGGGGCATAGGTAGATAACTGTGAAAACCGCTGGACAGAGGTGTCTAGAAGGATTTGTTTACAATAGAAAATAGACAGCTTCTCTACTGAAATATATAGAAAACCTAGAACATAAAAGCCATTATAGCCTTTATGCTCTATTTTGAAAAAGTCAACAACTGAGTGAAACTACAGCTCATTAAAATAAATTTTCAATATTTTCCTCGTTTGTCAATTCTTCATCATTTCTTATAATAATAGTTTCAGTACCTGAAACCGCCTCACTAATTAATGAATCAAAGTCGACAAAACTCTCAAAATGATTTATTTTATCACGCTTTGGTTTCGTTTTAGGTGAGGTTGGTGTAAATATCGTACAACAATCCTCATAAGGTCTTATTGATATATCATGAGTGTCAATTTGCTTAGATATATCTATAATTTCTAATTTATCCATCGTTATTAATGGTCTGATGATGGGCGTTGTTGTAACTTCATTAATCGTATACATACTTTCGAGCGTTTGAGATGCCACTTGACCAAGGCTTTCACCATTAATAATTGCTAAGGCATCATTCTTTTGCCTCAATTGATCAGTGATTTGTAGCATCAAACGCCTCGTTGAAGTCATCGTATAATTATCAGGTATTTTTTGTTGAATAACTTGTTGAACATTTGTAAATGGGACAATATGAAGCTTAATTGAGTCTGTATATTCAGTTAGCTTCTTAGCTAAATCAATGACCTTTTGTTTTGACCGTTCACTCGTAAATGGCGGGCTATAGAAATGTACTGCTTCTACTTCTAGCCCTCGTTTCATTGCTAAATACCCAGCAACTGGGCTATCAATTCCACCTGACAACATAAGCATTGCTTTACCACTAGTACCCACTGGGAACCCTCCGGCACCGCTTATATCTTTAAAGGTGATATATGTTGCATTATGGCGGACTTCTACACGTAAATTAATATCTGGCTCATGTACATTTACCGTTAAATCTTGGATATTTCGCAAAATATGACTACCAATTTCATAATTTAATTCATTCGAATTGAGTGGAAATTGTTTATTCGCTCTTTTTGCAGTTACCTTAAATGTTTTTCCTTCAGGTTCTAACTCCTTAATTGCCTCCAGAGCCCCTTCTTTAATTTTTTCGATATCACTTAAGGTTTTGATCGCTAGGCTAAATGAATGAATGCCAAAAATTGATGATAGTTTTTCAACAATTTTCTCGTAAGGTTCATCATTTAATTTGATATACATTCTATCACGCTGTTTTTCAATCTCGATGTTTTCAAATTCTCTTAACTTGCCCTTTATATTTTTCTTTAGACGATTTACAAAATAATTTCTATTACGTTTTTTTGTTGATAATTCTCCATAACGAATTAATATATGTTCATATTGCATGTTGTCATTACCTCATTATTATCTTTAATTTGGACTGTTGTCACTCTATTTATTGATTGTTATTTCTGTATTACGATAAAAGACGGAGAAAATCCGATCTAGTTGTTATCATTAAGTAAACACAAACTACTAAATTTTACGCAAAGAGCCTTAATTTTTCAGCTGATCTTCGAATAGCAGTTAATACTCTAGGTACTTCATGTATAGAATTATTATAGGATAAACTGATACGAATTGCACTTTCAGCTTCTTGCTCATTTTTCCCCATTGCTAACAATGTTTTACTCGCCACCCTTTTCTTTGAAGAACATGCTGATGTAGTTGACAAATAAATTTGCTCCTCTTCTAATGAGTGGACAAACACTTCAGGCTTTATTCCATGTATTGTCATATTAATAATATGTGGTGCCGAGCTTTTAGTAGATGTATTAAGTGTAATAAATGGTAATTTACTTAACTCATCTATATACGCCTCTTTTATTTTTACCAGATCTTTAATTTTCATTTGATAATTTTCTAATGTAAGGCGAAGTGCTTTTGTCATTGCTACGATCCCTGCTACATTTTCCGTTCCTGAACGATTATTGTACTCCTGCGAGCCTCCAGCAAGTAATGGGGATAAAGTAACTCCTTCTCGAATATAAAGAATTCCGTTACCTTTTAAGCCATGAAATTTATGCCCAGACATTGAACATAAATCAATGAAATTTCTTTTTAAATCTAGCGGAACTTTCCCTATCCCTTGTACATGGTCTACATGAAATATAATTTTCGGATAAGATTTTAATAACTTCCCAATTTCCGCAATCGGCTGAACTGAGCCAACCTCATTGTTCACATGTATGATAGATACAAGGATTGTATCATCTCGGATTGCCTTTTTAACATCATCTATTTGTACCATTCCATTTAAATCTACAGGTAAATAAGTAACATCATATCCAATTTCCTCAAGTTGCTTACATGCTTCAGTAACAGAAGGATGTTCTATTGTCGTTGTAATGATGTGCTTTCCTCGATTACGGTTAGCAAATGCAATACCTTTTATTGCATGATTATTTCCCTCTGTACCACCTGAATTAAATGTAATTTCATTAGGTTTAACATTTAACAGCTTTGCTGTTGTTTCTCGTGAGTGTGTCAAGAGATGCTCTGCTTCACCACCAAGCTTATGTAATGAAGAAGGGTTCCCATAAAATTTCCGAGACACAGTAACTAGTGAATCAATGACATCCTCATATGGATTTGTTGTAGCACTATTATCTAAATATATCACAATAAGTCCCCCGATTAGTGTCATTTTGCAACTACCTATAATATCATATTTTCATTTAGATTCCCATAAAATTGATAATAAAATTACAATAAAAAAGATATACCTTAATTAAAAGGTATATCTTTTAAAATGGCTGTTTTCACATTGATTGTCGTTTTTCGTACTAGGAAATAAAACACATGGCATCTTTTCTTCTCTAAAGTCTATAAAATCTTCCCCGCTTATATTTTATGAAGTAAAGCAGCAAAGGTTACGAAAAGAGCCTATAAAATAACATATCCAGCTTAATGAACGTAACATAAAATTACTTATTTATGCTCTAACATTTCCTCGATTCTACTTAAAGCACCTGGCTCTATTTCTTCAATAGCAGTAGCAGCTTGTTCAAGTGATAATGAGTAATCATAACTTCTAAATGATACTTCAGATTCTTTCAGTTGTTCGGCAAGCTTCTTATTTTTACTTCTATACCGATTCCCATACTGTATTACCTTTTCAACTAAGTAAGCTTGCTCAATCATTTCATCCGTCATTGAGGAGGATGCATTTACCTGCTCAACTGCTTTTGCAAGCAACTGATTAATAGCAACCATATCTAGAGGTTTTTCTTCAAGTTTTAAAAAGACCTGTTCAAGTGCATTTCTAGTCTCACTTAATACAGCTTGGTATGAAGCGGGAATACCTGGAATATTACTCTTTTGAACTTTTCTTTTTAGTTCCATGAGCTGCTTCTTCATCTCATTTGTTTTTTCTCTAGCAAATAGTTCATCTTTACGTAAATTTTGAAGCATCTCTTTAAATTGTTCATGTTGCTCTCTTAAATCATTGATTCCTTCTAAACAACTCTCAAGTTCTTCTCGCACAATAGTATAGGCCAATTGTTCTTCATCTTTTTTATTTACAATTGCTGTATATCGTTTTTGAAGCTGACCGATTTGATTTTCTATATTATGGTACTTTGCAATTTCTTCTTCATCTAGATGATATAATTGTTGAACAAATAACGATTCTTCTCGTGTCTCATTCGTCTCTTCTTTTAGAGAACGTATTAGTTCACTTACGTTATGTTGATTATGATTGATAAAATGATGAGCCAATACTTCTTTCTCTAAAAGATCATATAGTGTCTCAATATTTTCTTTAGTTTCTTCTAGCTCTTTTGAAACCTCATGTATTTCTGTTTTTTCTATTAAATCTATATACTTACTAAGTTGTGTTCGTATTCGCTCAACTTCAATCTCAACTGGTATATGATCTAATTTGTACCCTTGTCCACTCATCTCAAGGTATCCACTATGAATTTCTTCAAGTTGGTTAGGTATCGTCCCTTGACATTCTGTTAATAATTGAGGTAATTTTTCCATCTTACTTTGCATTTCTTTAAGGTTATTACTTAAATTTATTAAAGCCTCTTTTGCTTCTAAATAATCTCCATTAGCAGTAATTTCATCAACATGTAAAAATTCTTTTTCT
Organism: Cytobacillus sp. Hm23; assembly: GCF_051842895.1. Taxonomy (NCBI): domain Bacteria; kingdom Bacillati; phylum Bacillota; class Bacilli; order Caryophanales; family Bacillaceae; genus Cytobacillus; species Cytobacillus sp. Hm23. The sequence continues at coordinate 50,501 of NZ_JBPXRQ010000010.1, forward strand.
AGTTCATCTAATTGACTTTCTAAATTTGTTTCAGCCTTACCATACAAGTGGCGCCTTCCTAATAAATCCTTTTTTATATTCTTATAAATATTTCTAAACTCTTCTACGTCTAATCTATTTTGTTCTTCACTGCCTACCAATTCTTCCAGCTCTTTTAAGATTGTAGCAATATTGTCTTCTACATCTTTTAGCAATTGATTAATTTTCAGTAAAACTTCCTTTGATTTGTTAAATCTATATTTATCTGTATATTCTTCTGCGTCAAACAATAATTCTTCTACATTTGGCAAGTGCAATGTAATAATTTCATCCCACTCTTTACGCCAACGTTCAAAAAGCTCTTCTGTTTGTCCAGTCATATGTAGATCTTTCACCTTGGACATTTCATCAGTAACAGGACGATTCATAATTTCTATTTTTATAGCATCTAATCGGTCAATTTCTTTATACATCTTTTTTCTCATGTATATACTAAAAATTACTGTAATAAGAATGATTGAAATTATTCCATATAATAATATATCCATAATTAGCTCCCTTGCGCTATCGTTCTCAGCCATTCAACTATGTAAATAAGATGTTCAAAATGGTTGACACTTTGAACATAGACGTACGATATAAAGGTATAAGGCAAGAATGCTATCGTTCAAATTAATCACTCGGTTTTGTTCGTGAATATGAGCTAGCACTCTACATATCAATGTTTTTATGATAACATGTAAACGACATTTTTTGAGCAATAATTTAAAAATTTTTATAAAAATTAGCATTTTTTCCCGTTATTATTTTCAGAAAAAATATTAACAGTTTAAGCTCTATAATCATCCCCTAGTTGGGTCATGAAAGTTTTACATTTGTCGAAAGGAGAATTGCTATGAAAAGTGACGGTCACGTCCACACACCTTATTGTCCACATGGTACAGATCATTCGATTGAACAATATATAATGAGAGCGCTTAGTTTAAACTTATCAGAAATATCTTTTACTGAACATGCACCTTTACCAGTGGGATTTGAGGATCCTACTCCACAACAAGATAGCGCTATGAAACCTTCACAGCTTGAAGAATACATAGCAACTATATCAACCTTAAAAGAGAAGTATAAAAGTGAAATTAAAATTAATATTGGTTTAGAAGTTGACTATATTCAAGGGTTCGAATCAGAAACGAAAGAATTTTTAAATACATACGGTGCTGTATTAGATGATTCTATTCTCTCTGTCCATTTTTTACTAAACAATGGAGCATACCATTGTTTAGATTATAGTCCGGAAATGTTCCATACAATTATTCAAACAATTGGTTCAATAGAAAAGGTATATCAACAATATTATGAGACTGTGTATCAGTCTGTCACCGCAGATTTAGGGGAATATAAACCAAAAAGAATTGGACATATCACCCTTGTGAAAAAATTCCAAAAAAAATATCCATGTCAATTGACTTTCTCAGACGAAATAGTAGACCTTCTATCCATGATGAAAAAGGAAAAAATGCAGCTTGATTACAATGGGGCAGGGGTAAATAAACCTTTATGCAAGGAACCATACCCTTCAAATTGGATAATACTTGAAGCAATTAAGCAAGGAATTCCTCTAATATATGGGTCTGATGCTCATAGTGTAAAGGATTTAGGGCAAGGTTATTCTCACATCATTTGTAAGGATTATCTCAAAAGTCCTACTAGTTATTTAAATCGCTGTTAATGATCGCTCTTCAGTGGTTGGCATGTATACCATACCTTCTAACCAAACTTCAATTTGCTTCATATATTGGTTTAAAAAATACTCTTCAGTAGGAATGATGTGGAGAACTTCAGAAATGTATTGAGTCTGTAGATATGGTGTACTAAGAAAGCCTTTTAATTGAATAATCGTGTAAGGAATTGAAATATCCCTAAACTCGCCATCTTTTATGCCTTTTTCGAATAAGGCTATTAAATAGTATTTTTCCTTCGTTAAATAAGTAGTCATAACTTCTCTAATCAAAGTTGTTTCAAGAGTAATTTCTCTGCAGACAAATCTTGTTAATAGATGATGTTGCTTTTGATAAATTAACGTTTCGCGAACAAATTGTTTCAATGTTTCCTTTGCAGATGTATTCTCTGATGAACGAAACACATTTTCTATTACTAAAAAATAACCTTCAAAAAAATTTGATACTAGGTATTCTAACAATCCTTCTTTACTAACAAAATAATAAGAAATATTTGCAACATTTACCTTCGCCCTATTAGCTATATCTCTAACCGATGTGCCTGTATAGCCATTCACATTTAACAACTCAATGGCTGCATTAATAATCTTTTGTTTTGTTTTCATAGTGGTTGTCATATGTTATCACCCCTAAGAAAATATTTAATATAATACATTCTTTAGATCTTTCTTGAAACCTCCCTATTTCTATCGACAAAGTCATGCATAAATCAACGTTTTTTGATATGATTAGTAAAACCTTAAATCTAGGATCATTCAATATGAACTGTCCATTTCTTATTCAAAATGTGAGTATCCCTGCGAAAATGTTGGTAAGTCCTAGGACTTTAAGGGGCAAAATAAATGATGAATCGTGTCCACCAACACGGTATATGTCGATTTTCAATAAAGCTGTTTTCGCATGTTTTTTCGTACTAATAAATATACACGTATACAACTATTATTTCGGGACACCTATTCTCTATTAATGATAATCACATATACTTTCTTTAATTTTGTATAAGTACCAACAAAGTTTACGAAAGAGCCTTAAATAATCATGATAATTTTATATTACTTATTTCTGATAGGGGGATTTATATGTTTGAAGTGAAGAAGTATAAGGAAAATAAAGAGAAGAATTATGAGCTCGTAATTAAGCAGCTACATGCTCTTATAGATGGAGAAAAGAACGATATAGCCAATTTAGCTAATGCAGCAGCCTTGTTAAATCAGTTTTTGGATAATATTAACTGGGTAGGATTTTATTTAACAGATCATCCAGATGATGAACTAGTTTTAGGGCCGTTTCAGGGTTTACCCGCATGTGTCAGAATTCCTTTCGGTAAAGGGGTCTGTGGGACAGCTGCAAAACAAAACAAAACTATTAGAGTTGCTGATGTACATCAATTCCCAGGGCACATTGCATGTGACGCATTAACACAGTCAGAAATAGTTATACCATTAGCAAAAAACAACAAAGTGATTGGAGTGCTAGATATTGATAGTCCAATTAAAAATCGCTTTGATGAACAGGATGAAAAATTCCTAGAAAAATTTGCTCAGAAATTAGAAGAATCCTTCGCTATGTAGCAATCCATCTAGCACTATATGATTCATAACAATAGTAAAATGGGTGTCCTTCACTTCCGACACCCATTTTATTATCAAAACTCCTCTTTCATATATTTTGTTTCCCATTGATTGTTATTTTTCACACTAAGATAAACACACATAACACTCGATGTTGTAGTATCTATTCTCATTTAAAACGATAGCTGCTTAGCAGCAAAGTTTACGAAAAGAGTCCTTATATTTGATCCAAAGCCTGACTTAAATCTGACCATATATCTTCACAAGCTTCCAATCCTAAAGATAATCTTAATAAATTATCATGAATGCCCATTTTCAACCGTGCAGACTCTGGAATAACAGAGTGTGTCATTGTTGCGGGATGTTGAATTAGAGTTTCTGCATCACCTAGACTAACAGCGATCTTAATTAACTTAAGTTTATTTAATAAAGATTGTGCTTCTTCCTTATTTCCTTTTATAGTGAACGAAATTAAGCCCCCTGGTTTTTTCATTTGCTTCTGCATAATGTTGAACTGATTGCTAGAACTATCTCCGGGATAAAAAACTTGTTCGATTTTTGGATGTTCTTGCAACTGTTGAGCAATTTGCTCCGCATTTGAACAGTGACGATCCATTCTCACAGGTAATGTTTTTAATCCGCGTAATAATAACCAAGCATCAAATGGAGATATTACACCCCCAATATCTTTTTGTGTTGTTTTTGCCACTGTGTCTATGAAGTCTTTCTTTCCAACTATTAAGCCAGCAATGACATCTCCATGACCACTAATATATTTTGTTGCACTATGAACAACCACATCACAACCTAATTTAAGGGGTTGTTGTAAATATGGTGAACTAAATGTATTGTCAACGATTACTGGTATATCATATTCCTTCGCAACCTTTACAACCATTTCTATATCAATCAGCTTCATAGTGGGATTGATGGGTGTTTCAATATATATGCAAGCAGTATTCGGTCTAATTTCTTTTTTTAATTCATCCTCTGTTTCCATAGAAGAGAAATCATGTGTAATTCCATATTTCTCGTCAATAAGCTGCAATAAACCAAACGTACAACCATATAGTCCTTGCGAACAAACGATATGATCTCCTGATTTGGTCATTGCTAACAAAACTGCAGATACTGCTGCCATTCCTGAACCAAATGCTAACCCTGCCTCTCCATGTTCTAAAGTAGCAATGCGTTCTTCTAAAATTTTCACTGTTGGATTGCTTAATCTGGAGTATATATAGCCATCTTCTTCCCCAGCAAATCTTCGCTCTCCTTGTTGTGCAGTTTCAAAAGTAAATGTGGAAGACTGAAACAATGGAGGCGTTAGACTGCCTAAATGCTCATTTGATTCATACCCACCGTGGATAACTAAGGTCTCAATATTTCGATACTTATGATCTTTCATCTCCGTATGCCCCCCCTTAATTGTATAGGTTATTAATGCAACCTTCTATATCATATGAGAAAGCGGACAAAAATGAAAGCGTTTTCTTTTGGTAATGAAAAAAGGAGCTCCGATTTTTCTCCTTGCTATATTCGCATAAATTATTTTTCCCTTCTAAAAGATTACCTCTTATCCAACAAAGTTAGTGTATCTTTACATCTTACGAAATCCAATATATGTTCATCAACAAAGTTTACGAATAGGGTCTATATTTTCATTAGATCGGAAAACACAATTATCCATCGTAGCACTTGCATAGGCACTTTCTTCATTTCTCAACATTATAAGTGACAAGTTGATTTTTCCCAGAACCTTTCGCTTTATACAGTGCTTTATCTGCATGAAAGATTAAATCGTTTAAGCTGCTTTTATAGTCATTTCCCCAATAAGACAACCCACATGAAATCGTAATTTTAGGGTTTGTGCCGCTTTCAATCTTTTTTATTAGACGTTTAGCAACTTCCTTACCAATTTTACAATCTACCGTTGGGAGGTAAATAGCAAATTCTTCTCCACCCCACCTGGCACCTATGTCTTTTTCTCGTATATGCATTTTAATAATATCGGCCACTTGAATAAGAATGTCGTCTCCTACTTGATGACCAAATGTGTCATTGACCTCTTTGAAATTGTCGATATCAATAAGTAATAGCGTTCCTTGGTGATCTTCACTTAATGAATACAATATCTTTTCATCTAAATATTTCCTTGAATAAAGCTTCGTTAGATGGTCAGTAATAACCAAATTTTCCAATTCTTCTCTTAACATAGAATTAGAGAATGCCAACGTAGAATGGTGAATTAACGACTGCATTAATTTAAAATATTCAAAAGTAAAGTGATGTGGTTGTTTATGTAAAACAAGTGCAAACCCCTTTAATTCTTCACTATGTACCATTGGTACTGACATTATAGATCGGTAAATAAGATTCATTACATGATCGGCTTGAAGCTCTCCTATAAAGATCGAATCCATTTCTTCTTTAATTTTCTTATGGATAAAGTGGATATACTCCTCACAATCCTTAGTTTCAAAAAAGCTTGTACTTCCTGGTAATAACGTGAGCTGGTTGTTATCGTCAATTAACACAAAACCCACTTCTTGTGCATTGAACGAATTTATCATTTGGTCTGTCATAAATGCCATTATTTCTCTTAAACGAAGGTTAGAATTTAATGTATGTGAAGTAGCATTTATTAGCTGTAAATCAGCAATCAATCGTTTCGATTGTTGATATAATTGTGCATTCTCTATCGCGCTACCTGCAGTATTTGCAAGCAATATTATAAAATCTACTTCACGTTTAGGAAAAACGATACTATCATGTGCTGTTACTTGTAACACTCCGTACACACCTTGCTTACCCATAAGAGGAGCATACAAGATCGATTGTTTTTCCTTCACAGATTGTTCAAAAAACACTTCACCATTGACATATGCTTTCATTGCGAACTCATGAATATGGTTATCATCATAATTCAAATCTTTAATTTGCATGTGATTCTGATTGTTGTTGTCATGTGAAAGAAGTAAATGATGTGTAAATGATGGATAAATATCTTCAAGTGTCTCAATTATTTCCTCTAAAACGCTGTCGATTGACATGGAGGAATGAAACTTTGCTGTTATTTGATTCAGTTGTTCATAGCGTTTTTCCTCATTAATAATATTTGTGAACTTCCTCACTTGATTAACAAATTTTTCGCACTCTCTTCCTATTTTCTGTAAAAATTGATTACTATACTCATCGACATTACTCTGTTTTATTAATAAAAAACCATTTTCTTCTATTAAAGTAGAAAAAGGGATCGTTACAGAAGAGTCTCCTAATTGATCAAGTACATCTAGTGGCTGTCTTATAATAGTCTTATTGAGAAGTTGTGGTAAGATTTTTTCAGATGAAATGAAGAACTGATCTAACTCCTCAACAACACTTGTCATTGTTGAAGCTTCTAGAAAAAAACGATCGATTTCGTGGTTATATAAAAACAAACTAACTTCTAAAGCTTGTAAATTAGTTTTAATAAGGTAGGTTAACTCCGATGGTATATGATGATAATTACTATGATTGTCATCAATTAATAACAGATCGAACAACTCTGCTTTAATACGTGTATATATTTGCTCTTCCACTAGTTCCATTTTATCACCCGTTTATTAAGGTTTGGTTCATACCTATGGAAAGTTTAAATAATTCTGTGTAATCAATATTATATCTTAAAATCATTAATTTTTCCTAATTTTTTTAAATTTTATAGTCTATTTGTCCCATGACAATACTTTTATCCCGATAATTTTCTGTATATGTACAATCTTATTATAACCTTCTTGACTTTCATGAAGAAAAAACATATAATGTTCGTTGTGTAAAATATCGCAGCTTATGTGATGTACATTGGGTTCTCAGTTTGTTCCTCTCTATTGGAGGTGTATCGTGTAACTCTCTGCTGCTAGAGCGAGGATACATGAAAAACAAAATGGGCTGAATGAAATACATTACGTCTGTTTTTATTTTATACAAAATAAAAACATTGAAGGAGGAGTCATCATGGCTCGTTATACAGGTCCAGCATGGAAATTATCTCGTCGTCTTGGTATTTCACTAAGTGGAACGGGAAAAGAATTAGAGAAACGTCCTTATGCACCAGGTCAACATGGCCCAGGTCAACGTAAAAAACTTTCTGAATATGGTTTACAGTTACAAGAAAAACAAAAGCTTCGTCACATGTACGGTGTAAACGAACGTCAATTCCGTAACTTGTTTGATGCAGCTGGTAAAATGACTGGTAAACATGGTGAAAACTTTATGGTTCTTTTAGAATCTCGTCTTGATAACTTAGTATATCGCTTAGGATTAGCTCGTACTCGTCGTCAAGCACGTCAATTAGTTAACCATGGTCATATTGTAGTTGATGGAGGTCGAGTAGACATTCCTTCATATAAAGTTAAACCTGGTCAAACGATTTCTGTTCGTGAGAAATCTCGTAATCTTGACATTATTAAAGAAGCTATTGAAGCTACAAACTTCGTACCTGAGTACGTAAACTTCAATGCTGATAACCTAGAAGGTACATTCACTCGTTTACCTGAACGTTCTGAATTACCAGCTGAAATTAACGAATCATTAATCGTTGAGTTCTACTCTCGTTAATTAAATCGCTTTATAACTAGCGATGATAAAAGCCCTATAAACCTTTATAAACCAAGGTTTATAGGGTTTTTTGTTTGTTTTTTACTTTGTAGAAGAATGTATTCTCCTCCAGTTATTTAGAGGAGATTTTAGGGGAAGCTTGAATTTGACTCAAATGTTCTGTATTATTAAAATATTTTATTACAATATTAGATGAGTTATATTCAATTAAATGAACTCCTGTATCTTGAGTATGAATAAAACAATTGGGAACAGGAGGTAATTTTAATAAAACATGTATCAATTTTTCAATCATACCACCATGTGACAATATAACAATTCTGTTAGAATCTTTATGTTCATCTAATATTTTCAATAGAATAGTTTCAGCTCTTGCTCTAAATTCTATATCTGTTTCTCCTTCTAGAATACTCTCAAATGGTTTTAAGTCATAGTGAGAATTCATGTTTTCATTTGTAATAGGTTGCCCCGCTAAAATTCCATTGTTCCTCTCTCTAAGGTCGTCACTATAAGTAATTTTACATTTTAATTTTGCTCCCAAAATCTTTGCTGTTTCAGAAGCTCTTTTTAATGTGCTTGCCCAAATAGCATCAAAATCCCCATGATTTTTAACTAAATGTGAAGCTAAAGATTCCGCTTGATTTGTTCCTTTTTGTGTTAATGCAAAATCAGCTCTTCCTTCATGTACATTAAGAATATCTGCTTCTGATTCACCATGTCTTATTAATAGTATTTCCATTTTTATCTCCTACCTTACAGTGATAAATTAACGCCAAGCTAATACTTATTTTTCTCATTTTTTGATTCCTTTGTTGTTTATTAACTATTATGATTATATCAAAGCGATATATATTGAGCTTATTGCTTTACTTAGATCATAGCTTCCATTTTCTTCACCAGCATAGTCACAATCAACTTTCTCTCCTAATAAAACTTCAACATAATTCAAACCAGCCCTTTGAATTGTATGTATACACCCAACTATTGATAATAAAGGAATTCAAACTCCTAAAACAAAAAACAGCTATCGACCATCATAATTGATGATACGTCAGTTAACCAATTGAAGTTTTATCAAAAGTGGTGCAAAAAAATAATATTATCTCACGGCATGTATCTCAACAAAGAATGATTTTGTCTTTATCTCCCATCAATCAGGAAATCCACTCACTGACTACACCATTATATACAGTATTTTACGTTTTATTAAAAGGTGTTTTCGCATTGATTGTTGTTTTTCGTTCTAAGGAATAAGCACGTATATGTCTAGCATTCGTGGCATCTATCAAAGACAGAAGAAGAATCTGTTTAAGCGTTTGAGCAAGGTTTTAAACCTATAACTGGGGGAGGCTTTCTCAAACACCCTCAAAAACATTAGTGTTCACAGGCTTTTTAATTGTATTAAGTTCTACTCTCGTTAATAAAGTTAATAAGAGCAAAAACCCTAGAAAAGATTTTCTAAGGTTTTTATGTTTGAATATAATTTATATTTATCATTGTTGTGATTTTAAAAAATAGAGTTTGGACAGTAAAGTAAGGGATTTAGACAATGAACCAAAGCTTTTCGTTTATAAGTTTTCATTTCATTGAATTTTTCGCACGACTGCACTCAATAATGGATGTAGACATTTTTTCATCACCAATTACTTTTCACCAGAAGACGACACAGTCTTCTAGTGAAAAGGCTCCAACGTTTCTAAACAGGAGTTTTGATGCCAGCCATTCACATTAGTTCAACAAATAAATTTGGACCACCGTCATCTTGCTTAATTGTCTAGCTGCAATGCTTATCCTTACATACGTCATGCTTATTGGTTCCAGCTTTTAACTTGGATAACCAAGTCAGCTAAGTTTTGCTATTAATACTTAATTAGGAAGTATTTTTTCTTGCCTCGGCGAATGACAGTGAATTGGCCTTCGATTCTATCCGTGTTAGTTATTACACGATCAATTTCTTGTGTTCGTTCACCGTTAATATATATTGCTCCATTTTTTATATCTTCTCTTGCCTGACGCTTCGATGGAGATATTTTACTCATTACTAATAAATCAACTAAACCAACCTCAGCTTCACCTTCAAAATCATATGAAGGCACATCTTTAAATCCTTGTTTTATTTCTTCAGCTGTTAAAGATGATATTTCTCCATTGAAAAGCGCACTTGATATTTTAATCGCTTGATTTAACGCTTCTCCTCCATGAACTAACTTAGTCACTTCTTCAGCAAGTGCCTTATGAGCCGTTCTTTGTTCAGGTGCGTCACATAATTCTTGCTCTAATTGTTCGATTTGATCTTTTGATAAAAATGTAAAATACTTCAGGAAATTAATAACATCTCTATCATCAGAGTTAATCCAAAACTGATAAAATTCATAAGGAGAAGTTTTTTCCTTATCTAACCATATCGCTCCACCAGCGGTTTTGCCAAACTTTGTTCCGTCTGCTTTCGTAACAAGAGGAATAGTTAAACCAAATGCCTTTTCTTCTTCATCAGAAGATTTTCTAATTAATTCTAAGCCTGCAGTAATATTTCCCCATTGGTCACTACCACCAATTTGTAATTTACAATTTTGTTCTTTATATAAATGTAAAAAGTCTAATGATTGTAATATCATATAGCTGAATTCTGTAAATGAAATCCCAGACTCAATTCTTGATTGAACTGAATCTTTTGCGAGCATATAATTTATCCCAAAATTTTTACCTACATCCCGTAAAAACGATACAACATCTAGCTTGCCAATCCAGTCAAAGTTATTTGCTAAAAGTGCTTTATTCTCACCACTTTCAAAATCTAGAAAGCGAGAAAGCTGTTGTTTTATACGGTTTGACCATTCAATGACTACATCTTCTGTATTTAATGACCTTTCACTACTCCTGCCACTTGGGTCACCAATTAATCCTGTTCCGCCACCGACAAGTGCAATCGGTTGGTGGCCAGCTAATTGAAATCTCTTTAACACCAATATAGGTAATAAGTTCCCGATGTGTAAGCTATCTGCTGTCGGATCAAAACCACAATACAACTTCACTATCTCTTCATTTAAGTGCTGCTTTAGCCCATCTTCATCAGTAATTTGATTAATTAATCCTCTGAACTGCAAATCCTCTATTAGATTCATACAGATCATCTCCTTTTCGTTAAATTAGACAACACAAGGTGCCTCACTATGCCAACGTCCTATGGGTAATGTTGTAATCGGATCAACTCCCGAGACGCGCTTCAGACAACATAACAAGATGGTAACTTGTTAACATTGTTATAGATCGGCTTATGACTTTAAGCCGACGAAGCCTTAAGCTAGACAAATAAAAAACTCGCCCCTAAAAAATGAAGGGACGAGTGTATTCGCGGTACCACCCTACTTGAGGAATATATCCTCCGGCTTAAAAAGATAACGGTAAAACCGTCCTTTGCTACTTAGTCAACTAACCGTTCGCAAAAGATGCTCTAGGAGGTAATTCATGCATATCTTTGTACTGGTTCCCACCAAACACCAGCTCTCTAAGTGAAGTTGTTAAATTGATCTAACAACTATTTTTACAGGGAGATATTTCACTACTAATTCCTATCATTGCATTCATGTATTTGAGTTAAGAATATTTTTATCATATTAGTATCATAAATGTCAAGAACACATTTAATTATTATGAATTAAGTTCTACAAATTTAACGATTCGTTGTTCAAATCTTCCATACCAGAAATGATATTTATTTATTAGGCCTTAAGCCATCTCATACAATTTACATTTAAAATATGGAAACAAAAATATTTTAGAACAAGGAAAATGACTTATGCTATAATTGTAATGATTTTGTCTTTTTATAAGGTGGTTTTCCAATTGATAGTTATTAATTGTGTCAAAGAAATAACTACGTATAAAACTGGCATACAAGGTAACTTTTCTCCAATGAAATAATAACTGAATGAAATCAATTTGTTGTTAAACAATAACTACAAACTTTTTAGAGAGAGCTTTTTAATAGGCTCTTTTCGTAAACTTTGATGCTATTGTTACCAAAATTTTTGGTTTTATCCTAGCCATTATTTTAAAGTAGAAAAGATGCCACGAAGATTAGATGAATATGTATTTAAATCTTAGTACGAAAAGTAAAAAACAATTCGAAAGCAGCTTTTTAATAAAACTTCAATGATTAAAAATTATAAAATAGATAGAGATTTTTAGTTGATTGTACCCAGGGGGGAAATATTGAATATGAGTGATAATAGATCTAATTGGCAAGATCGAATACAAAAAGTACGAAGGATGTTCAGTAGCAAAGATGCTGTTAAAGGCGCAAGAATTACTTACGGTGTATTTTGGAATATCACCCTACTCTTTATAATTATTGGATTAATAGGGTTCTTTTTTGCTGGTGGTGTTGGTGCTGGCTACTTCGCGTCGTTAGTAAAGGATGAACCAATTCGCTCTTATGATAGTATGAAAAAAGACATCTATAATTATGAAGAAACGACTGAATTATATTTTGATGATAATGTTTATTTAGGTAAGCTTCGTTCCGACCTTGATCGTGAAGAAGTTAGTATAGAAGATGTTTCTCAACACCTAATAAATGCAGTCGTTGCAACAGAGGATGAGTTTTTTTGGGATCATAGTGGAATTGTTCCAAAAGCAATCATGCGTGCCCTTTTCCAAGAAGTTACAAATTCATCTGTAAGAACAGGTGGTAGTACGCTTACTCAACAGTTAATTAAAAACCAAATACTTTCAAACGAAGTATCTTTCGAACGGAAAGCAAAGGAAATGTTACTTGCGCTACGACTTGAACAATCTTTTGACAAAAATGAAATTCTTGAAGCTTACTTAAATGTTTCTACTCTCGGAAGAAATTCTTCAGGTAGGAACATAGCTGGTATCCAAACAGCTGCTCAAGGTATTTTTGATGTTGATGCGAAAGATTTAAACATACCTCAAAGCGCATTTATTGCTGGTTTATTTCAAAGCTTTAGCTATACGCCATTTACAAATAAAGGTGAGATAAAAGAGGATTTAGAATCATCTATGAATAGAATGGATACTGTACTTAGCCGTATGCTGCAAGCTAAGTTCATTACAACAGAAGAATATGAATCTGCATTAAATTACGATATAACAGCAGATTTTGCACCACCTAAGGCATCTCCAATAGATAATTATCCTTGGCTTACTTTTGAGATTGAGGATCGTGCAGAGAAAATATTAGCTGAGATATTAGCTGAAAACGACGGGTACGAAGTGACGGATTTAGCTGAAAACGACGATCTATACAACGATTATATAAATCGTGCGAGTAAAAACTTACGACAAAATGGATATAAAATCCATACGACAATTGATAAAGAGATCTATGACGAAATGCAAACTGTAGTACAAAACTTTGAATATTTCGCACCTGACAAACCAGAGGAAAAAGAAGATCCTGAAACTGGAGAAATGGTTCAAGTGATGGAACCTATCGAAGCTGGAGCGGTCCTAATTGAAAATACAACTGGTAAAATCATCAGCTTCGTAGGTGGACGTGACCATGATCGAGAACAGCTGAACCATGCTACGAATGCAGAACGCTCAAATGGTTCTACGATGAAGCCTTTGTTAGCTTATGGTCCTGCTATGGAGCTAGGTAAGGTACAACCAGGGGCAATTTTAGCAGATGTTGAACTAAAGGTACAAGCAGGTGGAGAAATGTACCAACCTGGTAACTATGATGGTAGAACACACGGTCTAACATCTGTCCGGTACGCTTTGCAAAAATCATATAATATTCCAGCTATTCGTTCATATATATCCGTTATTGATCAAAACCCTGCTTCATTTTTGGAAAAAATGGGATACACAAGCTTAGCAAAAGAAGATCATACAAATTTATCACCAGCTATTGGTGGCTTAAAATATGGGGTAACTGTTGAAGAAAATGTTAATGCTTATGCTACATTTGCAAACGATGGACAATTTGTCGATGCTTATATGATTGAACGAATTGAAACAAATGACGGTGAGATAATTTATGAGCATGAAAGTGAACCTGTTGAAGTATTCAGCCCACAAACATCTTACTTAATGATTGACATGATGAGAGATGTCATTAGCGGTGGAACAGCTGCCTCGCTCCCAGGCAGACTTGATTTCAAGGCTGATTGGGCAGGGAAAACTGGTACATCACAAGATTTTAAAGATGCATGGTTTGTTGCAACAAACCCAAATGTAACCTTTGGAGTTTGGAACGGGTATGACACACCAAAATCAGTAAAAACGACATCAGGGCCAACATATGGCCAAAGAAACATATATTTGTGGGCAGATTTAATGAATGCAGCTTATACTATTAGGCCTGAACTAATTGCTCCTGAAGAAAGGTTTAAAATGCCTGGTGGAATCATTAGTCGTTCTTATTGTGCTGCATCAGGTCTATTGCCTTCAAAAGCATGTGAAGAAGCTGGGCTTATTGAAACAGACCTTTTCAACGCAAAATATGTACCTACAAAAGAGGACAATAGCTTAGAAAAAGCTAATTATGTTGAAATTGGTGAAAAAATATATCGAGCTATAGAAACGACCCCTGAAGAATTTACTAAAGAAGGGTTTATGTTTACTGAAGCATTCCTTGAAGAAATTGGCATTACCGATTTAAAAGTAGCTAAGCAACTAATTCCAAATAGTGAAAAATGGAGCAATATTATTTTTCCTGAATTAGAGGAATTAGAAGATACAGGAGAATTACCTGATACTATGGGCGGTGTTAAACTAAATGGAAACTCAATCACATGGCCTGCTCATTATCAACAAACTGTTATTGGATATCGAGTGTACGAAATATCCAATTATGGGGAGAATGTTTCAGAAATAGGCATCGTACCTGTTGGTGAAGATTTAGAATTTACTGTAGGTAATACAGATAGTGCTTATTACGTGACTGCGGTCGATATATTTGGAAGAGAATCTGCTGAGTCTAATAAAGTCATTAATGGTGATTGGCAAGAAGAACCTGATGATAATGAAGACCCTAACAACGGGGACAATGACCAACCTGGTGACGGTGAGGACCCTGGTGACGGTGAGAATGATCCAGGAAACGATGATAATGATCAACCTGGCGAGGGCGAAGGCGAAGATCCTGGCAGCGAAGATAACGATCAACCTGGTGACGGGGAGAACCCTGGTGATGAGGAAAACGATCAACCTGGTGATGGTGAGGACCCTGGTGACGGTGAGGACCCTGGTGACGGTGAGAATGATCCAGAAAACGATGAAAGTGATCAACCTGGTGATATAACTGAACCAGAAGATCCAAGTACACCTGCGGACCCTTCAAATCCTTAATAATAAGGTTCAGACAATAATAAAAAAGAAGGTTGCTCAAAAGTTAATACTGAGCGACCTTCTTTTTTTCTCGTATATAAGAACTAAATAAAGTTAGACGTATAGATGGCTACCTATTAAATGTTTGTTTCGTTTTTAATACGAAAAACATCGTTTATTCCTGTAACTAATCTTCCATAGTTGATAAATCACCCGTAGGTAGATCTAATTCCCACGCCTTTAACACTCTACGCATAATTTTCCCACTCCTTGTTTTAGGCAACTTTTCACAAAACTCTATTTCACGTGGAGCTGCATGAGCTGAGAGACCTTTTTTCACGAAAAGCCTGATTTCTTCTTTTAATTCATCAGTAACATCGTAGCCATATCTTAGTGCAACGAATGCTTTAATAATTTCTCCACGTACTGGGTCAGGTTTTCCTATCACCCCAGCTTCTGCTATTGCAGGATGTTCAACAAGCTTACTTTCAACCTCAAAAGGTCCAACTCTTTCACCAGAAGTCATAATTACATCATCTATCCTACCTTGAAACCAAAAATACCCTTCTTCATCCATATAAGCTGAGTCTCCTGATACATACCAATCACCAGGCATAAAGTATGATTCATATTTTTGTTGATTGTTCCAAATCGTATACATCATCGATGGCCACCCTTTTTGTATGGCCAAATTCCCCATCCGATTTGGTGGTAATTCATTTCCTTGATCATCCACAATCGCAGCCTTAACTCCTGGAATAGGTTTTCCCATTGAACCAGGCCTTATTTCCATACATGGATAATTACATATTAATTGAGCACCTGTTTCAGTCATCCACCATGTATCATGAATACGATTATTGAATACTTTAACACCCCAACGTATGACCTCAGGATTTAATGGTTCTCCTACACTTAAAATATGTCTAAGGGTGCTTAAATCGTGTTGCTTTACTAAATCATCACCAGCACCCATTAACATTCTAAATGCAGTTGGAGCACTATACCAAATAGTAACACCGAACTGTTCAATCGCTTCATACCATGCAGCTGGACTAAATCTTCCTCCAATAACTACATTTGCAGCACCTACAAGCCATGGAGCAAAAATACCATAAGCAGTCCCTGTAACCCATCCAGGGTCAGCAGTACACCAATAAACATCATCCTCTTTTAAGTCCAATACCCACTTTGCTGTTTGATAGTGCTGAATCATAGCATTATGGACGTGCAATACGCCTTTTGGTTTGCCTGTTGAGCCCGAAGTATAATGAATAATAAGTCCATCTGATCTATCTACCCATTCAATACTTAAACGGTCACTAGCACTTTCCATTTCTTTATAATAATTAATAAACTTTTCATCATCATCTAAGTCATCACCAACTAAAATGATATGCTTTAGTGCCGGAAGCTCATTAACTGGAACTCTATCTAATAACTCAGGTGTTGTTACTAACACTTTTGCTTCACTATCTTCTAACCTATCACGAACTGCCCCTTCCATAAAAGCTTCAAATAACGGACCAACAATAGCCCCTAGTTTTATTACCCCTAGAATAATAAAATATAATTCGGGAGAACGAGGCATAAACACAAAAACACGATCACCTTTTTCAACATCAGCTGCTTGCTTAAGTACATTCCCTGCTCGGTTAGAGAATTCACTCATTTCCTTAAATGTATATTTCTCTTTTCGAACAGAATCTTGGTAATATAATGCTATTTTATTTTTCCTAAAGGTATATGCATGACGATCAATCGCCTCATAGGCCATATTCACTCTACCTGTTTTTGACCAAGAAAAGTTATTTTCTACATCGGACCAATTAAACTGACTATAAATTTCTTCGTAGTCTGTTAAATTGTAATCCCCTTTCGTAACAGCTAACGATTCCACCTTCATTTACAATTCCCCCTTTGTAAATCTCTTCAAAGAATATTATATTATAAATACATAGTGTTCTCAATTTTAAAAATATTAAAATAACAATTGTTGTCCAGCTTATATTGTTAACGAATATCCACAAATAGAATGTGAAAAAATGCAATGAGAGTAATTATATATTACTAATATTATGTATAATAGAATAAAACATGTAATAAGGTGGTGACCTAATGGAACATAAAAAAACTTATAATGCAAAAGAATTAAAAACACCACAGGGAAACTTAATTTTAGAAGGACCCATTTCATCTGCTAAACTATCAAGCTACGATTTTCATCACGATCTTATAGCATTTCGCCAACCAGACCAACAACATAAGGCATTAATAGGGATAGCAGATTTGCCTGAAGGTAGAATTATTATAGCAAGACACGAGCATACCATTGTTGGATATGTTACTTTCTTATACCCTGACCCTCTTGAACGTTGGTCTGAAGGCAACATGGAAAATTTAATTGAACTCGGGGCAATAGAAGTAATTCCTAAATTCCGAGGTTCCTCAGTCGGCAAAAACCTTATTAACGTATCAATGATGGATGATGTAATGAATGACTACATTATTATTACGACCGAATACTACTGGCACTGGGATTTAAAAGGTACAGGACTTAATGTTTGGGAGTATAGGAAGGTAATGGAGAAAATGATGAATGCTGGCGGTCTAGTATGGTACGCCACCGATGATCCAGAAATTAGTTCTCATCCAGCAAACTGTTTAATGGCTAGAATAGGAACAAGAGTTGATAATGAATCCATACAACAATTCGATCGATTGAGATTTATGAATAGATTTATGTATTAAATAACCTTTTAAATGAAATACAGCTTGAAGGGGGAAATACAATGATAGTTGAGCAAATAATGAAAACAGATGTAACAACACTCTTTCCCAATGATACGATTGAAACTGCTATCATCACGTTGCACAAAAAAGATATTAGACATATTCCTATTGTAGATAAAAACCATCACATAATTGGCGTCATCTCAGATCGTGACTTACGTGATGCAAGCCCTTCTATTTTGGAACTTAACAATGATAATAAGCACATCCTTAAACAGCCAATAAAGAACATTATGAAAACTGACGTTATTACTGGTCACCCGTTAGATTTTGTTGAGGAAGTGGCTGCTGTATTTTATGAGCATCGGATCGGTTGTATGCCGTTAACAAATAATAATAAATTGGTAGGTATAGTGACAGAAACAGACGTCCTTCATACCCTTGTACAACTTACTGGTGCACATCAACCTAGTTCACACATTGAAATTAAAGCTAGTAACAAAACCGGCATGCTAAGCGATATTGCTTCAATTTTTAAGGACCGAAATATCAACATCAATAGTGTCCTAGTATATCCAGATGTAGATGAGAGCTATAAAATACTCGTTTTTCGTGTCCAAACGATGAACCCACTGAAAATCGTAAATGAATTAAAAAATGAAGGTTATACAGTCTTATGGCCAACTGAACCAGGTGTTTCTTTATGAGCGGAAACTCAGTCTTTATTTATTCGGAGCAATTTCAATTATACAAATTTAGTGATGACCACCCTTTTAATCAATTGAGGGTGAAATTAACTTATGATCTCCTTAGAAAGCTTCATGTACTCGATGATAATCAAATTATCCCTCCTAGAATTGCAACAGATGAGGAACTGACGCTTATTCATGATCCAAACTATATACAAGCAGTTAAATTAGCTGGCAATGGCCAACTTTCAGCGGAAAAAGCTCAAGCATATGGAATTGGCACCGAAGATACCCCTATTTTTAAAGATATGCATACAGCAAGTGCTCTGTTAGTAGGCGGTACGTTAACGGCTGTAGACCATGTGTTAACAGGAAAGGCTACGCATGCACTAAGTCTTGGAGGAGGATTACATCATGGATTTAGAGGAAAAGCATCTGGCTTTTGCATTTATAATGATAGTTCTGTAGCCATTAAATATATGCAAGAAAAATATGGTGTACGAGTAATGTATGTCGACACAGATGCACATCATGGAGATGGAGTACAATGGACATTTTATGATGACCCTGAAGTATGTACATTATCGATACATGAAACAGGACGATATTTATTCCCCGGTACAGGACATGTTAATGAAAGGGGACATGGGAAAGGTTATGGATATTCATTTAATATCCCAGTTGATGCTTTCACAGAAGATGACTCTTGGTTGGATGCTTATAAACAATCTTTTTTAGAAATTGCAGACTATTTTAAACCAGACGTCATTATAACTCAAAATGGTGCAGACTCTCATTATTATGACCCACTTACACATCTTTCTTCAACGATGAAAATATATCGAGAAATTCCAAAGCTAGCTCATGAAATTGCTCATAAATATTGTAGTGGTAGATGGATTGCAGTAGGTGGAGGGGGTTATGATATATGGCGTGTTGTTCCTAGGGCATGGTCTTTAATTTGGATTGAGATGATTGAAAAATCACATAATATTTCTGATATACCTGAGGAATGGATCAAAGCATGGCAAGACGCTTCTCCAGTACAACTACCGTTAAAATGGGATGATCCTACAGACCTTTACTCTCCAATACCCCGTAGAAATGAAATTTCTGAGAAAAACATGCACACAGTCATGAAAGCGCTTCAAATCATTAGAGAAAATAAACAACAACGGAACTCTATATAAAAAATGGCTTATAAATCAAATTGATTTATAAGCCATCTTACAATTTTATGTCCTAATAACATTTCGTTTGATATGCTTATAAGACGCTTTTTCTATTACAAGTAAAATTCCGTCAAGGCATGATCGAAAGTTAAATTTAATTAGTTTGTTCAATGTATTCTGGATCAGAAATAACTATTTCAACTCTACGATTTTTCTTCCAATTTTCCGGATTAGAGTTAGGAGCAACAGGTCTAGTATCACTAAATCCGACAGCTTCAAAGCGAATATCATCTAGCTGATGCTCTTCTATTAAATAACGAATAACACTGCTAGCCCGAGCTGTAGATAATTCCCAGTTTGATGGGTATCTATAAGTTTCGATTGGACGATTATCTGTATGCCCTTCCACTTTAACCAGATTTGACATATCATCTAATAAATTTCCTACCTTATCTAAAAATGGATAAGCGGATGGTTGTATAATTGCTTCCGCAGTGTTAAATAAAACCTGTTCTTGTAAAACTAATACAACACCACGCTCATAACGATTAGCTACAATGACATCTTCAAGACCATTCTCTTCGAGAAATAGTTGTATTTCTATAACTAGTTCATTTAATGGATCTATATTATTGACTTCCCCACTATCCTCATTCAAATGTACATCTTCAGTTGATAATGGATCGAAGGGAATTGGAGATGGGTCAAAGTCTAAAATATGGTTCGTTTTAAATGAATTAGCAACAGCTTTAAACTTTACAATATCAATTTGCGACATTGAAAACATTAATATGAAGAAAACAAGGATTAAAGTTATAAGGTCAGAAAAAGTAACCATCCAAGCAGGTGCACCTTTTTTTCTTTCGGTATGCACTCTTTTCCTATCTCTCATTTTGAGCTGCCTCCTCTACCTCCTCATCTTCGATGCCCACTCGCTCTTTATAAGATAAAAAGGCACTGAGCTTTTCTTCCAAAATTTTGGGGTTTTGACCAGATTGAACACCAATCACCCCTTCAATGATAATTTGCTTCAAAAATACTTCCTTTTCCGTTTTCAAAGCAAGTTTTGATGCTAATGGAATGAAAACTATATTAGCGAGTAATGATCCATACAATGTAGTTATTAAAGCAATTGCCATATTGGGACCTAAAGTCGTTGGATCATTCAAATTTTTGAGCATTAATACTAACCCTGTTAAAGTACCAATCATTCCCCAGGCAGGGGCTAGTTCTCCAGCCCTTTCAAGAATACTTCTTCCCTTCCGATGTCTTTCCTCCATTGCAGAAATTTCAGCATCCATAATATCATTAATGACATCAGGTTCAATACCATCTACAGCTAATAGGATACCTTTTTTAATAAATGGATCGTTAACATTTTCAATTTCAGCCTCTAATGCAAGTAAACCTTCCCTTCTCGCCCTATCAGATAAATTGACAAATGTATTAATTAATCCATGTAGCTCCTGTTCATTTTGACTAAATGCTTCTTTTAACACCTTAAATAAAAGTTTAATGTCTTTTAAGGGAAAACTTGTTAACAACCCAGCTGTTAAACCACCCAAAACAATATACATTGATGGGAAATGGATAAATGAGGATAATCCTGTCGATCCACTATTTGATATTATACCGAATAAAAACATAGCTACTGCAAGAACTAATCCACTAGGTGTTAGTAAATCGAATTTTTTTTTCATAATTTCTCTCCCTGTGCATATATAGAATCCAACCTCTCTATTCTATATATCGACAGGATTTTTAATTTGTTGAATGACGAAACTCAATTCTATGAGGAAGTACTACGACGCTATCCTCTACCTTCTCTTTATTCATATATTTTGTTAACAACCGCATTGCTACTGCACCGATATCATACATCGGTTGAACAACTGTCGTTAATTGTGGTCTTACCATAAAAGATAGCCTTGTATTATCAAAACCAATCACTTCCATATCTTTAGGAATCACTGTGCCGTGATCTTGGGCTCCATGAATGACACCTAAAGCCATTTCATCATTCCCAACAAAAACAGCCGTTGGTTTATTTGGCATCTCTTCTATTTTTTTGTAAGCGTCAATCCCTGAATCATAAGTATAATCACCTTCAAGAATATATTCATCTACATATTGTAGCCCACCTTCTGAAAGTGCTTTTTTATATCCTTCTAGCTTCTTTTTACTACTAATTTGATCATCAAGTGGGCCACTGACGTATGCAATTTTTTTATGCCCATTATTAATAAAGCTAGTAGTCGCATCAAATGCAGCTTGTTCATAATCAATGTTGACAGATGGAATAATATTTTCTTCTTCAATAGATGCTGCTAAAACTACTGGTACTTGTGATTTTTTAAATTGTTCAACATGATCTTTTGTAATATTTCCACTCATATAAACGATTCCATCGACTTGTTTTCCGAGCATTGTATTAATTAAATGAAGCTCTTTTTCTTTATTTTGATCTGAGTTGCTTAAAATAATGTTATATTTATACATAGTTGCAATATCTTCTATTCCTCTCGCTAGCTCAGCGTAGAAGATACTTGATATATCAGGAATGATCACACCGACAGTTGTAGTTTTTTTACTCGCTAAACCACGTGCCACTGCATTTGGTCGATATCCAAGTTGTTCAATTGTCTCTAATACTTTCTTTCTCGTCGCTGGTTTTACATTCGGGTTCCCATTTACAACCCTTGAAACAGTTGCCATTGATACATTAGCCTCACGTGCAACGTCATATATAGTAACATTCATCATTATCAGCTCCTAATTAGTTTTTCTTTATGCTATTATTTGCTTAAATTTTATATTTAACAGAACCACTACCTATATTAATAAACAAGAATTGTTTTCTTATTGTATAGAGTTTCACAATTGGCCTTAATAAGGGTTATTTTCACAACAATCCTTGCTATTCATACTAAGCAGTAAAAACCTAACATTCGTGCATATATAACATTAATCGTTTCAGACAAAATCCCATCTTACTGTTCATTGTGAATATATAAATATAGCTGCAAAGTTTTTGAACAGAAACTTAATTATAAATATTATGTAGGTGACATTCTTAAGTTATATGTAACATATCATACGATACTATGAAATAGACCGCAATCAATATACAAATTATTTTCACAAAAAAAACTCCTGCCGTAGCAGGAGGAATACATATTCTACATGAATATAGCTATATTTCGAAACATCAGTTCACTAAAAAACGTAGTAAATGGTATAACATCACGCTTTTATAAATCTTTATTAAAACAGCAACAATGAATTGTGCCAAAAGAGCTATTAATTATGCTTTAACAGTGCTAGCTGATTTAATTTCATTGATGAAATCGTTAAATTGATTGAAATCCATTTGTTGTGCTGAATCAGAAAGTGCTACAGCTGGATCTGGATGAACCTCTGCCATTACACCATCTGCCCCAATTGCTAACGCTGCTTTAGCAGCAGGTAATAACAAGTCTCTACGACCAGTAGAGTGTGTAACATCAACAAACACAGGAAGATGAGTCTCTTTCTTTAAGATTGGTACTGCTGATATATCTAATGTGTTTCTTGTAGCTCTTTCATAAGTACGGATACCACGTTCACAAAGAATAATTTGTCCATTTCCTTGAGAAATAATATATTCTGCTGCGTTGATAAACTCATCTATAGTAGCTGCTAAACCACGCTTCAGTAATACTGGTTTATTCACTGCCCCAGCAGCTTTGAGTAATTCAAAGTTCTGCATATTTCTTGCACCAATTTGTATCACATCAATGTAATCTACTGCTTTCTCAACATCAGCTGGATTAACAATTTCACTAATAACTGCTAAATCATATTCATCTGCAACTTGTTTAAGTATTTTCAATCCTTCTACACCTAAACCTTGGAAGTCATATGGAGATGTTCGTGGCTTAAACGCTCCTCCACGGAGAAGCTTTAATCCATGCTTCTTAATTTCGTTTGCTACTGATGCAACTTGTTCATAGCTTTCAACTGCACACGGCCCCATAACAAAGTGATGATTTCCATCACCAATTTTTTCACCTTTTATATCAATAATTGTGTCTTCTGGTTTTTTCTTTCTAGAAACTAATAATGCTTTACGGTGATCATCTTTTTGTAGTTCCAGCCCTGCCTTAAATATTTCTTTAAAAATATGTTGCAATGTTGAAGTCTCAAAAGGTCCATCATTTTGTTCATTAATTAAATCCAACATTTTTCGTTCTCTAACAGGATCAAAACGATTAACACCTTGTGCTTCTTTCACTTTTCCTATTTCTTGTACAAGAGTTGCACGTTCATTTATTAACTTCAATAATTGCATGTTAATCTCTTCTACTTTTAACCTTAGCTCGTCTAATTGTTTATTACTCATCTCTTTCATCCTTTCGACTATGATAAAGTGTATTCAAATCAGGAACTTTGGTTCCGCTTTTTGAATGACAAATTATAAGTTTGATTCCTCATCTAATAATGATATAGCAAATATATTATGCTCAGATTACTTTATTAGATGTGGAAAGTGTGGTACATTTCATGTAATTAGAGTTTATTATATACGAATTCAATTGTGTTGTCACTAAAAAACTTTAATATTTAAACGCTTTTAAGTGTTAAAGTATTTTGATTAATTGTGAAGAAGGTGAGAAGCTTTGACCTTACTACCTACGATTTTTGCATTAGATATAGGAACAAGATCTGTTAACGGCATAATAGTTAAGGAAAAAGATAACAATTTTGAAATTGTTGATATTGTAACAAAAGAGCATTCTGAAAGAGCAATGCTTGATGGGCAGATTCATGATGTATTGGCTGTCTCAAAAGTAATAACAGAAATAAAAACAGAACTAGAAAGTAGACATGGGAAATTAGATAAAGTATGTGTAGCTGCAGCAGGGAGAGCATTAAAAACTGAACGTGGTATAGTTACTATGCCTATTTCAGGAAAGCCGATCATGACAAAGCAAGACGTACTGCATTTTGAATTAAGCGCTGTTCAGCAGGCCCAAAAAAACTTAGCGTCAAATAATAAGGAAGATAAAAGCTATCATTATTATTGTGTAGGGTACTCTGTCATATGCTATAAGCTAGATGATGAAGAAATTGGCAATTTAATAGACCAACAAGGTGAAACTGCTTCTGTTGAAATAATTGCCACATTTTTGCCTAGAGTCGTTGTCGAATCTCTTATATCGGCACTACAGCGCTCTAATTTAGAAATGGAAGCTCTCACGCTGGAACCGATCGCAGCCATTAATGTACTGATACCCCAAACAATGCGTCGATTAAATGTAGCATTAGTTGATATAGGTGCAGGTACTTCTGATATTGCGATTACAGATGCTGGAACAGTTGTTTCTTACGGGATGGTACCAATTGCAGGTGATGAAATTACAGAAGCTATAAGCGATGGCTACTTACTTGATTTTCCACTCGCTGAAAAAGCGAAGCGAGAGCTATATAAGCAAGGGACCATTACGATTACAGATATTTTAGGATTTGAGACAGAGGTTCCTAAACATGAGGTTATTAAACAAATTTCTTCCTCCATAGACAAACTGGCATCCTCCATAGTAAGTGAAATACTAACATTAAATCAGCATAAACCTCCAAAGGCAGTGATGCTAGTAGGGGGCGGTAGTTTAACACCTGAATTGCCAAAACGAATTGCTTCATACCTAGAGCTACCGGAAAATCGAGTCGCCATTCGTGGCATTGATGCAATTCAAAGACTAATTTTATCTGAAAACATTCAAAAAGGGCCTGAACTAGTCACTCCTATTGGAATAGGTATTGCAGCTAAACAAACACCTGTTCAGTATTTGAGCGTGAAAGTAAATGACAAATCTATTAGACTATTTGATATAAAAAAACTAACTGTTGGTGATTGTTTACTATCAGCGGGCATAGAAATGAATAAACTGTACGGCAAACCTGGTATGGCAATCATAATTACATTAAATGGACAAAAAGTTACTTTGCCAGGAAATTACGGTCTTCCACCTAAGTTATTAAAAAACAATGAACCGTGCTCACTTGATGATTTAATTCAACAAGGTGACCATATTGCTATAGAAAAAGGCCGTGATGGAAGTCCAGCTCGAGTACAAATCAAAGATGTTATTGATCAAATACCTTCAGCACACATCACGATTAATGGACAAAAACATAAAATAGTTGCAAAATTTTTTAAAAACAAGCAAGAGGTGACCGCAGATAGTTTTGTTATTGATCATGATAACATTCATTGTAAATTTCCTTCTACTATTAAGGGGTTACTAAATTTCATACAAAATGAAAATATACACTCTGAGTCGCTTACATATTCTTTAGTGATCAATAAACAAGAGATGAAAATTCCCTCTATGTCTGGATACATAACTCGTAATGGTGTGAAAGTGCCTCCAACATCTAGCTTTGCAAATAATGATAATATTGTCATTAATTTCTCTAAATCTACATTAACTGTTAAAGACTTAGCTGAATTGAAGGGGATTATGTTAACTCAAACAATTCCAATTCAGTTTAATCATAAGCAAATATTATTAACAAAAAGTATAAATGAAATTTATAAAAATGGAACTAAACTAAATGAAGCCGATATCTTATATAGCGGAGATCACATTGAAGTAGTAAGTAAAACTGTTGAACCATTTATCTTCCAAGACATATTTACACATATAGAATTTAATTTACCTGACAATGCTCATGGCGGTTACGCATTACTTAGAAACAATGAAGAAGTATCGTTTAAAGATATTATTGAACCAGGAGATGAGCTACGTATCGTCTTTCAGGATAAAAACTCATATGTGTAATCATAAGGCACTTTTCGTAAGCTATATTGCTATTTTTACTAATTAGAATTAGTACGAAAAACAACAATTTATGCAAAATCAGTCAAACGTTAAGGAGTGGGAGGTTGATCCTCCCACTCCTTTATCCTACGTGCTTTTTTAATGTATCGTAAGTGATGTTCCAATGAGATGCATGCCAAATGACCTTGTCATCCTGCACTAGTAAAACTTGTGGAGATTCATGTTTAGTACTATATTTTTCAGCTATAAAATTCGAAAGAGCTCTTGATTCCTGTACATATAAATAAAATATTTGAAGCTCTTCATTTTCATTATTATATTTTTCAAATTCCTTAAATGCTGAACTGCTAATCGGACATGTTAAGCTATGTTTCATTACTAAAAACTTTGAATGTTCATTAATAAGCTTTTCAAATTGTTCCTTAGATGATATTTTTACTTTTGCCAATATAAATCCTCCTAACCTTAAAAAAGCGTAAATGTTCTTCTTTCTAACCCCCAGCAGGCCCTGACATTCTTTCTCTTGAACATGCAATATTCATCCAGATCTATTGCGACTCAAAGAAATAAGTGCTGAAGCTAGATAACAAGAAATGCGCAAGCTCCTTAATTATCTCAGACAAGTACTGGAAGCCTTTCATTAGAAGGTGCTTTTTACCTTTTGCTTAGTTATCTCTGAAATTCTTCCAAAAAAAAATAGGTAGTGAAGTAATCATAACACTCCACTACTTATTACTCAATTGAATTGAACTTTCCATATCCTCAATAGCTTTTTCAGTTTCTTCAAGCTTTTTTTGAATATCAACATCATTTTGTCCAATGGTAATATATTCATTTTTTTGTTTAGTTAATGTTGGTTCCTCTTTCTCATTTGTTATAGCAGTTGGTATGTCAGAATCGCCATTTCTTTTCATTTCTTTCATTTTAGTTACGATGTTAGAAGATTGCTGAGCAACTGTTTTTCTGAACCCTGCTGTTTTATCCTTCGCTGTACCTGCAATAGATGAACCTTTTTCCATGACTGTATTTTTGATTTGACCAGTTTTATCTTTAACAATTACCGCATGTTCATTAATATCACTTCTTAACTCTTTTCCCGATTTAGGAGTCAAGAATAGAGTAGTACAAGCTCCTACAATACCACCGACTAAAGCACCAATCAGAAAATCTTTTGTATTGATCCCATCTTTGCTCATCGTATTATCTCCTCCTTCATTAATGTATTCAAAATGTATATTCAAGCTCCCCCACAAAGTATCATGCTTCTTCAAGTGGAGTAGACTTATACAAACCACTGAAATTAATTGGGATTAATGACTCATTTAGATTTACTTTTCCACTTATTCCATAAATCAATTGCTGCACTTCCCCATTGAACTACTTGAGTCACTTTCTCTTGATTATCTTCTAATTGATTCACAACAGATGTAGAAACCTCTTGTACTGATTTATTAAATCGATGAACAGACGTACCCACATCATTAACGGCATCTACAACTGAATTTAACTTTTCGGATTTTTTTTGAATATCTTCAGCGAGAATGTTTGTTTTCTTTAATAAATCAGTTGTTTCTGATGTAACTCCCTCCACTTGTTTTTCTAGTGAAGACAGAGTATGTGCGACACTTTTTAACGTAAGTTGTAATGAAACTAATGTCTTTGCTAAAAAAATTACTAGTACAACGAAAGCAACTGCTACAATAGCTACACTAATATAAACAATCCACATCAACCTAACGTTACCTCCTTTTCAGCCATAATAACCTAATTATCTTTTAAATTCGACGTACATCTAGTATGTTCCTCTCTAAAAATATATAAAGTTAAATTTTTGCATTTTTTAAATGGATACTCATAGTATTTCAGTAATACAAAACAAATATTTTCGGTTACAATAATATAGGATAGCTCAAGATCAATTAATTGTATTAATCTGTTAGTAACATTATGTATATACTTTAAATGAGGTTTTGAGTTAAACGATGTAGCTTCACAATTTTTAAAACAATTTGGAGGAATTTATGATGAAAGATCCAAGAATTAACACATTGGCTAAGAATTTAATAAACTATTCCGTTAGTTTACAAAAAGGTGAAAAGGTTCTAATAGAGAATTTTGGACTGGAAAAAGAGCTTGTTGTAGCATTAGTTAAAGAAGCATATGCTGCAGGCGGTCAACCATTTGTTTCATTAAAGGATCAACAAGTTGACCGTGCATTATTAATGGGAGCAGCAGATGACCACTATAACTTGATAGCTGACTATGAAGCAAATGTGATGAAAGATATGGATGCATATATTGGCCTTCGCTCAGGTAATAACATTAATGAATTATCGGACGTCCCTGATGAAAATATGAAAGTATATGGAAATACAATTCTAAATAAAGTACATCGAGAAATACGTGTACCAAAAACAAAGTGGGTTGTATTGCGATATCCAACATCTTCAATGGCTCAACTAGCGAAAATGAGTACTGAATCGTTTGAGGACTTCTATTTTAATGTTTGTAATTTAGATTATGGTAAAATGGCCACTGCGATGAATAGCTTAGTTGATTTAATGAATAAAACAGACAAGGTTCGAATAACGGGTGTAGAAACTGATTTAACTTTCTCTATTAACAATATCCCAGCAGTTAAATGTGCTGGTCTCAGAAATATTCCTGATGGTGAAGTTTATACTGCCCCAGTACGGGAATCGGTAAACGGAACAATTACTTATAATACCCCATCTCCATACCAAGGTTTTACATACGAAAATGTAAAACTTACATTTAAAGACGGCAAAATAATCGAGGCTACCTCAAATGATAATGAACGTATTAATAAAATTTTTGATACTGATGAAGGTGCTCGATATGTAGGTGAATTTGCAATAGGTGTAAATCCATACATCCAACATCCAATGCAAGATATCTTATTTGATGAAAAGATAGATGGTAGTTTCCATTTTACTCCTGGGCAATGTTATGATGAAGCATATAATGGGAACAGCTCTAATATTCACTGGGATATGGTCATGATCCAACGCCCTGAATATGGAGGTGGAGAAATTTACTTTGATGATGTCCTCATTCGAAAGGACGGCCGTTTCGTCATCCCAGAACTTGAAGCATTAAATCCAGAAAATCTAAAATAAGCAATAACAAAGGAGATTCACCTTGGATACTCCTGCAAGCTTTACCATTATTTTAAGAGAAAAAATGTACTACACTAACCGTTAAAAAACGCTCAGAGCATAAGCTCTGAGCGTTTAGTGTATGTGTATAAATTAGTTATATATTTCGTTATGAAAATGGCTTGGTTATTTCTTTAGGCTGCTATTGTAAAATTTAATCTTTCTTGAAGAGAACGATGTGGTTTTACATACAGCTATGCCACAAATTCTAATTTGTATGCATGTTTATTTAATTGTCTTTTCATATGCTTCTTCAAACTTTTGAATATCACCAGCTCCCATAAATAACAGCACACTATTTTCATGACGCTTCAATCGTTCAATTTCTTTCTCATTTATTAACATGCTCCCATCTACCTTTGCTTGTAAATCAAAGATAGAAAGCTTACCTTGATTTTCACGGGCTGATCCAAAAATATCGCACAAATATACTTGATCAGCAAGTTGTAAGCTAGTAGCAAATTCATCTAAGAAAGTTTGGGTTCTAGTATACGTATGTGGTTGAAACACAGCGACAATTTCTCTATCAGGATATTTTTGCCTTGCTGACTCCACCGTTGCTTTTACTTCTGTCGGGTGATGTGCATAATCATCGATCAATACCTGAGTACCTATTCTCTTTTCACTAAACCTTCTTTTCACACCCTCAAATGTTTGGAGTTGCTCTTTAATAACAGATAAATCAATATTTTCATAATGGCACAAAGCAATGACTGAGAGGGCATTTAATACATTATGGTTACCGAAAGTAGGTATCTTAAAAGATGAGAAAAAAGTATTTCTAACAAATACATCAAACGTGGTTCCATCAGAACTTTTTTCTACATTTCTAGCTTGAAAATCATTATCATCATTCAAGCCATAGTACAATACTGGCACTTTAGCTTGAATTTTTTGTAAATGTTCATCATCACCACAAGCAATGATTCCTTTTTGAACTTGTAATGCTAATTCTTGAAATGCATCAAATACATCATCCACATTTGAGAAATAATCAGGATGATCAAAATCAACATTTGTCATAATTGCGTAATCGGGATAATAAGAAAGGAAATGACGTCGATATTCACACGCTTCCACAATAAAATATCTACTGTTTTCTACTCCCTTTCCAGTACCATCTCCAATTAAAAATGAAGTAGGATGTGCACCTCTCATCACATGAGATAAAAGTCCAGTTGTAGATGTTTTCCCGTGAGATCCTGTAATTGCAACACTAGTAAATTTCTGCATAAAATCACCTAAAAAACGGTGATATCTTATGACTGGTACACCTAATCTATTCGCTGCATCTAATTCTTCATGTGTATCAGGAAAAGCATTACCAGCAATTACAGTATGGTCTGGCTTAATATTTTCCTTATTAAAAGAAAAAAATGGTATTCTTCTTTCTTCAAGTCCTTGTTGTGTAAATAAACGCTTGTCAATATCAGAGCCTTGAACCTCGTAATTCATATCATGAAGTATTTGAGCTAGCGGACTCATTCCAGTACCTTTAATACCGACAAAATGGTAAACTGTCATATGAAGAACCTCCAACTTTTCGTATATCTGTAAGACAGTATATGACACTTATCTAGATTTGCTAACCTTTGAAAACATTAAACCTCAATGATTTCATATTTGAACATTATACCATTGATTGTAGATGAAAACCATGTAATTTGTAATACAGATACTTACAGTTATAAAACCATCTACAGTTAAAGTAAGATTATTCTATAACTGTTTAAAATAGCTAAAGTCGTTTTTAAAAAAAAGATACCACGAAATGTGGTTGATACTTTCTTTTTTTAAACGAAAGTATCAACATCTACTTGAAAACTACCTTTGTTATTATAGTTCAACCTTTTCAAGTCTTTCATTCGGTCGAAAACGTCGTCCCACTTTTGCTTGTGGAACACCATCCAATAAAACATTGTCTCCTGTAAAACCAATATGGATTTTTAATAAACTGCTCCCTACACCATATATATCCACTGGTACATTTTGTTTTTCAAATTCAGTAATTCTCTTTTCATTAAATCCGCCACTTACAACTATTTTAACATGTTCAAATCCTTCTCGATCAAGTGCTTCCCTTAAGGCAAATATAAGTGGAGGGTTCACTCCCCTTGGATCAAACGTACCAAGGACTTCAGGATGTCTAACAAAATATTGGTCAATCATCGTTCTTGATGTATCAACTCTAACAGCCTTCAGTTTCTCTCCGAACTCTCTAGCAACTTTTAAAGCATCAACTATACTGTCATTATTATAATCGACCAATACTATAAGCTCTTCTTCTTGAAAAACATCATGATATGCCTTCGTCGCTGCAACAATGTCACCATCAAATAACTGGATAAGAGCATGTGGCATCGTCCCCATACCTTTTTTACCCCACCACTCATTCATCGCATGAGTAGCTTGTGCAGTGGAACCACCTATATAAGCTGCGTATCCATCCCCCGCTTGCTGTGTAAAATGATCATCACGATCACCCATAAATATAATTGGCTTTTGAATACCAGATAACCCTGCTGCTTTTACAACGTTATATACATTAGTAGCAACAGATGTTCTTCGTGCTAATATGCCATCAATAATTCCCTCTAAATAACCAAAACTTTGATACGGACCAGTTATAGTTAATACAGTTTCAAAAGGACTAATTTTGTCGCCGTCCTTCAAAGAATAAACTTCTAGTTCTTGTGGGTTATCAACAAATGTATTTAATAGTGCAATCACTTCATCCGTACCACATAAAACTGCATGATTTTTCTGAAAGAACTGCATCGTAACAATATTATCGGGCTTAAACTTTTCAATGATTTCTTTTGTTTTCAAAAAATAAACAGCCGAAAACCATCCGTCTTTTACACGTTCGTCAAACTTAAATGTCTGATTAGTAAGTCTGCTAATTTTCCCTTGTAACTTTAATTCTATTTCTTTCATACCTAAGGAACTCCTTATATCATTCTAATATGTACCAACATACGCAAACATAAGCTATTGATGCTACTAGTTTATATTATTCAGAATACCATTTCTTTTTATGATGTACTAGTTTCTTGTAACAAGCTAAGCTCTTCTCTTGTGATTAGAACATCACGCGGCTTTGTTCCTTTTGCCTCTGAAATTATTCCTTGTTCCTCCATCATATCGATTAAACGGGCAGCACGATTATAACCAATTCGAAAGCTCCGTTGTAATGCTGAAGTAGAAGCACCGCCATGTTCAACTACATACTCACAAGCTGGTAAAAATAAATCATCACTGTTGTCGTTAACAACACTTGTTTTTAACAGCTCTTCTTCTTGAAAAATGTAAGAAGGTTTCATTTGATTTTTTACATGGCCAACTATTTGCTCAATTTCATCATCAGATACAAAATTCCCTTGAACACGTAATGTCTTCGATGAACCATTTTCTAAAAATAACATATCACCTTTACCTAATAGCTTTTCCGCTCCATTCGTGTCAATAATTGTGCGAGAATCAACTTGAGACGATACAGAAAACGCGATTCTAGTAGGTATGTTTGCTTTAATTAAGCCAGTAATTACATCAACTGAAGGGCGCTGTGTTGCGACTATTAAATGAATGCCACATGCTCTTGCTTTTTGAGCGATACGACAAATCGCTTCTTCAACATCACCTGGTGATACCATCATTAAATCAGCTAATTCATCGATGATAATAACTAGATAAGGTAATTCTCCACTTGCTTCTCGTTTACTTTTAACCAATTCGTTGTATCTATTAATGTCTCTTACACCGCTATGAGCAAATAATTCATAGCGACGTTCCATTTCCTCTACCGCCCACTTTAATGCTGCTGTCGCTGCCTTTACATCGGTTATTACAGGACTAACTAAATGAGGGATATGATTATACGGCGCTAATTCAACCATCTTTGGATCAATTAATAATAATTTTACTTCATGTGGTGCTGCATTATAAAGTAAACTAATTATCATCGCATTAATGCAAACACTTTTCCCTGAGCCAGTTGCTCCAGCAATAAGACCATGAGGCATTTTATTTAAATCAGTAACAATTGGAGTTCCAGAAATATCCAACCCAAGTGCGACTGTTAATGCTGAAGATTGCTCTGTAAACTGCTTGCTTTTTATTATTTGGCGTAGATACACAGGTTTACTTTTTATGTTGGGCACTTCTATACCAATAGTATTTTTCCCTGGTATCGGTGCTTCGATACGAATATCCTTCGCAGACAAACTTAATTTAATATCATCTGCTAAATTCGTTATTTTATTTACTTTAACACCCGGCTGCGGGTGAACTTCAAACCTAGTAACCGATGGACCTTGTGTCACATTTACAACGCTAGCTCCTACTTTAAAATTAGCTAGCGTATGATCTAATAGCTCTCGCTGTTGGCTGAGCCACTCGCCATTTTCCGCTTGTTGTTCAGGTGGATTATGTAATAAAGCGATCTGTGGAAAAAGGTATGACCCATTTTTTTTAGCTGTTTTATTGTTACCTGATTTATTGTTATCTGTTTTATTGTTACCTGATTTATTGTTATCTGTTTTATTGTTATCTGTTTTATTGTTTTCTGTTTTATTGTTTTCGCTTTTAAGCTTCTTCTTATCCTGTTTGAGCATGATAACATTAAATGGAATTCGACTTCTTTTCTTAGGCTGAAAACGATTGCTTGTCTCATCATTTGAATGATGATTAGTCGTTTCAATATCTTGAACTTCATTATCCACTTGTTCTTCTTGTACATTATTGTTATCGCTCGAGCTCATATCAGTAATACTAGACTCGGAATCTTGATTTACCTGCACATCTTTTTCATTACTTGCAATGGGTGCATCTGAGAGCATATTAATCGGTTCAGGTTTTATTTCAAGATTACTTGTAATCAAACCCTCAGAAGATTGCACTTCTTCAGCTTTAGTGGCTGGTATTTCAATCTCTACAACTTCTTGGTCCTCCCGTGGAGCATAACCGTAAATTGGTGAAGCCACTTCTGTTGGACGAAAGGGCGTTTTTTTAATTTCTTTTTGGATCGTAACTTTACGAGACATTTTGCTAGTTTGTTGTTTTATATTTGTTTCCTCTTGTACAGGAGTTGGTGATGCAGTTTTTGTAGATGACCTAACTTCCTCATCAGGGATGACTGGAAAACGAAATTTTCCTTTTGGATACTTATATGTCATTTTAGCTTCGATTTTGTTATTGTATCGGACATTTGTCAGTTCTTCATTACTATTATGTTCGTTAGCAATTTCCTCTTCATCAGGCTGGAAAAATTTTTTTATCCAATTCATCATAAATCACTCTTTCATTACTAACTTTCTACTCTCACTTATTATAAGTGTACAACGAAGGAGTAAATAAGAAAAGCCACTAGTTGGACTAGTGACTAAAAATCAAATCTATCTTTGATAATTTTAATGTTGTCGCTTATTTTTCCCTAAAATAAATATCGGTTCTAAATCTCCTTGTTCATATAAAAAAGAAAGTGCAGTTATAGGGACTCTCCCGTTAGAGAAGAAGCTCATTGTCATTTGAGCTAGAACATCATATCCAGTTTCATTTCTAACATCTGCTATTATTAATACGTCTTGGTGTGGTACTGCAACGACCATCGTGCCTTCTATTTTATCATCAAATGTTTGTAAAAGTCGCTCGTTTAATATCCTGCTAGCATCATAGCCATCATTAGAATTAACAAAATAGTAAATATTATTAGCAACTTGATCTTCTTTAACTGGGACGTCTAAAGATCTCACATTAAATTTTGCAATTTCTCTTATTTGATCAATATTCCAGTTTTCTTGATCTAACATTTTTTCATCTATTAACCGATATGTCTTTCCTAAATCGAGTGCATAGAAGATTCGTGTTTCCGCTGTATGGTCATCAAATACTAACTTAGAATCTTCATTTGATTTCGTTGGAAAAGATGTTGAGCGAATGACCGGGAAAATATTCTTTTCTTTCCCTTCCAGATGCAGCTGCTCATTCATAACTGTTAACGATTCCTCGATATAATAAACAACCTCATCGATCGCCTTTTCTTTCTCATTTTCCCATTTTGATATAATTCCAGGTAATGAAACAGTCAGCCCTTTTTTTGTTTTTACATCTTCTATACGTAGATTATCCTTTTCACGATCGTAAACTATGTTCCAATTGGGACGGGATAATCTTTCAGTAAGCTTATTTCTCATTTTGTTACTGTCCATCTTCAACTTTATCCCACCTCGCCCTTCTCTCTTATAATCTTATTTGTTCAGGTTTAAAAGATTTAATTACAATTCATTAATAAACTGCTCAATCTCTTCTTTTGTTTTTCTATCTTTACTTACAAACCGACCAACTTCTTCACCATTGTGAAAAGCAAGAAAGCTAGGAATACCAAATATATTTAGTTCTACACATAAATCTACAAACTTGTCCCGATCTACATAATAAAATGAGTAAGTATTATATTTCTCCATAATTTCTGGAAGAACAGGTTCGATTACTCGACAATCAGGACACCAGTCTGCGGAAAACATGAGAATCACTTTATCATTTTGAATAACCTCATTATACTGCTGTACACTTTCTAACTTTTGCATAAAAAATACATGCCCCCTATGTTTCATCATTTCATTTTCTTAATTCGGATCATACCAAACTAATTAATCTCATACAAGTAAACAGTACTTAAGAAAAACAAAACAAACTTCCTTAGCCTAAAAAAGCACCGTAGTTTCAGAGCAGTAAAGCTCTTCTTACATTGTGATCAAATGAGGTATAATAAAAAGTTGAATATGTGCTTATATCTTAGAAACAAAAGCAAC
The DNA here is from genome assembly GCF_051842895.1 of Cytobacillus sp. Hm23. Lineage (NCBI taxonomy): Bacteria > Bacillati > Bacillota > Bacilli > Caryophanales > Bacillaceae > Cytobacillus > Cytobacillus sp. Hm23. The sequence goes on from NZ_JBPXRQ010000010.1 coordinate 87,091, forward strand.
AATTAATACGAACAGCCTTTTGTTATTACCTTGATTTAACATGGTATCTTTTCTACTTTTACAATTATGAGCTCTCATAAAACTCATCATATCGTTTTTTTTAATAAAAATAGTAACAACAGAGCCTAACAAAAAAAGGAATTCTAATGACAGTTGCCATTTTGCGAATTCCTCACATTTCAGAAAAAAACTATTTAACAGAAACTGATTTAACAATATTCAACATTTTTTCAGCGCTCTCAGAGATAGCTTTCGCTTTAGTAACAGTCGTCATTTTAACTCCTCCAATTCCAACAGTTACTTCATACGATTTATCTTCTATTTCATTCACTACAGTATAGGTAAAATCCTTATCACTTTCTATTGTCTCATCAATTATGTTGTCACCATCAGATTTCTTAATGTCTTCATACAATACTTTACTGTTAACGTCCTCTTGAGGATTAACAAATAAGATATAATGCTGTTTACCTTCTATAAATACAATATTATTTAACGATTCATCATCTTCTATCCTCATGTTATCCGGCAAAAAATAAGAAAATTGTTCATTACTTTTATTTGGTTCAGAAGGTTCGCTTTGAGACAATGTTTTCATTTGATCTTTTGTTTGTGTAATTTCTTCTTCTATTGAAGCATTGCATCCAAATAGCACAAGAGAAAGGATACTTATGAAAAGTACGCTAAATATTTTTTTCATATGATTATTTTCTCCTCCTTTGAAAAACAAGATGATTGGTTAAAAATGAATTCTATTGTTCTTCTACATAGGTCATTCTCTATCGGACAAAATACCTATACCATACCCTATATACTATCATAACTTTCTATTGTTGAGTATGACAAAAGCTTTACTAATTTTGTAATAATCATAGAAAAGTCCTATTGGAGAAAATATCTTTCCTAGCTATTATTACGTATTGTGTCAACCGTTGTTTGATCACACGCTTTTACTAAAGTTACTATTAGCTCTTTGGCTGCAGCATAATCATCGACATGAATAATCGAACCGTGAGTATGAATATAACGAGAACATATTCCAATGACAGCTGAAGGTACACCATTATTAGACATGTGGACTCTCCCAGCATCTGTACCACCTGTCGGCATAACAAAAAATTGGTAAGGGATGTTATTTGATTCGGCTGTATCTAAAACAAATTCTCGCATACCACGATGTGTGATCATAGAGCGATCAAATATTCTGAGAAGTGCTCCCTGCCCAAGATGCCCAAATGCATTTTTATCCCCTGTAGTATCATTGGCAGCACTGGCATCTAAAGCAAAAAAGAGATCCGGTTGTATCATATTTGCGGCTGTTTGTGCACCTCTTAATCCTACCTCTTCTTGAACGGTTGCTCCTGAATAAAGGACATTAGGTAATTGCTCATCTTTTAACTCCTTTAATAATTCAATAGAAAGTCCACATCCATACCGATTATCCCATGCCTTAGCCAGTATCTTCTTATTATTTGCCATAGGTGTGAATTGAGAGAAAGGCACAATCTGTTGACCTGGTCTAATTCCAATTTCCAAAGCATCTTCTCTGTTGTCTGCACCAATATCGATTAGCATATCCTTAATTTTCATTGGCTTGTTTCTTTGTTCTTCTTCCAACAAATGTGGTGAAATTGAGCTAATTACACCAATGACTGGACCATTGTCAGTGATTACCTGTACACGTTGTGCAAGTAACACTTGACTCCACCAACCACCTAGTGTTTGAAACCGAATAAGTCCACTAGAAGTAATTTGGGTTACCATAAAGCCTACTTCGTCCATATGGCCCGCTACCATTATAGTTGGACCATTGTTATCCCCTCTCCTAACACCAAAAATACTACCGAGTCCATCTTGTACAATCTCATCTGAATATTTTTCAATTTCTTGTCGCATAAAATTACGAACTGCATGCTCATTCCCAGGAGCTCCTGGCAATTCCGTTAAAGTTTTAAACAAATCTAGTGTGTCTTTATTCATTGTCATTTTCCTCTCTTTAGTGCTATTTCGTCGTAGCTCTTAAATAGTTTTAAAGGGTTTATCGTGTACTAATGCATAATTTCCACTCTTCAATTCGACAAAATTCAAGGTTTACTAAATCATTAATAGATTTCTTGTCAAGCATACACCAAATATACTCTCTTTGAATAAATCAGATGAAAACATTGCAAGTATATATTTAGTTTGTACATCGTTCATTGTAGCGAATTTTTTATATTGTTTCCACTTCAACCTTTTTCACTTCAAATTCGTTTGATTAAAATTACACATATTAGTAAAATTATCTAAAAGAGAAAAATATTGATTTTAAAAAATAGCGTAATCTTCTAAATATTTCTTAAAAAGATTTAACACTACTTTTATTTGCAAAGGAGAGATTTTAGATGGGTTGGAAAAAGTTTATTCTTGGTATTGGTGTTGGACTAGCAGGAGCATATGTTGTTCAAAATTCAATTTCCAACACGTTAATATCACCTGAAAAAGCACTAAAGATAGCGAAAGATGCCTTTAAGGAGAATGGTAGTATTAATGGGTCTTGGATCAATATGTCGCCAAAGAGTATAAAAAAGGATCATATTAATTACAGAGTATACGAGGGCGGTATTAGTAGAAATGAGGATGGACAAAGCACACAATATGCATTTATTGTAGATGCACAAACAGGTACTATATTAGAAGTAGTTTAATTTACGTATATAGCATAGATCAGTTTCACCATTTTCTATAGTGAATAGAAATGGTGAAACTCGCTATTTTAGAAAGCAGTGCTCGCATAAGTTGGTTTTTATCAAATAAAGAAAGAACTGTTACGACGTACATAGCCTGAGTTTTGTCGGATCTTTACTTTTATAAAAAGATGGCTAGCACGTAAAGCCTCATTTTGCTGTTGTAATTTTGTAAATAAGGCAATATAGTTTACGTTTAGTTCCGATTAAAAAGCTCAATTAACTCAAAGGTGATGGGGTATATGTGACCTTACTCATTTCTCTCTTTTAATTGTAGAAATAACTTCTCCCACTTCGTCCCATTTTATCGCTCGATATAATGCATCATGGTAAAAGCTATACCATGCTCCCTTTTTCATTCCAAACTGCATCCATTCCTGCTTTTGTTCAATAGAATTCATTGGATAGTCATCGTATGCCATTACCCATAATGGGTTTTGATGTGCATGTGTTGGCATTAAGTCTGCCATATGTATTAACATTTCATCTCCCTCTTCAATGACAATAATTGAATGGCCATCACTATGACCACCAGTATGAATCATCTTCAAGCCTTTGACGAGTTCAATTTCATCAGTAAATGCTCTAATCTTTGTTTCAATGGGTACCCAATTGTTTTCCCAATATGTGTTTTTTGAACGTATATTAGGATGCTTCATTTCATGCCATTCAACCTCAGATGTAATAATTTGTGCATTTGGGAATGTTGGCATAAGCTTATCGTCTTCCCATTTTGTTAAACCACAAGCATGATCAAAATGCATATGCGTCATTAATACAAAATCAATATCGGCTGTTGATAAATTTAGCTTTGCTAAGGATTGATCTATTGACGACTCTTCAATTACTCCAAAATTACGTAATTGTTTACTTGTTAATTTATTATTCCCGATCCCAGACTCTATTAAGTAGTTTTTTTGTTCATATTGTATTAAAATCGGATCAGTCCTTAGTTCAATTTGATTTAAGTCATTTACGGCGTATTTCTTTGACCAAAGAGGCCTTGGTACTACGCCAAACATAGCTCCACCATCCAAATGAGTTACCCCACCATTTAACCATGTTAATGTAAAATTCCCAAGACGTAATTGCTCCATATTATCCCACCTCTCCTATTTAATTCATTTTAACACTTAGAGCAAAAATAGACACATATGAGTTCTCATATGTGTCTATCTCTCTTATTTCACGAATATTTCACTTCACACCGGTAAATTCTTTGTCCTTTAGATGAAAACTTTTGTTCATATTCAGTCATAATATTGCCTTTAAAATCACTTTTATGAAGGTCCAAACTAACATAAGTTAGCTGCAGGCCATATTTTGAAAAGCTCATTAATGAGTACTCGAATAATGACTGATTATCTGTTTTAAAATGAATTTCTCCACCGTCAACTAATAAATTTTCATATAATTGTAGAAATGACTGGTACGTTAACCTACGTTTCTCATGTCGATTTTTTGGCCATGGATCAGAGAAATTCAAATAAACCCTTTCAATATCACCTCTAGCAAAAAACTCTGCTAAATCAACTGCATTTGCATTAATTATTTTAACATTTGGAAGATCAGCCTCAATTAGCTTATCAAGTGCCGATACGATTACACTTTCATAGACCTCGATCCCAATATAATTTATATGTGGATGTTCTTTCGCCATTTCTGTAATAAAATTCCCTTTTCCTGTTCCTACTTCAATATGAATTGGATTCTTATTTCCAAAAATCTCATGCCATTTCCCCTGATTATTCTCAGGATTTTGTATTGCAAATTGAGGATATTGAAGTAGGTGGTCTTTTGCCCAAGGTTTATTACGTAAACGCATGATAATTCCCTCCATATTGAATAAAAACTGTCTTATTACATACTTTAAGAAAAGCGCGATTTTAATCATTCATTGTCAATAGCTTCACCCTGCTATTGAAGGTTTATATTCCTCTCAGTTAATGAAGATCTTGCAGCTATAATTAACACTAATAATAAATCATTTTCAAAATCACATAAAGGAAGTGTCATAATGCCTCTTGACCAAAATCATCAAATAAATTTATTAAAAGATATTTTAGAAAACCATCTATCCGATTGCTGTGGGACTGTTTCAGAATGTGAACAAGTAGAACGTCTTGTTAAGTCATTAATGAATAACTCAAACAGTCAATTAGAATTGAATAATACATTCGAGAACATATATAATTACAGTCAAAGCGGAAAGAACAGCCAGAATTTAGAAAATCATATTTCTACACATCGAGAAGAGTTGTCTCAATGGGTTGATGACATTACACAATTAACATAAACCACTGCTCTTTTTAGCATTAATTGTGCCTTTTCGACAAATGAATAGATACGTATAACCAAGTGTTCATTACATCTTATCTTGTTAAAAAAGATGAGAACTGATTAAAATCATTTATTACTATTCTAATTTAATTTGGCTGTTTTTCGTATATTTTTGTTGCTTTTTGCTCTTAGATTTAAGCAAGTAACATCTAGCGTTCGGGGCATTTTTATCAAACTCATTATACTGTCTATTTTAATAACAGCAGCAACAAAGTTTATGAAAAAACCTTTGTTATATCACATAATATGAGGCAATCGGAAATTAATCCGATTGCCTTATTTATCTATATATAAAAGTTCATTTAAATAGCTTAACCAGTTTTGACATTCTTTTTCTTTATTCTTCGTTTTATACCAATGTATAGACATTAATGTTTGAGCGATAACGTACCACTTCATTCGTGCATGTAAATTTGAAGTCAGTTCTATTCCATAACGCTCAAGCCATGAGCTCCATTCATGCTTTGGAATATAACGATACAATAACATGCCAATATCAATAGCAGGATCAGCTATCATCGCTCCATCCCAATCAATTAAATAAAGCTCATTTGTTTCAGATAATAACCAATTATTATGATTAATATCACAATGACAAACAACTTTATTATTGTATTCTATAGCTGGAAGCTCTTCCTGTAAAAATGTTAATGCAAACTTGATGTCCGGAATTTCTGTTTTTTCAATAGGAAAATAAATTAACAGTTCATTTATAATCATCTCTGGTAACAGTGGTTTTTTCTCTAACCGTGTAAGCATCCGTAATAATTCTGTCGAGTTATGAATTTTCTTTAATAAATCCACAACTCTAATATCAATCATATCCGCATGCTTTAACTCGCGACCGTTCAACCATTGTTGAGCTGTAATTACATCACCATTTGCCATACGTTTTGTCCATACCAACTTAGGTACGATTCCTTCAGCTGATAACACAGCTAGAAATGGTGAAGAATTACGTTTTAAAAATAATTTTCGTTCATTGAATCGAGCAAAGTATGCTTCTCCAGTTGCTCCACCAGCAGGATATATCTCCCACTCATTACCTAATATATGCTCCAACTATTTCACCCTCAATGTCAACACACATGTCGTCTTGTATAAGAAAAGTCACCTCTTGGGGATAGGCGCTATATCTATTCTTAGATGAACTACGAAAAATAGCTCAGAAAAAGTTATACTTATTTTTCATTAGAATAAAAAAGACGGCTATATGAATATTTAATAATAGCCATCCTTTAAATTTTATATCTCTTTTACTTTTTTAGTCAAGTAAAAATAACAAGTTCTAATTACGAATTAATACCAATGTACTAATTGATGGGACGATTATATGATTTCCTGTCATTTTTATAAGCGGTGTAATACCTGTTTTATCCCCATGACAAACAGCTTCCCAAACCTCTCCACTATCTATTTTAACCAATTGTTCATCTTTACTACTATTGTGTATAACAGTAATATATGCCCACTGACCATATTTAGCAACATCAAGTAATTGGTAAGCAATTACTTGATCATTATCTGTAATAAATTTCATATGTTTTCTAATGAGACTGGATTCAGGAAACCGAAAGGCGCGATGCTTTTTTCGGAGTAACAGCAAACCTATCGTATAACGCACACTAGGTTCATATTTGACTTTTCTATCCCAGTCCAGCCAATTAATTTCATCAGGTGATTTATAACTATTTTCAACACCCAATTTAGTACGAAAAAATTCCTGTCCACTATGGACAAATGGAATACCTTGCGATAAAAGGACGATTGCTGTAGCTAAACGCTGTCTTTTCATTCGAGTTTCTTCATTTTCATCTGCGTTGCTTTTAAGCATTTTATCCCACATCGTATGATTATCGTGTGATTCTACATAATTAATTGATTGTACAGGTTCATCAAACATACCTATCTTAGCTTGATTATAGCTTATACTTCCCGTAATAACTTCCTTAACCTTATCAAGTTGAAAGCTATTACCTAAAGAAAACCCTTTATCTTCAAGTTTAAAAGTACTACCTTTTATACGGTCTCTAAATTGGTCATTGAAATGTCCAATTCTAGGGAGTTTTTTTGCATTTTGTATTGTAGCTTTCATTTCAGTTGGCAAGGATGTTGGTAAATCCCACCCTTCTCCGAATAAAATGATACTTGAATCAATCTCATCTACAGCTGTTCTAATTTTATTCATCGTATCAACATCTAAAATACCCATTAAATCAAAACGAAAGCCATCAACATGGTACTCATTAAGCCAAAAGAGAACAGAGTCAATAATGAACTTTCTCACCATTCGTCGTTCTGAAGCAATATCATTGCCAACACCTGTTCCATCTGATGGAAGCCCATTCTCATCGTGTCGAAAAAAATACCCTGGCACAATTTTTTCGAACGATGATTGTTCTCGAATATATACGTGGTTATATACGACATCCAACACGACTTTTAAGCCATTTTTATGAAAAGTAGTAATAACTTTTTTTAACTCATTAATACGATTATAAGGGTTTTGAGGATTACTAGAATAACTACCCTCTGGAGCATTATAGTGCAGTGGATTGTATCCCCAATTATATGTTTTTTCTGGAGTAAGATCATCCACACCAGCAAAATCATTACAAGGCATAAGTTCTACGTGTGTAACACCTAAATCTACCAAGTAAGAAAGTCCTGTATTTGAACCACTACTTTCAGAAGTTTGTGATTCAATTAGTCCCTTATACTTACCTTTCCCGTTAATACCGCTATTAGGATGTTTAGAAAAATCCCGTGTATGGACTTCGTAAATAACCGCATCTGTTGCATGCTCTAAAGGTGGCAATTTATAATCTTGCATAGCTGTTTTATTTAAATCGACAATGACACCATACTCACTATTTACGGATAAAGCTACAGCATACGGATCGATGGCTTCCTTCCAAATAAGGTTTACACAAACAAGGTATGAGTAATATACACCTTCTAGGTCATCATGTACTAGTAAATCCCATACTCCATGATTTCCACGATTCATCTCGTAATATTTCTTCTCGTGATCGATGGGATTCGTTATTTTTAATTTCACCTTCGTTGCACTTGGAGCCCATAATTTAAATAGTGAGTATTCTTTAGAAAAGGTAACTCCTAAATCATTCCCATCATAAGCATATAGCTCATCAAATTTAGCTGTTCTAATAACAGCCCCAACCTGTAAATCAGTACTACAGCCTTCATCATCATAAACAGCATATGCTTTACCAACTTCTATTGGACAAGCGGCTTTACATTCATACTTTATATACAAACGATCATCAAATGTAGAACAAATTTGTAATTGTTCGTTAACATCCTCGTCACCTTGGAGTGTAAAAGAGTTAGACAACCCTTGTCTATATATTTTTGGCATAATAATCGTGATCAAATTCATTTCATCTAAAAATGCCTCATAGGTACGTCTAATCTGTAACAAATTCATTCACTCCTAATTATTTCTCCATGTGATTTTCCTACAGAGTGAGTCGTAAAAAAGGAGACTGCCTTGTTCTGTATTTTTACATTTACTGGTGACATGCCTACTATCTCGCCGTCAGCATGTACTAAAAGTGAGTCTCTACTTGAAATATCAATACACTCACCTGATTTCATATTTACACCTTTAAACTTTGTGTGCAGACCAAAAAACACACTCATAAATACTGCTAATAATTTTATACGTGATACATTATGAACAATTGTTACATCTAATATTCCATCATCTGGTTGTGCAAGTGGAGCTATTTTCATCCCTCCACCATAATATGCTTGATTGGAAACAGTAATAAACCACACATTTTGAAAACGATGAATATTTCCATCTATCGTAATAGTTACATCTGATCTTTTATAAGTAAATAAAGTTTGTATTAGAATTATGACGTATATAAGTGATCCGAAGCCAATTTTATTTAAGCGTTTTTTTAAGTGGGATTTATTAGCTTTGCTAGCAACTTCAGCATCAAAGCCAACTCCCAAATTATTAACAAAGTATCGTAATTTCTTTAGAGGGTTACTTATGGTATATTGCCCTAAATCAAATAAAGAATAACTTGATTCTTTATCATCTATTATATGTTTTAGAGCCTCTAATGGTGCTTGAGGAACTGAAAAGCCCCTCGCAAAATCATTTCCTGATCCTGCTGAAATAAAGCCTACATTTATCTTAGAAAAGCCTGCTAAACCGTTAATTACTTCATGCATTGTTCCATCACCACCAACTACAACAATGCCAGCAACCTTCCACGGATGTCTCTTAACAATTCCTTTCGCCAACTGCTCTGCATGTCCAGGTGAGTTCGTCAAAAAAGACCGATATTCGATATTTTGTTTTCCGAGCTCCTGTTTGACCTCGTTCCAGATTGTTTTTGCTTTGCCGTTTCCGGCTGCAATATTTACAATAAAAAAAAGAATTTTCATAGTATTTACCTTCTATGTTAATTTCATTAGATCTGTATGATCCTCTTCCCATTCATAGCGTTTGATAGATGACGTTTGACAATAGGACAATAATGACTGAGCCGCCTTCAATTGGATATGTTTTAACGGTGAAACCATCTTTCTTTGCTGATTAAACCAATCGTTATAATTTCTTTTTTCAATGATTTCAAGATCGATTGGCTTATCAAGATAATCGACATATCCAGAACGATTCAATATTATTTTTTTAACCGGCATCTCAATTTCATGAATATCATATATGTTTCGTATAATTTTTTCCATTCGATTTAAAGATATTGTAGGTGATAACACTTTATTTTCTTTTCCCTCATGTTTTTTTAGCCAAAACCGTTTGTGGGAACCAATAAATACACTGTCTTTTTCATCTTCTAATAATGCAATACAATACGTTTGAATAGGCGTAATAACGACAATATCAAATTCAACAGGTGCATGCTTTGCTAAAAAAATAGGCTTATATAATACTAAGAACGTATCAGGAAATCTTTGAAGGAAAAATTTAATTTCTTGATTTTGAAAAAAATCTCGATCAATTAACGACTTTTCTCTAATCGTTGAACTAGCCCACTTTAGTTGAATCTGGAACAAACGGTCTAGAAATAGTTGCATTAACTCTTCTAATGTTTCAGGACTATTGTCTTTATGAAACAGCCGCCATTCAACCTTATTGTCATTATTCTCCTCATGATTAACTATGTTATTATTTATTTGAGAATCCCTTTGCTTACGTTGGAACATAGATTTTAACTTCAATAGAATATTGTCATCTTTATTATCTAGTAAAGAATCCCAGCCAGTATCATTTTCATGATCAAAATCTTCCTTTGCAGCTAAATCTCCGTTTTCCCAAGCTACCCGAATTCCATTCCATTGCTGCTTTTTCATTCTAATATATTGACTTGGATAACGATAAGTATCAATTTCGTATCGTGAAACATAATCTTGAAGTTTTATAAGTTGTCCCATCACTTTCACCAACTTTCAACTTGAAGTTTCCATCATTTTATATCTCTCACACAAGTTTATGCGAAGTTCAACAACCGTATTAACTATTATATTGCTGGAAACTTGTTGTGAGTATCATTACTCATATTTTTAACTTAGGCTCTTTTCGTTAACTTTGTTGCATTTCACACATATGTTTGAGTCACTAATGTGATAATAGAGTTTTTATAGTCACAAGATTAGAAAAGATGCCACAAACTTTAGTTGCTACTTGTTTAGGTTTATTACGAGCAGCAATAATTAATGTGAATACATCCTTAACTAATCATTTTCCAAGGTTCTTTTCGTAAGCTTTGTTCCTTCTTACACTTACATTTGAGTCACTGTTTTATTATAAGATTTTTATAGTCATTAGAGAAGAAAAGATACCCCAAATTTTGTTTAGCTTAATTACGAAAAGAATTAATGCAAATACAGCCTTATATCATTTCCCAAGAACTTTTCGTTAACGTTGTTGCTATTTTCATTAATATTTATTTAGTATTATTTTTTAGCGAAAAAAACTTGATCGGCTTATATTTTGGTATGCTTTCTATATCGGTCTGATAGAGTGAAAGTTGATTGACTTTAAATACCTTATGATTAGTTAAAAGCCATGACGCGTTGTTTAGCGCTTTTATATTAAATATTTGTTCACCCCTCCATTTCCTCCCTACAGTAATATGAGGGGAATACGGGCGTGTATCTAGTAAGAAACCTAGTTCAATACATGCGTTGTAAATATCCTTCTGCAACAAAAAAAGAGTTTCATTGTTATGTATTCCATACCATAAAATGCGTGGATGTTCATCTTGCCCATATGTACCGAAAGACGTAAGCTCAAGCCGGAAGTGATTGTATTGTTCAGCGATTGTTGAAACTTTCTCTATCAATGCTAATAATTGTTGAGGATCTTCTATACTCCCTAAAAATGCTAATGTAATATGATAATCCTGTTCATGAACCCACGACTTAAAAGGAAAATGAGATTTAATTTTTTCTTTATTTAAATATAATTCTCTTTTCGTTTCATCTGGTAAGCCAATTGCTAAAAAATAATGTGGTTTTCTACCCATTATTCTCACCTATCTAATTTAATTTTTGTCTTAGCTTTTTAGAATATAATTAGCACAAATATTGTACCGTAAAAGACTAAAAACACTTATAACTAAATATGAAAACGTCTTCTTTGTTTAAATAAAAATGACAAACTAACAAATCTTCTTCAAGCTGTTCTTAGTAATTATAAAAGACTCTTTTCGTAAACATACTGCTATTGTTATCTAATTAGTACTATAAAAAGTGGTTTTTCGTACTAAAATCATTAGCTTACTGTTCGTCTTTTATTATCAATAATTATAACAAAAAGTAATGTAATTAATCCTACAAGAGTCAGAAGACTAAAAAATAAATAGACATTATTTATTGACAAACGCTCTAAAATGATACCTCCAAAAAAATTACAAAACCATGATCCTAAGCCAATCCCCGCAGCTGAATAAAGAGAAATAGCTGTTACACGAACTTTACTAGGGGCAATATCTCTAACATACTGCAGGGCAGCTGGAATAAAAAAGCCTACAGAAATTCCTTGTGCAATTGTTGTAGCATAGATAACGGCTAGAGACGGTTCGAAAAAATAAAATAACCACCTTGCACCAGAAACAAAAGAAGCGAATAAAAGTACTTGTAATATTCCAATACGCTTAATCCAACGACCTGCAAATAGCATAAATGGAGCTTCACTACCAGCAGCTAAAAGAAAGGCCATCCCCACCTGTCCAGTTGAACCACCCATTTCAGTAATTAAAATACCGAAGTAAGTGTTATTTGCGTGAATAGGACCAAAAATAAGGAAAGTGGTTAATAAAAACAAAACAAATCTTCGCAATCGAATGAGTTGAGAGAGACCTGCTCTAAGATTTACTTTCATAGATTGGCTTTCATTTGGTAATTTTATTGCAAAAAGGGCTGAAATAAATAATATAATTGCAAAAGCAAAAAAAATAACACCTAAACCATAGATATCAGCTAATTTACCAACGATAAATACAGAGAAAGCAAAACCAATCGCTCCCCATAAACGAATAGACCCATAATTTTTACGATATCTTTCAGTATATGTCAGCGTCATGCTATCTGAAATTGGAACGATAGCACTTTGCATGACCGCTAATAATGCAGCAATTATAATAAACATAATATATGATGAAGCATATGAATATACAATACCAACTACGCCTGTCAATACAATTGCTAACGTTAACAATTGTCTAGGTTTTTGTGTATAATCACTTAACATTCCCCACATAGGTTGAATGACAATCATTACGACAGGACTAATTGACATAATGACACCAATTTGTGTACCAGTTAATCCTATATCATCTTTTAAATAAACACCTAAAAGTGGATATAAAGATCCTATTCCAAAGAAAACGAAAAAGTAAAATAAGACGAAGTACCATTGAACGTTGATGTTTCGTTTCATAAGTAGTTCCATAAAAAGCACCATCCAATTAGATTATTCATTTTTTCTTATAAATAACGACAAATCAATTAGTGTGCAATTTCACTAATCTTATTATTATGTCTATAAACAGTATTAATCCGCAAGACATCTTCAAATTAATGTCTTGCGGACAATTTTAAATTATTGAGCTAATTCGTAAATAGCTTGTGCATAAATTGCTGTTGCTTTTAATAGATCATCAATAATGATATACTCGTCCTTTTGATGTGCTGTTTCTTCTCGCCCTGGAAATAATGGTCCGAAAGCTACTCCTGCTTCTAATGAACGAGCATACGTCCCTCCACCAATTGATAATAAAGTAGCATCTTCACCTGTTTGTTCTTGGTAAACTCTTTGTAATGTCTTTATTAATTCATGGTCTTTATCCACATGGTTTGGCTCCATATGTGAGACAATTTGTACTGTCATACCATACTTTTCACATGCTGCCTCTATTAATGATTTTGTTTTTTCGAAATCGTTTGTTACTGGGTAACGGACATTTATCCCAATTTTGCTTTCACCGTTACGATGATAAGATAATATCCCAGCATTGATTGTCAGTTCTCCGGTTATATAATCTTCAAATTGTACGTTAAGCGCTTTTCCTTTAGTATCTTCTTCAAAATAATCAGTAACAAATGTAACAAACGTTTGAGCTTGCTCATCTAGCTGTATACTTTTCAAAAAGCTTAATAAATGTATACCAGCATTAATACCAAGATGAGGTAGTGATCCATGTGCAGATTTTCCTTCAAGCTGTAATATAATATCGGTGTTTTCAACATAGCCCTTCCCTTGAAGCTTATGCTCAGATTTAAAGGAATCAAAATGGTGCAGTATTTGCTCAGCATCTCCTTTAATTGTTAGCTTTGCTTCAGCGGACTCTGGAACCATATTAAAGCGGCTACCTGATTGGAAGCTGTCTAATACGATATCGTTTTGTGATGATATTTGATTTTGATTTTTTTTCTTGATGATATGAATATCAGCTATTCCTTTTTCAGCATATATAATTGGAAAGTCAGCATCTGGAGCAAATCCCATTGTCGGCATTTCTTCATGCTTAAAGTAGTGCTCTACACAGCGCCAGTTACTTTCTTCATCTGTACCAATAATCATACGGACACGACGTGATAATGGTAAGCTAAGTTCTTTAACTATTTTCATAGCATAATATGCTGCAATCGTTGGGCCTTTGTCATCTATCGCACCACGTGCATAGATTTTCCCGTCTCTAATTTCAGCACCAAAAGGGTCACTTGACCAGCCGCTACCTTCAGGCACAACATCGACATGACATAGAACTCCAACGCTTTCTTCTCCCTCTCCAAATTCTATATGACCAGCATAGTTGTCAACATTCTTTGATTGAAACCCATCTTCACTACCTTTGTTAAGTAAATAATGCAAAGCTTGAGCAACGCCTTCCCCGAAAGGGAATTCCTTTGATGTATTTTCTTCGTCTAAAATACTTTTAATTTTTAGTAACTCCTGTGTAGTCTGAATGATGCTATCTTTTTGCTTGTTAACCTCAGCTAACCAATTTATTTGCTCAACCATCATCTTCACCTCTTCTATAATTTTTGCTCCTGCTAACTTATCTTTTGGTATGTATTTTTATCACAAATGACATATAAGTATGTATTCTTAGGAATAGGTTTATCTAACATGCGATTTATATTTAGTTTATCCTTATCTGCGATTAAAGTCGCACCTGCTTCTAACAACTGTTCGAAAGCATCACGATACGTTTTCCACTCAGACTTCGCCTTAATTTGATATAGATCGTCACCAACATTTCTGCTTATTAATTGAGTATAAACAGCAGATATACCTTTTGTAAATGCAGAACGGACTGCCATACGGGAGACAGTTTCATGGGTTAAGACAAATTCATCTACCTTTACATGGACAAAATTTTGTATATGTTCCTCCGATAGTATTTCCACAGTAGTATGTATATTAGGAACAAGACGTTCAATTGCAGTAGCAATAAGCAATGTTTTTCCATCAATTAATTGAACATCTTGAATGGAGTCATCAGCAAAGATGATAGCTGCTTTACACTTCGAAATATTTGCTTTCGACAGCGTTTCATTATCAGCAGCATAACCTTGCACATAGTGAACCCTATCATTTATGATCGGTGACTTTTCCAGTGTATCAATGATGACTAACTCAATTTTACTTTCTGATTGTAGTATTTCTTCGATGGCAAAATTTGCTTTTCTTGACCACCCAATAATAACTAGATGATTTTCGCCTTTATAATGCACTCTTCCTTCCTCCCTCTTCTTTCTGAATGTAGCAAAGAAGTCAACAATCTTACCAATAATGACACCAATTAAACCAATTCCAACTAAATAGAGAAATATAGCATATAATCTTCCTAGCGTAGTGACAGGATAGAGATCACCGTATCCTACAGTTGTGACAGTTGTCATCACCCACCATACACCTTCAAAAGGTGTAGTAAATGTTTCTGGCTCTAAATACATCATAATAAGTGAACTACATGCTATTAGTGCAATTGTCGAAGTAAATAAAATCCAATTATTAAACCTTACTAATTTGACAATAATCTTTTTAATGATAATCACAATTCCCCCCCTCTCCCATACTCATAGGATAATGATTTAATAGTTTTCACTTTTTGATCATCTTCTTTTAGCTTATCAAACTATAATTGTGGATTAAAGATTGATTTATTAAAGCAATGTTTAAAGACTAATCATTGTGGCCCCTAATAATAGTGTGATAATAAACAGCATAGACGGCACCCAAAATATATTAACTGCCTTTGTTCTTGCTTGAGCAAGCTCTTTCTGATCTTGATTAACATGCATAATAAAGTGCTTTTTTTGGATGTGATCCCACATCGATGATAGCCAAATTTTTATGACAATAATGATTCCAATACATAATAACCATTTCAACCAAATAGCAGGAACGATGATTACCGTAGGTACTGAAATACCAATTAGTCTTAAAAGCGAAAATATGTACTGCTTATTTCTCAATAGAATTTTTATAAAAACTTCAACGAGCGTATTCTGTTTAGTCCAATATGAAAAAATTCGCTGTGACTTGCTAAACAACAATGGTCGCTTTCTTTTGATTCTCGAAGGCTGGTCAATTTTTGATATTTGTAATATAGTACTTGCAAATTTTAACTTTTCCTCTTTTTCTGTAATAACGTCGTCAAAAAAAGTACCAGTTTGACTAATCATTCGTCTTACTATAAATAAATATGTTAGCAAAAATACAAACGTCATCGTAATGATGAACTGAGGATTGTATAACATATTTGTAAAACTTATGATACTACCTAATATTAAGAACAATATTAATAAAATACCCTTTTTAAGCCAGCTACGTTTAAAATAAGATAGCCATTTTTTTAGCATTAAGATTAAAAGTTTCAGACTTAAAAAGAATATATATGTAATCATTACTGTTTGCACGTTCAAATTGTAATGATTAAACAAAAAGGGTGCAAATATTATCATTATGATACTCATTTTAATACTATTACTTATGACATTATAACCGACGGCTAACTTTTTCAAATTCCTAACCATTTGCTTCTTTTGAATTAAATAAAGCTGATCAGCTTCCTCAATAAAAAATCTACATGCACCTAGCCAACAATATAGATATATTACTAAAAATAAATATAACTCTGGTACAGGAACGATCCAACTTGGAATTTTAATCCACCATAAACCATATATGTAACTACATGCTAATAATGTAGGTATAATTATATAAACAATAATCGTCCAATCCGCAATCGAACGAAAAACCCCCCATTGAAACTTCCATTCCCGTTTCAACCTTTCAAAAAACAAACTACTTCCTATCATTATCATCCACCTCTGTTAGATGATAAAAGCAATCAAATAAAGAACCATCTATTAATCCACTTTTATTCCTAATGTCTTGCATCGTTCCATTTGCAAGCAACTCTCCATTAGAAACAAGTAAAAATCGTTCACAAATTTTTTCAGCTGTATCTAACACATGTGTTGACATAAGAATACTAGCTCCTTGCTCTCTCTCTTTATCAAGCAGAAATAACAAGTCTTTTACGGCGCGTGGATCCAAACCTATAAAAGGTTCATCTATAATGAAAATGGATGGCTTAATTAAAAACGCTATAATAATCATTACTTTTTGCTGCATACCTTTAGAAAAGGTGCTAGGCAATTGATGAATGACATGATTAAGCTTAAACACTTCTAAAAGATGTTCTGCTCGATTCTTAAATGTTTGATCATCAATATTCATAGTCGAGGCAGCTAAGTCTAAATGCTCCCATAAAGTAAGTTCATCGTAAAAAATTGGCTGTTCAGGTATGTATGCGTAAGTCGTTTCATTGCTAAAATTAATATCCCCCTCTAAATAATTAAGTACTCCTAATATCGCTTTAATCGTCGTACTTTTACCGGCACCGTTTGGGCCAATTAATCCAACTAATTCACCTTTTTTCAAACTAAAACGGATGTCTGAAATGATTAGGTCTTGTGCATCGTAGCCTGCTTTATTAATATTCACATCGAGTAATTGCATGTATATCTCCCCCTAATTCTTATACGGTTAAACATAAAAAAGGTTTCCTCAATTAGAGGGCTAAGTTATTACAGAGGCTCTTTTCGTGAACTTTGTTGATTTTGGATTGATTTTGAGATTAATTTAGAACAGCAAACCTAGTAATATATTATGATTCATTTGTAAAGGCCGTTTTCGCAATGATTGTTACTTTTCGTACTTAACGTATCAACTCATTTATTTTGGTGTGAAGTAGTGTATACGTCTTATTAAAAACCACAAAAATGTATAATTATTTTGTAAATTATAAATTTTTATGGTTTTTTTCTCTTTTTTTTGTGTAAAATAAATATATACGTATGACAGTAAAACATGAATACAGCTAGATGAGTACGTTGTACTATGCGAAACCATACTATAAGGAGTGGTTTTTTGAAACCTACAACAGATCGTATGCTAACTCGTATTAAATCAGTTTACATGTTTATTAATGAAAAAGGAACTGTCACAACAAAGGAGCTAGTAGAAGAATTCGGAACAACTCAAAGAACAATTCAACGAGACCTTCACGTACTAGCATTCAACAATTTAGTACGCAGTCCTAGTCGAGGTAAATGGACAACAACAAAAAAGAGAGTTAAAATTTCGTAGCCAACTAATTTAAAATATAGGAAATGATATAAACGTGCAATGTAATGAAGTTCCAGTTCCAGTTAAATCAAATACTTTTAATCTCAAATACAAATAGTTTTTTTCTAAAAACTAACCAAATGAGATTTTATCAGTAGAAGGTACATGAACTCTAATCGTCTACGTGTTTATTACTTTGTACAAATAAATAACAATCAATCATAAACAACTAATATTAATTATAAAAGCTATTACATACGGACCTAAAACAGGTCTTTTTCTTTGCAATTCAACTATAAAATTGAGAAAAGAACATAAGGATTTATTTTCACCCGACTCACAACACCGTTCATATCGATCTCCTATACGTCGTTTCAGTTTTATATTACAATGGCAGATGTGTACCCACACAATGAACTATCACCTAGTAATTCCTATCATTAGCACAATAAAAAGTGCCATTATTAATGGCACTTAACATTATCCTTAACAAACATGACGAACTTATAGCTAATCCGATATTGAAGTGTTTCCCGTTTTTAACAAATCTATTTCTTCATCTGTCAACTCTCGATATTCTCCAAGCTCAAGTGATTCATCTAATTTAAGACTTCCCATCTTAAGACGTTTTAAATATGTTACTTTTTTTCCAACAGCTTCAAACATTCGTTTCACTTGATGAAACTTTCCTTCTGTTATCGTTAATTCTATTTCAGAACGAATACCAGATCTTATAATCGTTAAGTGACCTGGTTTTGTTATATACCCATCATCCAATTGAACACCGTTTTTAAATGCAGTAATATCTTCTTCTGTTACTTCCATATTAATAATTGCATAATACGTCTTCGGTATATGTTTTTTAGGAGATAAGAGCTGATGAGCCAGCTTACCATCATTTGTAATAAGTAAAAGTCCCTCCGTATCTTTATCAAGTCTCCCAACTGGAAATGGTTCGTAGATTACATCCTCAAATTCAAGTAAATCAATCACCGTTTCATGTCTTTCATCCTCAGTTGCAGATATAATCCCTTGAGGTTTATTCATCATTAAATAAATGAACTCTTTATATTCAACTATTTCACCAAGTAAAGAAACTTGTTGTTCATTTGGATTAATATGAGTTTTTGCATCTTTTATAATCACACCGTCTACTTTGACAGCTCCTGACTTTAATAGTTTCTTTACTTCTTTTCTACTACCATAACCAACGTTTGCCAACAATTTATCAATTCTCATTTTGACAAACTCCCTCCTGAGATTGTTTTTCTGCTCGCTAATTTTTTCATCATTTTATTCTTTACCAACAGCCTGCCTTTTTCGTGAAAATGGTAGTCTATTTCCAAGTAAAAGATATAATAATTTTGTACGATAACTTAAATAAAAATAACTCGCTCCGCCGGTTATAGCACATATGATTACAATACCAATCGATAAAACTCTGCTACTTTCAGACGATATTCCTAAGCTGGACATGATGAATAGTGTAGTGGCAACTACAATGACCATGATAACCGTAAAAACAGTCATTAACATAGTTCTACGAATTACTAAATGATAACTATAATTAGCATATTTGCGAATAACCCAAAAGTTAAATAGCACACTAACTGCATAGCCTAGCCCTGTACCAATAACAGCTCCGATTTCTCCAAGCTGGATAATAAGAATATAGTTTAAGCATAGTTTAACAAAAAGTCCGATTCCTAAACTAATCACCGTAAATTTCTGTTGATTGATTCCTTGCAAAATAGCCGCTGTCACAGAAAATAGAGCAAATAAAATGGCAACAGGTGCATACCAGCGTAATATCTTCCCACCAATTTCTACATCTTCAAGTCCGAAAAACATGATATATGCTGGATCAGCTAATAGAGATAACCCAATTACAGCTGGGAAAGTTACAAAAAACACAATTTGAAAAGTTTGATTTAAATGTCTTGTTAACAACTGTCCCTTCTGCTCAACAAATGCTTTTGTAATTGTCGGAATTAAAGCTAGCCCAAAGGATACAGCTAAAGATACAGGAATCAATACAAGTTTATGGGTTTGAAACGTTAAAATACCAAAGGCACTTTCAGCAACATCAGCTTTGCCAATTGCCCCCATCGCCCGATTAAAAGTAAACATATCTATAGCTTGAAATAGCGGGTTTGCAATTCCAACAAAAACAAATGGCGCTGCATATAAAAGGAGCTCTTTATACATATCTGTTAAAGACACTTGTACTTGCCCTTTTGCATGCGTTAAAGTTTGATTAAGATGATCTCTTCGTTTATACCAATACCAAATTAATGCCCCCAAACCACCTAGTGCACCAATAAAAGCTCCAAACGTCGCAAAACTTATTGCTACTGTCACACTCTTATCTAATATAACAACCACGATAAATGTACTCATTAGGATAAATAGTATTCTAGCTATTTGCTCAATGACTTGGGAAACAGACGTTGGACCCATCGATTCATGACCTTGGAAAAAACCACGAATTAAACTCATTACAGGAACGATTAATAGTGCAAAACTTACAGATCTAATAACGAGAGCTACGTCTTCTTCTGAAAATGTATTCTCACCCTCTGAGATGACAAAAGGAGTAATCAGAGGAGTAATACTATATAATAACAAAAATGATAGGATACCAGTAATAAGCATAACGATCTTTCCTGATTCGAACAGTCTTCTACTTACTCCGTATTCTCCCATAGCATTATACTTGGCTACATATTTTGAGACTGCTAATGGGACACCAGCTGTAGCTATGCTTAAAAAGATTGTATATGGGACATAAGCATATGAAAACAATGTTGTCCCTTCAGACCCAACAATTGCAGTAAAAGGAATGACGTATAATATACCCAACACCTTGGATAGCATTGTACCTAACGTTAAAATAAAAGTACCTCTTAAAAGCTTCGAACTCATATGATCACTACCCTATCATTTAACTTCAAAAAGTAAAATTAGTATAAATACTTATGTATTGTATCATAATGATCACTTTCATGTTGCATTTGTTACAGTTATAATGGTTGGTAGTTTAGAAAAGCTTGTTCCTATAATCGACTTAAAATCGCTCCACTTTCCAGTGAGTCACAGTGGATGTCGTCACCATCCTTTTTTGACACGTCTGAGGTGTTTTTTGAACCTTCTTTTTAGATAGCTTTTGACCTTAAGGGAACAGTGGATGCTGTGGACAAAGAGGAAATAGCTCGAGTAACATCACTAGAAGGTAGATTAGGCTTTCGGATGTAATGTGTAGTGATCGGTAGGGCATAGTGGATAGTTCAGTAAGTAGTGTATAAACAGCTTAATCGGTAACCTTTGTAGTCATTGACTAAGAGAGCGCCTTTCGCCTCGATAGTCATTGACTACAATAAATTAGACTAAGTAATATAACTAGCCAATATCAATAGCATGGTTAAAGCAGTTTTGAACAAATAACACATTTCGTATTTAAACATAAGGTTGGTGTAATGCTATGAAATATGATGTAGTTGTAATCGGTGGAGGTCCATCAGGCCTAATGGCAGCCATTGCAGCAGCAGAACAAAAAAAACACGTTTTATTACTTGATAAAGGAGAAAAGCTTGGCAGAAAGCTAGCAATTTCAGGTGGTGGACGCTGTAATGTAACTAACCGTCTACCAGTGGATGAAATAATTAAACATATCCCAGGTAATGGCCGTTTTCTCCATAGTGCTTTCTCGATTTATAACAATGAAGATATCATCTCTTTTTTTGAACGGCTAAAAATACAACTAAAGGAAGAAGACCACGGAAGAATGTTCCCGATAACAGATAATGCCCAATCTGTTGTTAATGCTCTTCTTGATGAGCTTAGGCGTTTAAAAGTCCATATAAGAACAAATACACCTGTAAAAAAAGTAATATATGACGATGGAAAAGTAATAGGTGTGGAATTAAAAAATGATGAACTTATCCGTGCTAAAAGTGTAGTAATCGCAGTTGGTGGTAAATCAGTTCCGCATACAGGATCAACTGGGGATGGCTATGAATGGGCTAAAAAAGCAGGACATACGATTACCGAACTTTATCCAACAGAAGTGCCAATTACATCTAATGAACAGTTTATTAAAGAAAAAACATTGCAAGGTCTTTCCTTACGAAATGTTGAATTAAAAGTGGTAAACCCAAAAGGGAAAAATGTCATTGCACATCAAATGGATATGATTTTTACACATTTCGGCATATCGGGTCCAGCTGCACTGCGCTGTAGTCAATTTGTATTAAAAACAATGAAGAAATTTAATCTAAAAGAAGTAGAGATGCAACTTGATGCACTACCAGGCAAAAATACTGAGCAACTCTTCCAAATGATATTAAGGAAAATGGAGAATGAACCGAAAAAAGCAATTAGGAATGTTTTGAAAGGTATCGTGCCAGAAAGATATTTACTATTTTTATTTGATAAGAATGACATTGATCCACAATCCACAATGTCACATATAGCCAAAGACAAGCTTCGGTCTCTTGTTGTCGACTGCAAACAATTTTCTTTTAAAGTAAATGGGACTTTATCAATTGAAAAAGCCTTCGTTACGGGTGGCGGCGTTTCTGTAAAAGAAATTAATCCGAAACAAATGTCTTCGAAGCTAACGAGAGGGCTATATTTCTGTGGGGAAATTCTTGATATCCATGGATACACAGGTGGCTATAATATTACAGCCGCATTAGTCACAGGAAGACTAGCTGGAATGAATGCAGGTGAAAATGCTAACTAGTTGTTAGGGGCAAAGTAATTATTGACCGATTTACATTGTTTATCGGTCAATTTCATTCTTTTAGGGGTCAATGCCCTACTTTAATCGTACTGGACAAAAAAACAGAGTAGAGAAAAACACCTCTTTCTCTACTCAGAATAGATCACTTATGCTTTATCCCCGGACCATTCTAACATACCACCAACCATATTTTTCACATTATAACCTTGCTGCTGCATGTATTGACATACACGCTCACTTCGCGCACCAGAACGACATATGAATATATATTCTTCATCTTTTAAAAAGTGATCGAGATGATTAGGGATATCCCCCATTTTTATATGCTTTGCACTAGGAATAATACCTGTAGCTACTTCATCATCTTCTCTCACATCTACTAAGTTTAGCTTTTCTTCTCTATTCAACTTCTTTTCTAACTCAGTTGTTGAAATCTCTTTTACCGAATTCATCATATAGAAAAATACCTCCCTTTATAAAAACATTTCCACATTTATTATAGTTTTAAGTATGCACAAAGGATCAAAAGAATATCTCTTTGTAAAATAAAGCAACAAGCACCTTAAATCGAAATGACAACAATTCGCTATAGCCCACAAAGTGTGGGCTATTTTTAAAAGGAATTTGAGGCGCTCGTCTTTTAAATAGACTGTTTTCGCATTTATTTTTGCTTTTCGTCCTTAGACATAGACACTTATACAACTAGCGTTCGTCGCATCTTTTCTTCTGTACAACGATAACTAACATATAAAACCACTTTTCATGGTACTAAATATGTTAAAGATAGCTACAAAGTTTACGAAAAGAGCCATTAAATATTAATTTGCAACAATGTTAACCAATTTTCCAGGAACAGCAATGACTTTACGTACTGTTTTCCCTTCAATTTGTTCTTTAACCTTCATGTCATCCATAGCGATTTGTTCAAGTTGTTCTTTTGAAATCTCAGTAGGGACATTCAACTTGGCACGAACTTTTCCGTTAATTTGTACAACAATCTCAACTTCATTATCAACTAGCTTAGCTTCATCGTATGCAGGCCATGCACTATATGCAATCGTTTCGGAATGTCCTAGCTTTTCCCACAGTTCTTCAGCTACATGTGGGCATATAGGTGCAAACAACTTTACAAAGCCTTCGATATAACGTATTGGTAAATCATCAGCTTTGTATGCTTCATTGATAAATACCATCAACTGTGAAACAGCTGTATTAAACCTTAACCCCTCATAGTCTTCCGTTACCTTTTTTACAGTTTGATGATACGTTTTCTCTAATGCACCAGTATTGTCATTAGCAACGATTTTCGAGCTTAAGTTGCCGTTATCATCCATAATTAATCTCCACACGCGGTCTATAAAACGACGAGCTCCATCTAAGCCAGTTGTTGACCATGCAATTGATGCATCAAGTGGGCCCATGAACATTTCATATAACCTCAGTGTGTCAGCCCCGTGACTAGCGACTATGTCATCTGGATTAACAACATTCCCTTTTGATTTACTCATTTTTTCATTGTTTTCTCCAAGAACCATACCTTGGTTAAATAATTTTTGGAAAGGTTCTTTCGTTGGTACAACACCGATATCGTATAAGAACTTATGCCAGAATCGAGCATAAAGCAAATGTAATACAGCATGCTCTTGCCCACCAATATATATATCGACCGGCAGCCAATCTTCTAATTTTTTAGGATCAGCTAGTTTTTCTTCGTTTACTGGGTCAATATAGCGTAAATAATACCAGCAACTTCCTGCCCAGTTAGGCATCGTATTTGTTTCACGACGACCTTTTCTTCCAGTCTTTTCATCAACCACATTTACCCAGTCAGTAATTTTTGCTAGAGGTGATTCCCCAGTACCCGAAGGTTTAATGTCATCAACTTTTGGTAGTGTTAACGGTAATTCCTCTTCCGGGATCGCTTCAATCGAGCCGTCTTCCCAATGGATGACCGGTATTGGCTCTCCCCAGTATCTTTGACGACTAAACAACCAATCACGAAGGCGATAAGTAATCTTCTTTTCTCCTCGATCATTTGTTACTAACCATTCAATCATTTTAGAAATGGCCTCTTCTTTATTTAACCCGTTAAGGAAGTCTGAATTCACATGTTCACCGTCTCCAGTATATGCTTCTTCAGAAACGTTGCCACCTGCTACAACTTCTGTAATCTCCAGTCCGAATTTTGTGGCAAACTCCCAGTCACGCTCGTCATGTCCTGGAACAGCCATTATTGAACCAGTACCATAGCTCATCAACACATAATCTGCAATCCAAATCGGCATTTTTTCATTATTTACTGGATTTATTGCATATGCACCAGTAAACACACCTGTTTTATCTTTAGCCAAATCTGTACGTTCTAAATCACTTTTGCTTTTTACTTTGTCTACATATACATTCACTGCTTCCTTTTGCTCATTAGTTGTAATAATGTCTACTAAAGGATGCTCTGGTGAAAGTACAGCATAAGTAGCACCGAATAAAGTGTCCGGACGAGTAGTAAACACTGTGAATGTTTCCTCTGAATTTGCAATATTAAAAGTAACCTCAGCACCTTCTGAACGTCCGATCCAATTGCGTTGCATATCCTTTACGCTTTCTGGCCAGTCTAGATCATCTAAATCTTCTAATAAACGATCAGCATAAGCAGTAATTTTTAACATCCATTGCTTCATTGGACGCCGTTCAACAGGGTGACCTCCTCTTTCACTTTTACCATCGATCACTTCTTCATTAGAAAGTACTGTACCGAGAGCTGGACACCAGTTCACTGCAACTTCATCAATATAAGCTAACCCTTTTTCATAAAGCTTTAAGAAAATCCATTGTGTCCACTTATAATAGTTTGGATCAGTCGTATTCACTTCACGTTCCCAATCATACGAAAAACCTAAAGATTTAATTTGTCGACGAAAAGTTTTAATATTATGTTCGGTAAATTCAGCTGGATCATTCCCTGTATCTAATGCATATTGCTCCGCAGGTAAGCCAAATGCATCCCAGCCGATAGGGTGTAAAACGTTAAAACCTTGCATGCGTTTCATTCTAGATATAATATCAGTTGCGGTATACCCCTCTGGGTGACCTACATGAAGACCTGCTCCAGAAGGGAACGGAAACATATCTAAAGCATAAAAGTTTTCTTTTCCTTTATCTTCAGATGTTTTGAATGTTTTGTTCCCTTCCCAATATGATTGCCACTTCTGTTCAATTTGTTCATGATTAAAGCCCATTGTATTTCCTCCTTACAAACATCTTAATTACAAATTTAACCATTTAAATAAATTAAAAAACCTCCCATCCCTAAAAAGGGACGAGAGGATTAGAATTAATTCTTCCCGCGGTACCACCCACATTAGTGTCATAATATGACACTCGCTTTTCATTCCATAACGCGGACAACGGCAAGCATTACTTAAGAGGATTTGAGAATACCTCCGAATTTTCACACTTGCAACTTAAAGGTGAGTTCATGAATATACAACGTCTGGCTTGCACCACCCGCCAGCTCTCTATTACGTGTAACATTCATTACTATTCCTTATCACTGTTGTTATATCATTATCTTTCATCATTATTATGTATTGTATAGAATTTAAAATAAAACTGCAAGTTGTATATAGAAATTTTTTCAAAACTAACAAATTACCTATCACATCATCTTGATATCCTCTTGTTGATTTTGTCGGTTTAACCTGTAATCATATGAGGTAGTCGTTATAATTGATATCACCAAGAAGATAATTAAAACGATGAATAATATATTCATTCCATAAATATCAGCCAGCAATCCACCAAGGAGTGGCCCAACCATTCTTCCCCCTGTAGCTGTGCTATTTACAATACCTTGTTGAACTACTCACCACTTAGCTTCGCTTGAAGTGGGAGATTCCTGCGAACACTAGCTTAACCGCAAGTTATTTAGCAGGCTCTACGGGTAGTCCCAACAAAACACCTTAAAGTCCCCCAGAACAAACTGAATATATCCATGTGAAAATTCCTAACTGTTTACAATATTTCTTAATTAACGAAGGCTGCTTTCGTATGATTACATATTATCTTTTCTACTTATACAGTTATTGAGCTCTCATAAAACTCATCATACTGTCCAAGTTTAAGTATTACTGTCTTTTGCATTGATTATTGTTTTTCATATTAAGATATAAACTCAAGCGTTCTTGGTATCTATTCTTCTGTACATCGATGACTAACATATAAAGCAACTTTTAATAGTATTAAATTGGTAAAAAGCAGTATTTACAAAAAAGCCTTTAGTAAACATAGCTACAGAGTTTGCGAAAAAAGCCTAACAAAAGCAGTGCCCATAATTGCTAACACTGCTTTCTAATTATTATTACTTTATTTATTTTTGTGTTGTTTTGATTTTACTGGTTGCCCCTTTTCGGCGTAATTTTGCTTAGCAATTTTTTTAGGATCAAACTCACGACCTAATTCAATATCATTATTATTTATTCCATTTTTCGTTTTCTGTTCAGGATTGTTTTGTTTAGATCTTTTTTTCATAATACCTCCAGCTATATTGAAAATTCCTAATGATCTTGTAAGATCATCTCGTTCTGTAGTTCCTGAATTTGTAGCCGCATTCTGTGCAATTGTTCTTTTTGTTGGGCATTACAGCTAAGAGCAAGATGAGCTAAATCATTATTTGCATTCTCTAGCTGCTGCTGTGCTTGGGAAAATTCATAATCATTGTAATGTTCTTGTCTTCTCGCCTCAGTTAATTGCTCTTCCGCAAAGTTTAATGTTTCTTCACACCTGTGAATAAATTCTTGTACTGACTGACGTGTAGCCATCTACCTACTTGCCTCCTTTATTTCGATTTTAATTCAATAATTAGTTTTACCTATTCGTTCTTTTCTATCATTTATGACTCCATCTAATCATTTCCAACACAATAATTACATTTGTATAAATTTTATTAATCGTGATAAAATGCTTAAGATATGGATGTTGGCTAAGTTACAGCCGATTTGTGCTATTCTTTGGAAATTTTTATAAGGAGGTTACTGACTTGACTCAGAATAACCTATTTCAATATGCTACTGATGATAAACGATACCATACTTGGAATTACCATTTACGACAAACATTTGGCCATAAAGTTTTTAAGGTTGCCTTAGATGGAGGATTTGACTGCCCCAATCGAGACGGCACTGTTGCTCATGGAGGATGCACATTTTGTAGTGCAGCAGGCTCAGGAGATTTTGCAGGAAATCGTGTTGATGATCTTATTACGCAATTTCACTCAATAAAAAATAAAATGCATGATAAATGGAAAGATGGAAAATATTTAGCTTATTTCCAAGCATATACGAATACACATGCCCCTGTTGATGTCTTAAGGGAAAAATTCGAATCTGTGTTAAATTTAGATGGGGTTGTTGGACTATCAATTGCAACAAGACCTGATTGCTTGCCTGATGATGTAGTAGAATATTTAGCAGAATTAAATGAGAAAACATATTTATGGGTGGAGCTAGGATTACAGACGATGCACCAACGTACAGCCGATCTTATTAATCGAGCACATGATTTAGCTTGCTATGTTGAGGGCGTACAGAAGCTTAGAAAGCACAATATTAATATTTGCTCTCATATTATTAACGGCTTACCTCAAGAAACAAACGAAATGATGATGGAAACGGCTAAATTTGTTGCTGGATTGGACGTTCAAGGCATGAAAATTCATCTATTGCACTTGTTAAAAGGGACACCTATGGTCAAACAATACGAAAAGGGCTTACTTGAATTTTTATCATTCGAGGATTATGTTAATTTAGTATGTGACCAGTTGGAAATTTTACCACCTGAAATGGTCATTCACCGTATTACCGGTGATGGTCCAATCGATTTAATGGTTGGTCCAATGTGGAGTGTGAATAAGTGGGAAGTTCTTAATGCAATTGATGCGGAACTAAAGCGTCGTGACAGCTATCAAGGTAAGCACGCAGTAAACAAGGTGAGCATTAAATGAAATTAGAACGTGTCTTACCGTATATGAGAACATTATTACAAGCAACATTATCTAAAGGTGATCTCGCAATCGATGCCACAGTTGGAAATGGTAATGATACATTATTTCTATCCCAGCTTGTCGGAGAATCTGGACATGTCTATGGGTTTGATATTCAAGAACAAGCAATTTTAAATACAACTAAGCTGTTAGAAAATCATGATGTTTATAACAGAGTTACACTATATGAGGCTAGTCATGATACAATCATCGATACGATCCCAAATCAGCTACACGGTCGTATAAAAGCAGCTGTATTTAATTTAGGATATTTGCCTGGAGGAAATAAGGAAATTGTAACAAAGCCCACTAGTACTCTTCATGCTCTAGAACAGTTGTTATCGGTTTTGGCGATAGGAGGAATTATTATAATTGTTATATATTCTGGGCACCCTGAAGGAAAAATTGAGCGTGATGAAATATTACATTATGCTTCCACTCTCAATCAAAAGAATGCCAGTGTATTACAATATAAGTTTATTAATCAAGTTAATAATCCACCTTTTATTATTGCAATTGAAAAACGCTAAAGCCCAATATAAATTGGGCTTTAGTCATGTTATTGTAAGAAATTCTTTATCCGAATTACATTACAAAATGGTTTACCCTAATTCGGTTTGGCTGTTGCCACATTCAAATTTGGTTTCCAACGTTGTAGCCTTCGATATGCACGACCATTAAAATAAAAAAACTTTGATATTGATCCGCCAAGCTTAATAATCTTCTTAGCTGCTTGCTTAACATCCTTTTGTTTACTAACCTTTTCATCTGATAAATAAATGCCTAATAACCCTCTGTTAATTAGACGATGGAACTTCTCGTCAGGTAACCCAGCTGTATTTTTGTCTGCCTCTTCAACAAAATGGATAAATCTCTGAATCATTTGTTCCTGATTCCTATAATAAAAACAAAAATTCAAATCTCCACCTTGTCGATCTTCTTCCTGGTCAATGAAATAATCCAGTAGTATGTGCAGACCTTGAATATATGGAAAATAACTATTACGAATTTTCTGCGCCATACCTTCTTCAAAATTGTCATTAAAGGAATAGGCAACTAAACAAAAGATTCCTAATGTAGATCCTGAACAAGCTGAAAATTCGTACCACTCCATTTGTGGTAACTGCGCTTCATAATCTTCAAACCACTTTTCCAAACGTGGTACCCGTTCTTCGACAGTTACATGTTTATGGACTTGTAGATCACAATAGTAAAGAGATAACTCTAGTAAATAAGGAGCAATCTGTTCATAATGCTTACTCTTTTGTAAAATTCTTTGACAAGTAGTTACTAAATCATGTAAATATCCACCATCAGCTTGTTCATCACGGTATCTATAATAATTTTCCTTCTCACTGTGAATTGTAAGTGCATGCGGCATTGAATTATGTAAGGCACGAAAATCATTTGGATCAAGTGATGTACTGCGATCGCATAAATTATCTAAATAATCGCTGATCGTTTGATATGCGACAATAAATTCTATACAATCATCCAGGTGCTCTTTCGCAAGCAGTGCCAAAATAGATCCACCTTCACAATGAAATGTCTTGTCATTTATGCTAGCAATTGCCTGCTTTCTAAGCTCTTTATTCGGTATATTTTCCGCTTTGTGTCGCCAATATGCTAAATAATGATGTACAGTAGGTAATACCTCTTTATACACTTTTTTCATCAAGCCTACTGGTTCACTTGGTATTTTCAAAAAATCACCTCTATGTATCAATTCAAGTTTTCATATAGCTTAATTTCTTTTTCAACAAAACTTTTTGCGTAGTTAAACACATTTTCACGTTCTGGCTCATTAAAAATTTCATGGTATAAACCAATCCACTCTTTATATGTTTTATCTGTACATTTTACGTGATCAAACCACTCTTTTACAACAACTTTATCAACAATTTTATCGCTACCACCTTGCATTAGCAACAACGGTATATCAGGTAGTTTATGAATGTTTCGATAAGCTAGTTTCATGGCCTTCAATAATTCATGATACCAACGAACCGACACTTTTGTAACGTACAATGAATCATTATTATCCTGCTCTTGAATATCTTTATTACGAGTAGCTATTTCAGCAGATAACTTTGCTTCAAACAGTTTTTCAGGAAATAGGTAATTTAACCCCTTTGAGACCCACTCCAAACCCTTTGGAGGATGTTCCACTAGCCCTAAGCAAGGAGAAGAGAGCATTAAACCATGAATAGGTAATTGTTTTTCCTGCATGGCTCTAATTGCAACAAGTCCACCCATACTATGACCTAATATAAAAACAGGGAGGTTAAATGTAAGTGCTTCTTGCACCCACATTTCTATTTCCTCTATATAATCATCAAAAGAATCAATATGACCACGATGTCTTCTTCTTGACGTACCTTGTCCAGGTAAATCCCCCATAGCAACATGCATACCGATCGACCTCCACATCTCTAGAAGCCACTTATACCTCCCTATATGCTCACATGCACCATGAATGATTACGATCACCCCTAGAGGCTGTTCAGCATGCCATAATCTCATTATGATCCCCCCTTAATCGTATAATAAATTCATTTCGAATGTGTTAATAATTTGTTACACTTATTTAAAACTATACTTAGTAAGAAATGCGAAGCCGACTTGTACAGCCCCAACAAGCGTTGGAGTCAATGACCATGAAGGCGCTTTTTGCCTTCGGGTTTATTGGTGAAGCGACTCGAGGAGATAGGCACTGAAGCTGGACTGCTAGAAATGCGAAGCCGACTTGTACAGCCTCGAAAAGCGTTGGAGTCAATGGCCATGAAGGCGCTTTTTTGCCTTTGTGGCCATTGGCGAAACGACTCGAGAGGCTAGGAGGCGCAGCTGGACAACTAGAAATACGTATATTACTAATAATGAAAGGGATTGTGAACATGATCTATCCGTACAAAAGTGTAACCCCTACAATAGCAAATACTGCATTTATTGCTGATTACGTTACAATCACTGGTGATGTATCTATAGGTGATGAGTGTTCAATTTGGTTTAATACTGTCATTCGTGGAGATGTAGCACCAACTATTTTAGGCAACCGTGTTAATATTCAAGATAACTCTGTTTTACATCAAAGTCCCAATAAGCCTTTGATTATAGAAGATGATGTGACAGTTGGCCATCAAGTGATTCTCCATAGTTCGATTATTCGTAAAAAAGCATTAATTGGTATGGGCTCAATTGTTCTTGATGGGGCAGAGATTGGGGAAGGCGCATTTATTGGAGCGGGAAGCCTTGTACCACAAGGTAAGACTATTCCACCTTATACATTAGCCTTTGGACGTCCTGCAAAAGTTATTAGGAAATTAACTGAAGATGATCTAAAAGAAATGCGCAGAATTCGCAGTGAATATGTAGAAAAGGGCCAATATTATAAGAATCTACAAGATAATCAATAATATGCAGAGCAGCTAAAGTTGAAATATTTATTCTGTTTGAAGTTGGGATATTCTAGCAGAAAATCATAAATTCAACAATAGAATTACAATAGCTACAATAGACTTGTATTATATAATATTTGAGGAGAAAAAATGGTATTTTTATTTTGGCTACTAATTATTATCATAATCGGGTATCTTTTATACCTTTACAAAACTCAAAAAAAAGCATGGAAAACAATGATATCCTGTATACTCGTTCTTTTCATATTATGTATTATTTTGCTCATAAAAAAACTACCTGTGTCGACATTGAGAGAAGCAAATCATACTTCGGTAGAAGCTCAAGCACCTGAAAATGATGTTGAAATCATACAAAATACGATGATAAAAATCAAAAATTCTGTACTATTACAAGCACCAGCTCTTTCACAACTTCCTGAACTTCCTCGTGGTTGTGAAGTAACAGCATTAGCAATGTTTTTACAATATGCGGGTGTCGTTGTTGATAAAATGGAATTAGCTGAAAAGGTAGCAAAAGATCCAACACCATACAAAAAGGAAAATGGTATTATTTCTTACGGACATCCAAACAATGGGTTTGTAGGAGATATGTATTCTCGTAATAATAGAGGATATGGTGTGTATGTTAAACCAATAAAACAGCTTGCTGAGCAATATTTACCTTCAAAGATCATTGATCTAACTGATCGTGACTTCAAAGAAATTGAAATGTATTTATCAATTGGATCACCTGTATGGGTGATTACTAATACTACATTTCAAAAATTATCTAATGACAAATTTGAACACTGGGAAACTCCAAATGGAAAAATAAAAATTACTTATTTTGAACACTCAGTTCTAATTACAGGATACGATTCAGAGTTCATCTATTTTAATGACCCTCTTACTGGCGAAAAAAACAAAAAAGTTCCTAGAGACCATTTCATCGCCGCTTGGCAGCAAATGGGGAGTCAGGCCATTACCTACATGGAGTAATGACCTGGCTTTTTACATGCATGTCTGTTTTCGCATTCTTGCAAAATAATAACAATGACTACGCTTGGAGTATCTTTTTTCTTCGACATAAAAGGACTTCTAACTCTTCTATATATGTGATAATGGTAACAAAAATTGAAAGGACAAATTTTTATTAAGCTCTATTAAGTGCTTATGGGGTTATCCATTAACGTCACTGCGCCATTTTTTCCAAAGACAAAAAGCGCCTTAGAGTGAATCAACTCTAGCGCTTCTCATGAGGGTGCAAGACACTTGCACTTATCTTATAGTTTAAGCTGTTTCATTTGCTCTCTCATACATTGACTCGAAATCAAACTTCTTTTCAATATACACTTGATGCCAAATCATAAATATAACAACTGTCCAAATCTTCCTACTATAATCACCTTTATTAGCACAATGATCATCTAATAGTGATAAAAGTACCTCTTTATTAAAGATATGATCTGTTTCACTAGTTTGAATGATCTGTTTTACCCAATCGTACATCTCATCTTTCAGCCAGTGACGAATTGGTACTGGAAAACCTAGCTTCTTTCTTTGTAGCACGTGAGCTGGTACAATTCCTTCAACAGCTTTGCGTAAAATATACTTCGTTGTATTTTGAGATGTTTTCATTTCTGGTGAAATTTTTGAAGCCACTT
This sequence comes from Cytobacillus sp. Hm23, assembly GCF_051842895.1. NCBI lineage: Bacteria > Bacillati > Bacillota > Bacilli > Caryophanales > Bacillaceae > Cytobacillus > Cytobacillus sp. Hm23. Next base: position 121,147 of record NZ_JBPXRQ010000010.1, read on the forward strand.
TGAAAACTTCTTTATCTAAAAAGGGAACACGTAATTCAAGTGAATGAGCCATCGTCATTTTATCTGCCTTTAATAAAATATCACCACGCAACCACGTATGAATATCAATGTACTGCATTTTGTTTACAGGTTCATAACCTTGGATATCCTCATAAAATGGTGCTGTAATTTTTCGGTAGTCTAGTTGTGTTTTATAGTCGCGTAAAAGCTTACGTTTATCCGCTTCTTCAAACATTTTTGCATTACCAATGTACCGTTCCTCCATTGGTGTTACACCTCGCTCAATAAAGCTTTTTCCTTTCACACCGTCTGGTAACATTGTAGCAATTTTAGCAAGAGCAGATTTTGCAAAGTTAGGTAAGTTACTTAACATTTCTAAAGATTGTGGCTCACGATAAATGTTATATCCACCAAACAATTCATCTGCACCTTCTCCAGATAATACAACAGTAACATGTTTTCTAGCCTCTCTAGCAACAAAATATAACGGAACTGCTGCAGGGTCAGCAAGCGGGTCGTCCATATGCCAAATAATTTTTGGAAGCTCTTGCATATACTCTTCTGGAGAAATAACATAGCTTATATTTTCTAAACCAAGCTTTGCAGCTGTCTCTTTCGCTACATCTATTTCACTGAAACCATCACGTTCAAAGCCTACAGAAAAAGTTTTAATATTAGGGTGAAATTCCTTTGCTATTGATGCGATAATCGAAGAATCGATTCCGCCTGAAAGAAAGGATCCAACAGGCACATCACTACGCATATGTATTTTCACTGAATCGTATAATACATCACGAATTTCCTTGATGAGCTTATCCTCTGACTTATGCATCGTATGAAAACTGGCTTTCCAATATTGTGAGATATTCATAGGCTCACCAATTTTTTTTGTAAAGTAGTGCCCAGGCTCCAATTTACGAATGCCATATGACATCGTTTCCGGTTCAGGTACATATTGATACGTTAAATAGTTTTGCAATGCCTCATAGTTTATTAAGCCGTTCTTCAGCGCTGCCAAAATACTCTTTTTTTCTGATGCAAAATATGTTAAATCACCCTGCTCCATATAGAAAAACGGTTTAATTCCAAATTGATCCCGTGCCCCAAATAAAGTTTTCGTCTCTTTATCCCAAATTACGAATGCAAACATTCCTCTTAGCTTTTCTACAGCTTTTTCCTTTTCGTGGCTATAAAGAGCTAATATAACTTCTGTATCAGAGCTCGTATTAAAATGAAAGCCTTCCTTGACTAAAGATTCACGAAGCTCTACATAATTATATATTTCACCGTTAAAGATTATCCAATAACGTTCATTTTCATAAGTAAGAGGCTGATGTCCCCCTTCAAGATCAATAATACTTAAACGTCTAAAACCTAGCTGTATATGTTCATCGAAATAAAACCCTTCATCGTCTGGTCCTCTATGAGTAATAATATTATTCATATTTTCAAACAAAGCTTTGTCATTTTCGTTACGTTGATGATTTGCTGTATTGTTTACACAGCCAATGAATCCACACATTATGTAAGTCACCTACTAATTCGTATTTATATATTTAAGAATTATATCATATTTAGCTAGTGAATTGAGCAGTGTTAGTAGTATACACAATTTTCCTTTTTGTCTAATCAGAAAGGCTCTTTTCGTTAACTTTGTTGCTATGTTTACTAAATGCTTTTTTTGTAAACTCTGTTGTTTGTACCAAACTAGTTCCATAAAAAGTTGTTTTTATATGTTAGTCATCGTTGTACAGAAGAAAAAATGCCTCGAACACTAGATATATACATCCTAAAATCTTAGAAGAAAAAACAACGATCAATGTCAAAACAGCCAGCGGCAAAAATTTAACTCTCCTATATTTCGCTTAGTATGAATTATTTTCTTTCATTTATAAAGGAATTTTTTATTAGAGTAGAGAAATAGTTTGTAAAATTCTGAAAAATCAGGAGGGTTACTTGTGGACTACCGTGAACATGAGGTACTAAAATTCATTAACGAAAATTTTCCTAACCTAGAACTTGAAATTCAGAACTTGTCTTTGTTTCCTTTTGGCAAACGAATAATAGATATTAATGGCTATGAGATATTCGTATACTACTGTCCTTTTGCTGATAGTGTTAAAACGATATTTCCTAATGTGGCAGAAGTTAAGAGTCCATCTTAGTTATTACCTATAAAAAATATTGTCATTCATAGTAAGGGCATATCTCACATACAGAATATGTTGTATGTGGGATATGCCCTAGTTATTTATTAAGGTAATTTTCGTATATTTTGTAGCTATTATCATTAAAATAGAACAGCAATAATGATTCCTTAATATGAAAAGCAACAATCAATGCAAAAACAACCTTTATTAATTACTTCGAGATAATGCTTGTTCTTTTAACACTTCTGCTTTATCAGTACGTTCCCACGTAAGATCAACATCAGTGCGTCCAAAATGACCATATGCTGCTGTTTGCTTATAAATTGGACGTCGTAAGTCAAGCATATTTATAATCCCTGCTGGACGTAAATCAAAATTATTACGAATGAGGTCAACTAACACTTCATCAGCAACCTTACCTGTTTCGAATGTATTAACTGAAATGGATACAGGCTGTGCAACGCCGATTGCATACGCTAACTGAACTTCCAACTTATCAGCTAAGCCAGCTGCCACCAAATTCTTGGCAACATAACGTGCAGCATATGCAGCTGATCGATCAACTTTTGTAGGATCCTTACCAGAGAATGCTCCCCCACCGTGACGGGCATATCCTCCATACGTATCAACAATTATTTTGCGCCCTGTTAATCCAGCGTCTCCTTGTGGGCCACCTATTACAAATCGACCTGTAGGATTTATAAAGTATTTTGTATCAGCATCAATCAATTCTTTAGGAACAACATGGTTTATAACATGCTCCTTAATATTTCGTTGAATTTGTTCTAATGTGATCTCAGGGTGATGTTGAGTAGAAATTACAATCGTATCTATGCGAACAGGTTTATCATTTTCATCATACTCAACAGTTACTTGGGTCTTACCATCAGGTCGTAAGTATGGAAGAATTTCTTCTTTTCTTACCTTTGTTAAGCGTTGTGCTAATTTATGAGCTAATGAGATTGGTAACGGCATTAATTCTTTTGTTTCATTACAAGCATATCCGAACATTAAGCCCTGGTCACCAGCTCCTATCGCATCTATCTCTTCATCTGTCATTGACCCTTCACGAGCTTCAAGTGCTTGATCAACACCCATTGCAATGTCAGGAGACTGCTCATCAATAGATGTTAATACCGCACAGGTTTCTGAATCAAAACCATATTTTGCACGTGTGTAGCCAATGCTCCGTACAGTTTCACGTACGATCTTAGGAATATCAACATACGTCGATGTAGTAATTTCCCCAGCAACCAAGGCCATCCCTGTTGTCACGGTCGTTTCGCATGCAACACGAGCGTTAGGATCATTTGTTAAGATAGCATCAAGAATGGAATCTGATATTTGGTCACAAATTTTATCAGGGTGACCTTCAGTTACAGATTCAGAAGTAAATAAGTGACGTTTTTTTGTCATAGCTTTATCCTCCTTTATGAAGCAACCACTTCATATAGTTATATTTTGAAACGGAACTCATTCCCATATTACTTTCCAAAATTTCAAACTTTTTACTGGAAATAAATAAAACCTCTCCTACAAATCATGAGGAAAGGTTTGACATACTCGATTCACGCCTTTCACTCTTATCGTTCAAGACAAGTGCCTTGCACCAGGTTAGCACCTTATCACATTAAGAACAAAGCAGATTATTTTCTCATAATCTGAAAAATATAGTGATGGTTGCTGGGCTTCATAGGGCCTGTCCCTCCACCAGCTCGGGATAAGAGAGTATCCGTTCAACACAATATATTAACGTAGTAAACAGTTACATGTCAACATAGTTAAGAGCTGAATTGTTCATTAAATTTTCGTTATGTATCTTTTACAAAGAATGGTACGATTATGTTGAATCCAGTATAAAATAATTATAAATAGTATAGACTATTTGAGTTAATGTGTTATACTATTTTTAAGTTATGAATTGTTAACGACATTATTAAAACGTAAAGGAAGGTTTTGATCATGAATTCTGTTAGTGTATCATGCGAATTATCAAGTTTACTAGCTCGTAAAAATACATTACACAATTTATCCGTCCCTACTCTCGTTGAAAGTGTGTTAAATAGAAAAGAAGGCACTTTAACTTCTTCAGGTGCCATACTATCTACAACAGGAAAATATACTGGACGATCACCTAAAGATAAATATATTGTAGATGAACCATCTACAAAAGGTAAAATAGATTGGGGAACAGTAAATCAGCCTATTTCACAGGAATCTTTTGACAATCTATATAATAAAGTACTCGATTATTTAGCTAACAAAGATGAAATTTATGTATTTAATGGGTTCGCAGGTGCTGATAAAAAATATCAACTTCCTATTCAAGTGATTAATGAATATGCATGGCACAATTTATTTGCACATCAGCTATTTATTCGTCCTACTGAGGAGGAATTACAATCGCATATCGCTGACTTCACTGTCATTTCTGCACCAAATTTCAAAGCAGATCCTGCAATTGATGGAACGAGATCGGAAACATTTATTATTATTTCATTTGAAAAACGCACAGTGCTCATAGGTGGAACAGAGTATGCAGGCGAGATGAAAAAATCCATATTTTCTGTTATGAACTATGTTCTCCCTGAAAAAGAGATTTTATCCATGCATTGTTCAGCCAATATTGGTCAAGAAGGAGATGTCGCTTTATTCTTCGGGTTGTCAGGAACGGGTAAAACAACCCTTTCAGCCGATGCGAACAGACGGTTAATAGGGGACGATGAACATGGATGGTCAGCAAATGGAGTGTTTAATATAGAGGGTGGCTGTTACGCCAAGTGTATAAACTTATCCCGAGAGAAAGAACCACAAATTTACGATGCTATTCGATTCGGTTCAGTACTAGAAAATGTCATCGTTGATGATTGCTCAAGAAATCCTGATTATGACAATTCTTCTCTTACAGAAAACACTCGAGCTGCTTACCCTATACAGGCAATCGATAATATCATTTTTCCTAGCATTGCAAGTCATCCTAATACGATCATTTTTTTAACAGCTGATGCCTTCGGTGTTTTACCTCCTATTAGTAAACTATCGAAGGAACAAGCAATGTACCATTTTCTAAGTGGATATACGAGTAAGCTTGCTGGAACAGAACGAGGAATCACTTCTCCACAAGCTACATTTTCAACTTGCTTTGGTTCACCATTCTTACCATTGCCAGCAACTCGGTATGCAAAAATGTTAGGTGATAAGATTGATGAACATGGTGCTCAAGTATATCTTGTGAATACGGGCTGGACTGGTGGAGAATATGGTGTAGGTAACCGAATGAAGCTTGAATTTACTCGTTCAATGGTACGTTCTGCTTTAGAAGGAGAATTAACCAACGTTGAAACAATAAAAGAACGTATATTTGGTTTAAAAATACCATTACATGTTCCTGGTGTACCTGATGATGTACTACAGCCAATAAAAACATGGGCAAACAAACAAGAATACGTTGATAAAGCAACTGAACTAGCAGCAAAATTCCAGGAAAACTTCAAAAAGTTTAATAATATTGATGAGAAGATAGGACAATTAGGTGGACCTCCATTAATAGCTAACTAACTAATTACTTACTACTCTAATTTCACTTTCATCATGCACGATACTTAGAATAATGATAACAATAAAGGGTCTGACCCCATCAATAGAAATGGGTCTGACCCTTTTACTCTTTACTAAGGTTAGTATTATTGTAATCATTCGACTAGGATTGCTGTATTCTTACTGTTATATGTTGTACATCAACCTCAAAATGTAAAAAGGCTTTGATTTTGCCGGATAAAGTATCCCAATCCCTTAGTTTGTTGAATGTAAAGAAATCAGTCGGTAAGTGATCACAGTTTTATTATTTTCTAATTCCACCTTATCAATTACCCCTTCTCCACTTAGATCTCCCCCTATAGTTCTCTTTACCTCTAACGGGATATCGAGTGGATATAGACGGTAACCTGTTTTTTCTAGAGTGAAAATATTTTCTCCTAACCTTTTTTCTTTTCCCTTCGTAACAATCATTGTATTTAATTCAAGAGGCATACCCATTTTAAACGCTCCTTTAACATAGTTATCCTTTTATGACTATTTTATCATGGTGTTTATTGATTTTTCATCCACTCAGTAAGTCTTTTTACAATTTTTCTATTTTCAGCAGGAGGAAAGTAATGAGTATATTCGTCAAAATACCATGTAGTTACGCTTTTATTAAGCTCTTTCAGTCTATGTTCAAGTCTATATGCATGTTGTATGGTCACATTGCTATCGTTTTTACCATGGATAATTAAAATAGGTGCATGTAATTGTTCTAGCATATAAAGAGGTGTACGTATTTTGTATCTATTTGGATATTTATTAGGTGTTCCTCCAATAACTCTTTTAAGCATGCGTCGTAGATCAATTCTCTCGTTATATGTAAGTGTCATATCAGAAACACCACCCCAAGTTACAACTGATTTTACATTGTGTTCTATAATCCCTGTGAAAAGTGCCATGACACCTCCACGTGAAAAACCAAACACATGAATCCTATCTTCATGAACGCTATCAAGCTGCTCTAGTACTCGGTAACTTGCAACGGCATCATGCCTATCATTACCAGCAAAGTCTTCATTACCTTCTCCGCCTTGATTCCCACGGTAAAAAGGCGCCATCACTACAAAACCTTCTGAAGCAAATTGGACGATGCGCCCAACACGAACTTTACCAACATTTTTTATTCCGCCTCTTAAATATAAAAAACCATCATGCTTACCTACGTTTTTCGGTTCGGCTAATAATCCCTTTACTTTCAAATCGTTACTTAAATATGTTAATTCATATAAAAGAATATTTGGATTAGGCGAAGGTAACCGTTGTCTTTCAATAATATGTCCATCTCTACATTCCAAGCTGATCTCCTCCTTCTACTTCAGAATATAGCGTGGCAGAGTATTTATGTTGTTTATGCTGTGATACACACAATGTATTAATTAAGCAACGATTGTTACTAATTCTGAACATCTAGGTTAATTGAGATTTACGATGATAACAAGAAGGATAGTTGTAGAACAATTTATCTCTTAGGGCGAAAAACAACAATCCCTGGGGAAACAATCAAAATAAGTAACTAAAGTTATTATGAGCTTCTATGTTAAATTCTCTACATACTATTTTCACATGTCAACTACTCTACATTCAAACAGTGTAAGTATTGAAGTGATATTCATAGGCGTTCACCTTTTCGAATGGTGCTTCATAAACTATCTTAGCTTAGAAAAGTATATAGGAGGAACTGGCGATGAAGAAAAAAATTAGCTTTATATTTCTTGTAGCATTTCTAATCTTCATACCATTGTCTGGGTGTAATGAACAACAAATACAAAAATTACGTGTTGCTGAAGTAACCCATTCAATATTTTTTGCCCCACAGTATGTTGCATTTTCTGAAGGGTTCTTTGAAAAGGAAGGGCTGGAAGTAGAGTTGACAACGACATGGGGTGGCGATAAAACGATGACAACTTTGCTATCTGACGGCGCCGACATTGCATTAGTTGGCTCAGAAACGACAATATACGTCCATGCTCAAGATGCTAATGATCCTGTAATAAATTTTGCTCAATTAACTCAAACCGATGGGACTTTTTTAGTTTCACGCAATAACATCGATAACTTTTCCTGGGACCAACTGAAAGGAAGTACTTTCCTCGGTCAACGCAAAGGTGGTATGCCACAAATGGTTGGAGAGTTCGTATTAAAGAATCAAGGTATTGATCCACACAAAGATTTAGATTTAATTCAAAATATTGAATTTGCTAATATTGCAAGCGCATTTGCAGCTGGAACAGGAGATTATGTGCAGCTTTTCGAACCAACAGCAAGTATATTTGAACAAGAAGGAACAGGATATATTATTGCATCATTTGGCAAGGAGTCTGGATATGTTCCATATACTACCTTTATGGCAAAAAGTAGCTTTATGGAAGAAAATATTGATGCAATAGAAAAATTTACCCGAGCGATATATCAAGCGCAACAATGGGTTGACTCTCATGATGCAGCAGAAATTGCACAATCAATTCATACCTTTTTTGAGGATACATCAATAGAATTAATTGAAACAGTAGTTGATCGATACAAGAGTCAAGGCTCCTATGCTACCAATCCAATCTTAGATGCAACTGAATGGAATAACCTTCAAGACATCATGGACGAAGCTGGTGAACTACCTTTACGAGTAGATCATGAAACATTAGTCAACACTGATATTGCCGAAAAGGTGATGTCCAAATAAGAGGTGATGATTCATGAGTTTTTTATTAATAAACAATATTCATCACACATATTTTTCTAAATCATCAGCAACTACCGCACTCGAGAATATTAACCTAGCAATTAACGAAGGGGAATTTATTTCATTTATTGGACCAAGCGGCTGTGGGAAGACAACGTTACTTTCCATTATTGCTGGACTTTTACAGCCTACTAAAGGTGATGTTCTTCTAAAAGACACAAAAGTGACAGCATCAACTCATACTGTCGGCTACATGCTACAGCAAGATTATTTATTCCCTTGGAGAACGATTGAAGAAAATATTTTATTAGGTTTAAAACTCAATCATAAATTATGTGATAGAACAAAAGAGAAAGCTATTCAGCTATTACAAGAAATTGGGTTAGAGGGAACCGAAAAGCTGTACCCAAGACAACTCTCTGGGGGGATGCGTCAAAGAGCAGCGCTAGTGAGAACTTTAGTTACTGACCCACAAATTTTTTTACTAGATGAACCTTTTTCTGCACTTGACTTTCAAACGAAACTTAAATTAGAAGATCTCGTATCAAACACTTTAAAGGAATACAAAAAAACTACACTACTTGTAACACATGATATTGGAGAAGCAATTGCAATGAGCGACCGCATTATATTACTGGATACAAATCCAGGTAGAATATCCGAAACATTCGTTATTCCAAACACCTTAAGTGAACTACCTCCATTTAATGCAAGGCAACATCCCATATATGCTGATCTTTTCCAGAAGGTCTGGAAGGAGTTGGATAAACTTGACACCTCAAACAAAATATAGCGATCTTCATGGCCAATACTTGTATCAGCTAAAAAAAGAGAAACGCGTAGTAAGAATTTATCAAATGCTCATTTTTATTGCATTTTTTTCAAGTTGGGAAATAGCTAGCTACTTTAAGTTGATAGATCCACTATTATTCAGTTCTCCTTCAAAAATCACAAAATTATTAATTGAAAAAGTAGCAGATGGCTCAATATTTGTTCATATAGGTGTCACATTATTCGAAACCGTGCTTGGCTTTATTTTAGGCACCTTATTAGGAACCATCTTGGCTGCACTTTTATGGTGGTCACCGCGCCTTTCCAACATACTAGACCCTTACCTTGTTATTTTAAATGCGATGCCGAAGGTTGCACTAGGACCTATATTAATCGTTGCCTTAGGACCTGGATTTACTTCCATTATCGCTATGGGAACTATCATATCAGTAATTATTACAACGATTGTTGTTTACACCTCTTTTAAAGAGTTAGATCCAAATTATTTAAAAGTATTACACTCATTTGGAGCTTCCAAAAGACAATCATTTTTTGAAGCAGTACTTCCTTCTTCATTTCCAACGATTATTTCGACACTTAAAGTCAATGTAGGACTTTCATGGGTTGGTGTAATCGTAGGTGAATTTTTAGTATCTGGTAAAGGACTTGGGTACATGATTATTTATGGTTTTCAAGTATTTAACTTCACACTCGTTCTCCTGAGTTTATTAATTATTGCAGTTTTTGCTACAATTATGTACCATGGCGTTGAATACCTAGAAAGAAAACTGATCAAAGATGTATAAATGGAGCTAAAGGGCAAAAGAAATGTACACCAGCCTTGCTAATTGAAAACTAAAAACATTTAAAGCTCGCACAAGGACCTGAAGATATATAGACCTTGTTGCGAGCTTATTGTTTATTCATTCATTAATTCTCTTATTCGGCTAAGACTATTTTGAAGCACCCCATCCTTCATAATAAAGCTATAAGAATCATTATAAGCAATATTTTCAGGCAGATGATCGAGTAAAACAGGCCCCTTTGTTTCGTAGTAAGTTGATTGTTCCTCAATTGAGTTGATATTTGCAAAATAGATATTTTTTATAATCTTCTTCTCTTTTCCCATCACCATATATTGACCTATATACCGAAGATCAATAATGTTACCACCTGTTTCCTCCTTCACTTCACGAATTGCTGCTTGTTCTGAAGTTTCTCCTTCTTCGACATTACCACCAGGGAATTCTAGGCCTCGGGTAGCATGATTTGTTACAAGCCATTGATTGTAAAACCTACATATGACCCACACATGCTTAGGAGATAAAGAAAATGGATGATTGTCAAATGAGAGGTAAACATCATTAAAATAATAGTCCTTAAAATGTATTTCCATTGCACTTCTCGCTCCAACTGTTTAGTTATAAAAATATTAACATAATTTATTAAATTTATCACGACTAGTAAGATTTGTAAATTTATATTTTCAATTAAAAGTACACTTGTTATAATACATATTGAGGAACGAATCAAACAAATCTTCCAAATTTTTCTACTAATATATATATAAAATAAGGTTTGTGAAACTTCCTTTATGTTAAATCGTATACATAGTATACACTTTACGAGGAGGAACTATATTGAAAAAGCTAATAACTACTATGTTTGCAGTATCTTTTGTATTACTACTCGCAGCTTGTTCTTCATCAGATGCTGATGTAAATGATTTGTTTAACAAATCAATGGAAGCTGCTCAAGATCTAAGTAGTTTTTCAGTTGATATGGTAATGGATCAAACAATTGAAGTGGGAACAGAGAGTATACCCCAAAATATGGAAATTTATCTAGATATGGTGCAAGAACCATTAACGATGTATCAACAGATGTCTATATCTATGGGTGATGCAATCAATGTAGATACAGAGTCGTATTTTACTGAAGAAGGATTTTTCATGTATGATTCAATGAGTAATATGTGGCAAAAACTCCCTAGTGAGCAATTTGAACAAATTATGCAAATGTCTAAAAATCAGCAATCTCCAATAAATTCTCTGAAGCAAATGGAAAAGTTTGTTGATGATTTTGAACTTATCGAAGAAGATGACCAATACATCTTTAAACTCACTTCTACAGATGAAAAAATGAAAGAGTTAATTACTTCAATGATTCCACAGGATCAACTCACAAGTGCTGGAATGGCTAATAATATTGACCATTTAATGGAAAATATGACTATTTCAACATTAAAATATGAGATAACTGTTGATAAAGAGACTTACTATCCAAAAAATATTTCAATGATTATGGATTCAACGATGACAATGGAGGGAGAGACTTTCGGATTCTACCAAGAAATGACAGGTAAATACTCTAATTTTAATGAAGTCAGTGAAATTTCTGTTCCTGAAGAAGTTATAAACACAGCAACTGAAAGTCCTCTATAATCATATTGAGGTCACTCATAATTAAGAGTGACCTTTCTATTTATAACGCTTTCTCATAAATTTATCATTCGACCAAATAATCTACCTTAAAATTTCACGTACCAAACCCATCTATTGTACTATGAGTTTCAGCACACATCTCCACTCCTTTACTCACTGTGTAAATTATACAAGTAATACATTTTATGTTTTTTCATTGAAAAATACATCATGTAACAACCCTTGCTCTTCAATAAATTCTCTAGTTGTTCTATCCCCTAATTGGTAAATTAATTGGAGTATTTTCTCAAGCGTTTCATCATAGGCGTCATTTTGTTCATCATCATGATATTGAATATACGGGATATGTGCCCTAAAAAAATTTTGCCATTCTGTTGAATAATTTTGGTCAAAATATTCACGTAATGTTGTAATTTCTTCGTCTGTTGCAAATACTTTATAATTCCAAGGAGATGCTGTACTTAATCTCGAAATTTCTCCACTTCCTAAAGAGATATAATAAGCTTCCTTCTCTTTACTCATAATTATTCAACTCCTATATATGCTTAAATATAGGTTTTTCTATCAAGAGTAAAATATACACATAATATATCTCTCTTGCTTACTGATTATTGCGATCTCTTAACAATTTAATGGCTCGAGTAAGAACTTTAGGAACAGGTACTCCAGCCCTTCCTGCATTTTCAATAATCGATAGCAATTCATTAGAAAGATAAAAAAAGATTGTGGTATCACGTAAAAAATGATATTCTCCTAGAATGAGGTCTATTAAATGAGCAATTGCAACTAATGCAAATATAAATATCTTTTGCATAATTCCTTTAAACCCTATTCTGCTGGACAAAGAACCCTCTATAGTTGCAGAAATCATTCCGGTTACATAATCAATGATTACAAATACGAGTAAAATTACCATTAATTTGTCCCAACCACCGAATAGGAATGTCACTGTGGAACATAAAAATGAAAAAGCCACGATAAAAATATATTTTTCCAACATTACCTTCCTTTCTTTGGATAACTGGTTAACAAGTGAAATTAAGCTTTTCCCTTACTTCAAGTTATGAGAAACTTAACATATTGATTGAGTGAATGCCTTATAAAGTGGACATTGTAACCTAATTATTATGAATTTATTTTGTTTGACAGTCATAGACTATAGGATAATCAATATATTGGAGTGAGAAGAATGAAGTTAGTCGACGAACTTTATGATATGTATCGTCATAAATTAACAGGTGACGAAGAAGATGCTGAAATTCTAACATTGGCACTGCTAGAGCAATTAGATCGAAATGATATCTTGTCAATGGTTGAGGAACTAAGTGATTATGAATTAGTTGGTTTAGTTAGCTTATATATCACTGAAAAGCTAAAAGGGAAAATAGCGCGAGATGGAGTAGGCAATAATAGACGTTCATCCATTTCTGAATTACGAAATCTTCATTGATTTTCTCTCCTTCATTTCATAAGACTCTTTTCGTTAACTTTGTCGTAACAGTTCCTAAACTAAAAGATAAAGCGATTTACTCAATAGTCATCGTTTTATGAGAAAATGACACGATCTAGGTTTATACGTGTTTATTTTTCATACACAAACAAACTATGCGAAAATAGCCTTTTATAAACAACATATTCGGTCATTATGAGTATTCATGAAGGAGGGTAAATTTTGCTTGCAGTTTTAATAATATCAATTATTATCGTCCTTGGTGTTCTTTTTATAACATTAATGACAACCTCAAAAGCATATCAATATGAGCATACAGTTGACAATTTACAAGAAAATCCCAATATCGAAACCAAAGATAAAACGTCTTAACTAACAACTGCTATATTTACATAAATTACAAATATTGTGTACAAGCCTTGCTATTCATTATTGTTATTGATGAAACAGTTGAAGTTTAGTAACTAAATTGCAAAAAACCCACCTTGGAAAAGGTGGGACATAGCACAATAAAACAAAATCACTATAAATTTTTCGAGCGGAGAGAATGCAAGCCTCTCCTTTGATATTAAGTTATGTTAAACTTTTAACGATATGTAAACCTCACTCCATTAACCCCAGTTCAACTGCACGATGAGCGATTAAATCATCTACATCGCTCGGTAGACCGTCCAACGATCCAAATTCATGTTCCCAAATATTAGCAAATGAATCAACACACGACGGAAATGTTAATTGATTAGCATACTTAGCTTCTTCTTTAAACGCCTTAATTAGACTTTCTTTATTCATAACCATCATTTATCTCTCCTTAGTGAATAAATAAATAGGGCAGACCCGATGAAGAGTCTGCGCCATGCTTATTTTCCTTTCGAAAAATGATTAACTTGGTGTGAATGTTCGACAGTCTGTCTCTTCTGTGCTATTTGCAGAAGTACCACTGTGACTAATTACATATATTTCCTGTGCATTGCATTTGTTTCCCTGTTTCCAATAATGACAATTATTTACCTCACATAAAACATCTTTTGCCATAGTTAACTTACCCCCTAAAAAATGATACATAATATATCATTTGTTTTTAGGAATTTTTCATACTATATAAAAATTGTAAAATGAGCCCTTTATATTTTTTAAACTAACTTGAATAAATTAACATAATTTCTTTTTTTCACTAACACGAGCTGTTAAATCGGTTTAATTAAAAGAGAAGAAAAGAACCCATAACGAAGTCCATGTATCTTTAGTACACAAAACAACAATGTATGAGAACTGTGTCGGTAAGTATCCTACTTCTCAATTTTTGATGAATGTATTGATGAATTTTTTTCTGGTACTAGATCAATGCCACCTGGATGAAAAGGATGGCATTTTACGATACGTTTCATTGTTAACCAGCCACCCTTTAACGGTCCAAAGCGCTTAATAGCTTCAAGTCCATAGTGAGAGCAGGTTGGATAAAAACGACATGTCGGTGGTTTTAAAGGCGATATGACAAGTTGATAAAAACGAATAAATCCAATAAATATTTTTTTAAGCAAAGTGACTCACCCTAACTTTATAATACCTTTAATAAAGGTCATTAAGTAAACTTGTGACTTTTTATTACTTTACATATGAGTAACTGATGTATATTATATGGTTTTTATAGTCTTCGAAGAAGAAAAGATGTTCCAAAGATTAGTTGTATACGTGTTTAGCTCTTATTAAGAAAAAGCAACAATTAATGCGAAAACAGCCTTAATAAATGATATACTATTTTTAGCTGTATAGAAAATATTATGTTTATCGAAATTCATTCCACAATCATGATAAGTGAAAATTTGTGCTTGGACATGTATAATAAAAAAAGAAAAAATGACATTTTATATAGGAGTGGTTATCCATGCCATCTGTTGAAAGTTTTGAATTAGATCATTGTATTGTAAAAGCGCCTTTTGTAAGACATTGTGGCGTTCACAAAGTAGGAAGCGACGGTATAGTCAATAAATTTGATATTCGCTTTTGTCAGCCAAATAAACAGGCTATGAACCCTGACGCCATTCATACACTTGAACATTTATTAGCTTTTAATATTCGTAAATATGCTGAAAGATACAACCACTTTGATATCATTGATGTGTCTCCTATGGGATGTCAAACTGGCTTCTATCTAGTTGTTAGTGGAGAACCATCTGTAAGTGAAATTATTGATTTGTTAGAAGATACATTTAAAGAGGCTGTAGAAATCACTGAAATTCCAGCTGCGAACGAAAAACAATGTGGTCAAGCGAAGCTACATGACCTTGAAGGTGCTAAACGCCTTATGCGTTTTTGGTTAGAACAAACTAAGGAAGACCTCCATCAAGTATTTTAACATGTTCATATGAATGACTGTATGCTATTATCACCGAAAAACTCAGCTAGATAAAATCGACGTGCTCATAAAAGAGTCAACATCGTACTAACTGTATATACAGTTTTTTTCTTAGTATGATAAATAACAATCAATTCCACAAAACCAAATATAACAAAGGGTTGACCTCACTCCATATAGTATAAATAAGTTCTATATGTTGTGGGGTCTACCTCTTATAAAAGACAAATTACTTCATTCCACTAAAGTTGTTACTGAATTTCTTCATTTCTGTTTGAATAGTGTCAAGATCAAGATGTTGTTCAACGATTTCAGCTAATTTTTCAAAGCTTTCCTCCCTTAACCCATTAAATGATGGACGTAATGTAACGGGCGACAAGCCTTTCTTAACTCTAAGGTGATTCAATAGCTTTGTTCGAAATAAATCATTATGCATAATGCCATGAAAATATGTCCCAATGACATCATACTTGCCTTTTACACATCCATCTGTATGTTGGCCTGTAATAACAAACGGATTACATTGGTTAAGGTTGTTAGTAACTCCCATGTGTATTTCATAGCCTGTTACAAATACTTGCTCATCTTCAAATTCCACATATCCTTCAGAAAGAGTCGTCTTCTTTTCTTTTGTAATTGTCGTTCGAATAGGTAAAATACCTAGCCCATGACAACTAACTTGTGATGTTTCAATTGAAAATGGATCTTCAATCATTTCACCTAGCATTTGATAGCCACCGCAAATGCCAAAAATAAGCGTATTTTCTTCTTTATGGAGGTACTGAATCCCCTCTGTCAATCCACTATTATGCAAAAATGTACAATCATCAATTGTATTTTTACTTCCAGGCAAAATAACTAAATCTGGCTTGCCCAACTCCTCTATGTTTGAGACAAATCTTACATGGCAATCTTCTTCAATATGAAAAGGGTCTATATCTGTAAAATTTGAGATAAACGGATACCTTATGACAGCAATATCAATATCCTTTACACCATTTTGAGACCTATTGTATGTATCTAAAACAACAGAATCTTCGGCATCTATATGAAGGTTTGGAATATAAGGGACCACACCTAATACTTTTTTACCCGTATAACCTTCGAACCATGTTAGCCCTGATGTTAATAAGTTTATATCTCCACGAAATTTATTAATTATTACGCCTACCACTCGGTCACGCTCTTCTTGTGTAAGTAACTGTAATGTACCAACCAAGCTTGCAAATACCCCTCCTTTGTCAATATCGCCAACCAAAATTACAGGAGCGTTAGCCATTTTAGCTACCCGCATATTAACAAGCTCTCGGTCATTTAAATTTATTTCTGCTGGGCTTCCTGCTCCCTCAATCACGATGCGGTCATATTCTTCAGCAAGCTTCTCAAATGAATCAGTAATAATCTGTAGGCCTTGTGCAAAGAAATCTTGCCGATACTCACTAGCCTTCATATTTTTCATAGGCTTACCATGCACAACAATTTGAGATTGGCTATCTCCAGTTGGTTTAATTAATATGGGGTTCATATCAGTAGTTGGTAGAACACGAGCAGCTTCAGCTTGAACACCTTGAGCTCTCCCTATTTCTTTACCATCTTGTGTAATATAGGAGTTCAAAGCCATATTTTGTGATTTAAAAGGTGCTGTTTTATATCCAGCATTAGCAAATATCCGACAAAATGCTGTCGCAATTACACTTTTCCCACTATCTGAATGTGTACCCTGAATCATAATTGGAAATCCTTTTCCCACTGTTATCCCCTCAATTTAATAAATTATTATCATTTTAGCTCATATAAAATGTTGTGTTCTGATACAAACAAACTCAATATTTCGTGAATTTATGAAAAATTACTACCTTCAACAATTTTTTCAATGTTCATATCAAAGCCCAAGAGATCGTGATTACAACAAGAAATAAATTGTAAAAATTATAATGATGACAATAAAAAATGAAGATAAAAAGAAAATGAATACCTTTGGTGATTGAAATGACCCTTCATTTATATCATGTTGTTTTTGTAAATAGTTCCTTGTAGAAAAAATGATTGTAGCTATCCCCAATATTACAGAGAGTATTTCAACGATATTTGCAATGACACTTACAGATTTTGTCATCGTTCGTGGAAATGTAAAATGTAAATTTGCAATGAGAAAACCCACTCCAATAATAGCTATTGCAGTTCTAATCCAAGCTAAATACGTTCTTTCATTAGCTAAGTGTTGTTGTATATATTTTGAATCAGTCGTTTCCTTCATAAAATTCACCTTCTTAAATTATCGATGTTTCTTTTCGTTCTAAGAAATAAAATACGTATACACCTAGCGGTCGTGGCACCTTTGCTCATTTAACATAAGGCCAATTGCATGAATTCTTTTGCTTTCCTACATCAGTTTCAGCAACAACATTGTTTACAATAGGCTGTTTTCGTATCGTTTGTTGCTATTCTAAAATACGCATAAGCCAAGCGATCGTGGCATCTTTTCTTATGTTATATGACGTCAATTGCATAAATTGCTGTCCCAAAATAATCTCAATGGTAACATTGTTTACGAAAAGAGTCTAAATTAAAAAATGAGACGTTTGTGTTATCAAAAGTCCCATTTTTAAAGTTAATTCTCTAACTGTTCTAGTCTTCCAGAATCTAAATGAAATAAAAAGCCTAAGATTTGTATCCCTTCACCATACTTTTTATAGACTGGATGACTTTTTAGCTTTTCAATTTGCTTTATGACATTGACTCTAGACATATCGTCTAAGGATAAACTCTCTGATCGGTCTTCTAACGGTAAGTTTTCCTTAATACTATTAACCCAGTATTGGAGCTCTGGTTCTTGATTATTATTACATGCAGCTGCAACACCACCACAATTTGTATGACCCTCAATAATTATTTTTTTTACTTTCAGATGATGAAGAGCATAGTATAAACTCGCCGAAAAACTCTCATCGTCTTTATTTACTTGATTGGCAATATTACGATGAACAAACATTGTACCTAATGGCATTTGGCTTATCACTGAAGGACTGACTCTTGAATCGCAACAACTTAACACGAAATATTCAGGGCTTTGTCCTTTTGAAAGCTCTGAGAAATATAGTTTATTTTCAGATAAAGTTTCCTTAACAAATAGTTCATTTTGTTTTTGAATGTCCATTATAAGCCTCCTGTAATGTTCTTATTGCAGATCTAACGCATGCTGTAATGAAAGATAATTAATATTGTTTCCATATTTGTTCTCCCAATCTGCTCGTTTCACTAAGTCTTTTACTGGACCCTTCATGCCAGCAATTAATATTTCTATATTCGCTTGTTTGTAGTCGTCAATGATCTTTTCAAGTTCATCAATTGAAACAGCATCTATCGCATTGACACTTGAAAAATCTAAGACGATCTTTGTCGTAGTGGGATGGTCTGCAATTTCTTTTCTTAGTTGTTCTTCGAAGAAACCCATATTTGCAAAATATAATGAAGCATCTATTCGAAAAATAATGGTGTCTTTGAACGTTTTTGCGTTTTCATACCGTTTAATATTTCTGAATACATTTTCTTGTTCAATATACCCTAATTGTGCAACATGAGGATATGCGCTTCTCCAAATAAACACAAGTAGTGAAAAAGCAATACCAATTAAAATACCTTCTTCGATACTTGTAACTAATGTAGCTATAAAGGATACGATAAGTGTCCAACCGTCTACCTTTTTTATTTTAAACAAATGCACTGCTTCTTTCACATCAATTAAGCCAAAGACAGCTACCATAATAATCGCCGCTAACACGACGTTAGGCAAATAGTAAAATAATGGTGTAAAAAATAACAATGAGATAATAATTAAAACCGCGGTAATGATTGAAGCTAATCCAGTTTTAGCACCTGCTTGATAGTTAACTGCTGATCTCGAAAATCCACCCGTCACTGGGTATGCTGAAAAGAAAGAACCGACAATATTAGCTAGTCCTAAACCTGATAATTCTTGATTAGAGTTTATTTTATCATTTTCCTTCGCTGCAATTGCTTTTGCAACTGCAATTGATTCCATAAAACCAACAAATGAAATAGTCAAAGCAATCGGAAGCAAGCTTGTGATCGAGCCGATGTCAAATGCAGGTAATGATATTGATGGTATCCCTCTAGGGACTTCTCCAACAATACTTACACCTAACTCTTGAAGGTTTAAGAAGTATACAAGTAATGATCCACCGACTACAACAATTAATGCTGCAGGGAAACGAGGATAGTTTTTCTTAAAGTAAAGTAAAATCGCAATGCTTAATGCCCCTATTGCTAAAGTGATAAAATTGACATTTCCAATTTGAACAATTGCACCATATAATACTTCGAATACACTTCCCCTTGCGATATCAACTCCTAATAAATGCTTTAGCTGACTTAAACCTATAATTAGTGCTGCTGCAGATGTAAATCCACTAATAACTGCATGTGACAAAAAGTTAACGATGAACCCGAGTCGAAATATACCCATTCCGAACTGAATTACCCCAACCATGAGTGAGAGCAATAATGCATAAGACAAGTATTCACTTGATCCTGGTTCAGCCAATGTTGATACACCTGAAAATACAAGTAAAGACACCATTGCTACAGGGCCTACTGCTAATTGTTTTGAAGATCCAAATAAAGCATAAATGATTAAGGGGATAGTAGAGGCATAAAGTCCTATCACAGGAGGTAAGCCTGCGAGCATTGCATATGCCATACCTTGAGGAATTAACATGATAGCAACGATAAGACCAGCAGATAAATCTCCCTTAAGATATGACCCTTTATAACTCTTCATCCAATCAACAGCAGGGATAAGGTTCTTTAACATCTTTAATCATTCCTTCATTTTATCATAATTATTGTATAAAATGTTTAATTTGGGTGTAACAAAAGGGTGTTTCGGACAATGTCACTTACATGAACATTGTCCAAAAAATTTATCTTATTATAAATTCTCTTTTGTTAATTCTGATGCTATTTGAAACTGAATTACAACAGTAAAAGGGGCGCTTTATCCCCTTGAAAAAGAAAAGTTGCCTCGTACTCTCTTTGTGTGCATTTCGAAAAGACTATTTTCGCATTAATTGTTGCTTTTCGTAATAAAGCAAGACACGAATAGATCTAAGACTATAAAAATCATAAAATACACATCAGTGGCTCCAATTTAAGTGAAAAAAGCAACAAAGTATAAGAATAGCGCCTTTGAAAAACAACTATCCATACAAAAATAACCTTTTATTACTTATTAATGTGTATGATGAACTGCACAGCGATTAGGTCCAATTTCTAATTCTTGTTGCTTCTCTACTGATACTTCCTCAACTCCACGATTAATCGCTATGATTTCTTCAAAGTTTGGTGGAGTTTCTGTACTTGCAGATTGTGCTACAAATTCAACAAAGTCATCTTCTTTTTGATTTAACATCACTTCATTTTGCTCGCGAATGGTTCCTAATTTCTCACCTATATAACCTTGTTGATTGACTTCATCATCAAAGTCAGCATAATGTGCTGGTAGTACAATTACATCATCAGCAATTTTAGCTACTTTATCGTATACAGTCGTATATAAGTCCTTCGCCCATTCTCTTACCTTACCACCTAAATCTGGTCGTCCTAATCCACTTACAAAAATTGTATCTCCTGAAAAGAGTAACTTGTCATTGACAAAGAAAGAAACACTCCCCGGGGTATGTCCAGGCGTTTTAATAGCAATGACTTCAAGAGTAACTTTTTCAAACTCAATTATTTCGTGCTCCTCAAACGGTTCATGATCGAACACTGCGCCTTCACTTTTCATGACATAGTATTTAGCACCTGTTTCTTCTGCAAGTTGGCGTCCACCTGATATATGGTCAGCATGGAGGTGAGAGTCAACAACATGCGTAATTGTAGCCCCTTCATCATCCGCTATTTGTTTATAAATATTAGTAAAACGTGCAGGATCTACAATTAACACTTCTTCTCCAGAAACGATCATATATGATAGACACCCTTTACCAACTCTAATAAACTGATATACTTTCATATCTTTATCACGATAAACTTCTGTTTTATACAAATATTCACTCCACGACTTCATACCACCTTTTAAATAAGAAGCAGCTAACCCTTCCTCACTGAGCATTTCAGCTACCATTTTCGAAGATCCCTCTTTGGCACAAACAACAAGTATTTCTTTATCTTTTGGTAATTGCTCAATTATATCTTCAACACCATCTAACAGTTCAAAATAAGGTATGTTTAAATGGTCAATGTTCACCCCTTCAATTTTCCAATCTTTAAAGTCGCTCTCATTTCGCACGTCAAGAATAAATACTTGTTCTCGTTCAAGAATATTCTCTAATATTTCAACGCTTGTAATTTCTCTTACACTCATGTATTTTCCCTTCTTTCATTAAAATGTTAGTGATACATTTGCATCCTTAGCAAAATCTAAAAACGTCACCGCACCGCCGACATCAATACCTTCAACAAAATCCTCTTTTTGTAATTGCATAACATCCATTGTCATTTGACAAGCAATCATTTTCACACCTAAATCTGTTGCCATTTGAACTAACTCTGCAATCGGTGGTACTTTAGCAGCTGTAAAACCTTCTTGAAAATGCTCCTTGCCTTGTGGAAGCGGAAGATTCTTATGTGCTTCCTTGTGAATCAAGTTAAGCCCTTCAAAGGTGAAGAAAATACCAACCTCTGCGTCAGTTGCAGCTGAAGCAGTGGCTATATTAAACACTTTATAAGCATCAAATAATCCTCCATTGGATGCGATGATTGCTACTTTGTTTGACAT
The DNA here is from genome assembly GCF_051842895.1 of Cytobacillus sp. Hm23. Lineage (NCBI taxonomy): Bacteria > Bacillati > Bacillota > Bacilli > Caryophanales > Bacillaceae > Cytobacillus > Cytobacillus sp. Hm23. The sequence continues at coordinate 143,376 of NZ_JBPXRQ010000010.1, forward strand.
CTTTTTCTCCTCCGTATCATTTATTAAATTTGTTTATTAATTGTTTATTAAAGGTTCTACCAATTCCATCAATTTGTTTGGATCGTATCCTAATACCCATTTTCCATTTACTTCTGTTTGAGGAACACCCATATGTCCAGTTGCAGCAAGAATTTTTTCTACTGCTTGTTGATTACTCTCAAGGTTAACCTCTTGATATGGAATTCCTTTATAGGCTAAAAAATTCTTCATTTTAGTACAATAAGGACATGTAGATGTCGTATAGACAGTTACATTTGCCATGACCACCCCCCCTTTCATTAAATTAATTTAGTAGTTTCACCCTTCCACGTACTCATACCAGGAACGACATTAGTAACTTCTTTAAATCCTTTTTTTGTTAATTGCTGTGCTGCTAAATCACTCCTACTTCCAGTTCGACATATTACATAAATATCATCATCTTCATTTACTTCATGAATGCGGCTTGCTAATTCACCAAACGGAATTGATACTGAACCTGGAATATGATTAAAGACAAATTCAGATGGTTCTCTTACGTCCAGGATTACAATATCCTCAGCTGTATTTATTTTTGTTAATAACTCTTCATTGTTTATTACAATGGGATGCTTTGTTTCAACTAATTCTTCATCAGCAGATTTACGTAAATAGTGTCTTATGATGGCCCCTTCTTCTATCGTTCCTAAATATTGATTTCCTGTATTTTCTGACCAAGCCTTAAGGTCTGCTGTAGAGCCTTTATCTGTTGCTTGAATTTCTAGTACTTGACCTGGCTGTATGTCATTCATTGCTTTTTTTGTTTTCACGATAGGCATTGGACATGATAAATTTTTTGCATCTAAAACATGATCTGTTTTAATCGAGTTCACTTGAAATACCTCCAAAATAATAATTTCTGAATCACTTACTCACATCTACCCTTTTTTAATCCAAAATTTAAAAACGTTGTTTTCTTCAGTCGCTTTCAACAATTCATGGCCTGTAGCATTCGCCCATGCTGTAAGATCTTTTGTTGCACCTTTGTCAGTAGCGTGTATTTCTAGAATTTCACCTGAAATCATTTCATTAATTGCTCTCTTTGTTTTTACAATCGGCATTGGACATGATAAGCCTTTTGTGTCTAGTACTTTATTTGAAATCAATTTGTCTCCTCCTTATATACCCATTAGGGTATTTCTATATATAAAATTTTTATATTCAATATGATCATGTGTAATTAAATAGTTTTTTCAATATAAATTCGGGGTATTAACTCAGCTGTTACAAACGGCTAGAACTACGAGCAATATACGCAAATAGGCTCAGATAAACAGGTTCACATTTCCATCCTCTGCATCCGCTAAATAAGCTCCAACTCCAGCAAACTCTACGCCATCGATAATTTCTTCCTTTTTAAGCCCTAATAAGTCTACAGTCATTTGACAAGCTACCAGTTTTATTTCTTGCTCCTTCGCCATATCTATCAACTGCGGAACAGGCACAGCATTATGCTTTTTAATAATATTTTTTATTAGTTTTGGACCCATTCCTCCAAAGTTCATCCTGGATAGTCCCATTCTATCTGCACCTCTAGGCATCATTTTGCCAAACATTTTTTCAACAAAGCCTTTTTTCACATGAACTGACTGATCCTTTCTTAAAGCATTTAAGCCCCAAAAAGTATGAAAAATAGTAACTTCATGATCATATGCTGCGGCACCATTCGCAATAATATAAGCTGCCATTGCCTTATCATAATCACCACTGAATAAGACAATTGTTGTCTTTTTTACTTCTCCCATTGCTTCACCCCTCTCTTTTACCCCTAAGGGTATATTATCTAGCAAAAAAATTTAGATAGCATATTTAACGTTTCGACTTATTACCTTTACCCCTATGAGTATTTTATTATATATTTTATTTTTTATCAACAAATAAATCTTATTTATGAATTTTTTTTAAAAACACGTATTTGTCAACGGTATGTCACTGAAACTTTCTTGTTTTTTCACAATTCTTAAGTATACTACCGATAAAAAAGTGTTCTAAGGTGGAGATCAATGATAAAAAAAGTGATTACCTTCACATTGTTTATTAATTTTACTATGTTTCCAATTGAGTCAAACGCTCAACAGGACCAATTATTGGTCGTAATGCCTGGTACTTCTATTCAACAGGTTATAAACAAAGCACCAGAAGGAGGAAAAGTCGTTATAACAAAAGGAGTATACGTGGAAAACATCTTTATCGAAAAACCTATTTACTTAATTGCTGAAGAAGGGGTAGTCCTACACGGAAATAACAGTGGTTCAGTTATTACAATCAAATCACCAGAGGTTATTGTAGAAGGTTTTCACATTACTCAAAGCGGAAGAGATGCCAATGATGCAGGTATCTTCGTCAAGTCCTCTAACGTGAAAATTAAATCTAATACATTTACTGATGTTCATTTTGGTATTTACGTTGAAGGAAATGACAACCTCATTGTTAATAATTTTATCACGAGCTACCCTGTACATTTTGCAAAACGTGGTAACGGTGTTCACCTGTTTTCTGGTAATAACAATGTTGTGAAAGAAAATACAATTAACAAAGTCCAAGATGGCGTGTATATCGATTTTGCAACAAATAGTAAAGTTATTAATAATGAAATCACTCAATCACGTTATGCTGTACATTTTATGTATGGTGAAGGTGGGATTGTACAGGGGAATTATTTAGTGTCCAACATTAATGGATTAATGATTATGGCATCCGAAAGAATTCACATATATGCCAATACTTTTGCAAAGCAACTTAGCTATCATGGGTACGGAGCACTTATTTATGATTCCGAAAATATTACCTTAATGGACAACAAAATAATACAAAATAGTAACGGTATAGCTCTACAAAATGCACGTCAATGTGAAGTCAATCATAATGTCGTTGCAGGAAATCATGTAGGTATAAGTATTTTAGCTAACAATGAAGATTGTAGGATTACTAACAATAACTTTATGGGAAACGTAGCTCAAATCAAATTGATCACAGAAGAAAAGGGATTTTACAACAACTATTGGGATGATTATCGCTCATTTGATTTAAGCGGGGATGGCATAGGAGAACTACCATATAAAACAGGTTCAATGTATAACGAAATACTAAGTAAAGAGCCTTATATTCAGTTCTATTTTGAAAGTCCTGCTATTAAAATGTGGACTACCGTTGAATCAATGGTACCATCATTAAGCGTTGCAAACATTGTTGATCCATTTCCACTTGTGGAACCAATTTCTATTTCGACCGACACCACTGAAATGCATGAAAGAAATATAGCCATTGGCTTTATTGCAATATTATTTCTACTTATAAGTAGCTTTATATTTTATTTTGGGAGGATGTAGTGATGCAACGAAATTATGTACTGCTTTCTACAATAATGATTACAATCCTATTATCATCTTGTAGTAAAGAGATTGCTTATGAACCACGAGAAATTAATCCAGATATAGATATTTGTACGATTTGTAATATGAGTGTTGCACATATAGATCATGCAACAGAGGTCATATTAGATAATGGTGAAATACTAACTTTCGATGATATTGGTTGTATGATTGAATACATAGAAAGAAGTGAAGAAAATAATACAGCAATCAACAAATCATATGTTCGCGATATTAAATCTAACGAATGGATTGAATTACAAGATGCTCACTTTGCCTATCATCGAGAATTTTGGACACCCATGGCTTATGGAGTTATATCTTTTGCCACGAAACAACAAGCCGAGGTTTATATTGAAGAAGAAAAAAAAGGTGAGCTGCTAGAATATGTTGATTTGCTCAATCATAATTGGGACGGATTTTAATGATGAGCATATGGATTATAGCGAAACAAGAATTAAAGCTTATGATGAGAAGTAGATGGATCCCCAGTTTTGCTTTGTTATTTACGACCTTAGCAGTTACTATCGTTTATTTTAGTGGAATGAATACCGAAGCGGGCTACGATGGCTTTACTAGAATGACTGGTAGTCTTTTAAATCTGTCTTTATTTCTTATTCCTTTAGTCACTCTATTAACAGGGAGCTCTTTTATTGCTGGGGAAAAGGAAGACGGTGGTTTTTCTTTGTTATTAACATACGCTCTACCGCCTCGAAAGATATTAATTGGGAAATATGTTGGCATGTTGATTGCTCTAGCTTCTGTTATTTTCCTAGGATATGGCTTAGCTGGAGTGATACTATTATTACAGCATGGTAGTATAACAACTACATTATTTTTGTTATTCGTATTTTTTACATTACTATTAACGATGATGTTTTTAGCCATTGCAATATGCATCGGAGTTGTATCTACTAATCGTTTTCAAGCATTAGGATTTAGTCTAGTAGTTTGGGCTACACTCGTGCTGTTTTATGAATTTGGCGTTATAGGTTTAATTACATTTGTTGATCGTTCATTTGTTTTACCAATCATTACGGTATCTATATTATTCAATCCAGTAGAAATTATTAGAGTGTGGACAATATTGATGATGAATAGCGGAGAAATATTTGGACCCACATTGTATGATTTCACAGTGTGGGCACAAGGAATGATAGGAAATATTGCTTTTTCTTCAGCAACGACCTTATGGATAATATCGCCATTAATACTAGCAAACCTATTTGTGAAGAAGGGGATTAGAAATGAGTGAACTGGATATTGTGATAGAATGTCATAATGCAACAAAAATTTATGGTAACAATAATCAAGTACAAAATATCGATTTTACAGTTCAAAAAGGAACATGTCTTGCTCTTTGTGGCAGTAATGGTGCTGGGAAAAGCACTATTATAAAGATGCTAATCGGCATTATTACTCCCACATCTGGAGAAATATATTTGAATAAACATAAAGTTTCACCTAAAAACACCTTTTATAAATCAATGTTTTCTTATATGCCGGACAGCATCGTTTTCCCTAAAACTTTAACAGGATATGAAGTACTCACTTTTTTTGCAAAGCTAGATAAATTACCACTCAAACAAGTAACAGAACTTATTCGCATAGTCGGGTTAGAGAACGACCAACATAAAAAAGTAAAAGAATATTCAAAGGGAATGCAGCAAAGACTTGCACTCGCTCAAGCTTTGTTATCTGAATCACCTATACTCGTATTAGATGAACCAACTAACGGACTAGACCCATACTGGGTACGTCGCTTTAAACAAATTATCAAACATGAACAAGAGAAAGGCAAAACGATCATTTTTTCATCTCATGTCCTTTCAGTTGTTGAAGATCTTGCAGATACAGTTGTTTTTATTAATCAAGGTCAAATGCTAATCAATGATTCAATTCACAATTTATGTAGTGTAGATGGGGAGTATCGATCTCTTGAAGAAGTTTTCTTTCATTCAGTTCACTCCAGTGTATAATAAGCGCAACATTGATTGTTGCTTTTCGTATTAAGAAAGTAAACACGTACATAAGTAGAGTTCGTGGCATCTTTTCTTCTGTACAACAGTGACTAACATTATAAAACCACTTTTTATTGGACTAATTTGATAACAATAGCAACAATGTTTACGAAAAGAGCCATACTAAAAAACACCGACCAGAATTCAAAAATTGGAAGGTGTTTTTAGTAAAGCTCTTTTTGCATAGATTATTGTTTCCAAGCAAATTAATGATCTCGTACAGTCTTTTCTCTAGGCTAATTTAGTGTCTATGTTGTTATTCGTTTCAAAAATAAACACTTACACAAATCGCATTCTCAGCATCATTGCTACTTTTAAATTATGACCCTCGATAATTTCAATTTATTTATTTACGAAAAGAACCTACGTATAAAAACACAAATCAATTAAAGTTATTAACAGCTTTACATCGTTAACAAGGATTACAATTTCATGGATCTATTTCGAATCGTACGTTCTGGATAGCTATATACGGCATCATCTTTTTTCAACCAATTGTTTTGTATAAGTAATGATCTATTATTACTGCTTAATTCCCATCATGGCCTTCTTCGTTTTGCCCCATTTTTTTCATGTAACGTTCATGAGACACCTGATCAATTTCATCCCAAGATGAGATAACAGCATTGATGTCTTTACGCTCATCAACAAAGGTTTGAGCTGCTTTTTCTGAGCTAAATAGTGCGTAACCATATTTCATAGGCGTTATGATATCCGCTTTTACCGGAACTGAACCATCCAGGTCAATCCACTCTGATGAATTGTAATCTCTCACCCATTTTGCAATTGCTTGTTCATCCTTGTCTCTTTCATAATTAAGTAAACAGCCAATATCATCAAAAAAATAATGCTCACCATTTTCCATTTGAATTTGTGCTGTAAATACCCCCATTTCTTCTTCCATTCCATATACCTTCATATCACAGAACGCACACTTATGTTCATCAGTTGGTTCAACAGCAACAACTTCATGAGCATCAATATTTTGTTGTGAGGATAGCTCATCACTAACCGCTTCCGAAGCTTTCTCAGTGCCATTTTCGGTATTGCTACACCCTACCAATGCTCCTAAACTAATCGTAAGAAAAACCGTGAAAATAAAAAATTTCCTCATATGTATCCCCCCTTAATATTTTCTAAGTTAGCTTAGCAACTAATTGTGAGGAAACTATGAGAAAATTATTTAAAAGTATTTTCTTCACTATATTGTCATTTTTATCCGACTAAATCATGATATCCTATTTCTCCCTTCCAAGAGAGCATACCCCCAATCATATTTATCGCTCTAAAACCTTGTCCTTCTAAGAAGCGTGTAGCAAGACCACTTCTATTTCCTGAGCGACATACTATTATATATTCCTTAGATTTGTCTAATTCATGTAACCGAAATTCTAATAAACCTAATGGTATATGAATCGCATTTGGAATGATCCCTGTCCTTACCTCATCTACTTCACGAACATCAATGATATTCAAGGTTTCATCATTTCTTAACGTTTCCTCAACTTCTATACTAGTTATCTGCTTCATCTTCATTCTCCAGTCTTTTTACCCACAAGGGTATATTTTGTTCTAAAAAAAGGGTCTAAACCCTTTTACTTACACTATCTCACATAGATTATTGGTATTTGTACTAAGATATTTCACGTATCCAACTGTTTATAGTATCATCAATATCAATTGCAAATCTTAGCAAAGAGTCCTCATTCAAAAATTAATTATCTACTTTTAACTAATAAATTTACTGCTTCTTTCACTATTTCTTCTTTTTTATAGCCCTTTTCATCAGCGTTTTCGACACACTCAACTAAATTAGAGCTAACGATTACACCAATTGTACGATCAATTGCAGCTCGTGCTGCTGATAATTGTGTAATTACCTCTTTACAGTCTTTGTCTTCCTCCATCATTTTTAAGACTCCTCTAATTTGCCCTTCAGTTCTTTTTACTCTATTTTTCACTTGATTATTGTATTCCATTTTTACACCACCTAAAAACTTATAATTATTTACAAGTGCATTCAGTCATTGTATAACTAATTATTTTATATCCTTTACTACGTAAAAAACGGATACCCATGTTTTTTTCTATTTTGTCTGAGGCGATAATATGAACATCATTTTTAGGTAAGTCATTATAATTTCGCTTCAAGTAAGCCATAGGTACGTTAACAGCATTTTTATATGGTAACTTATGCGAAACATTATAATCTCTAATGTCTACTAATGTAAACTTTTCTTGATGGTTATCGCTTCGCTTTACATCTACACATCGTACACCGATTATAGGGAAATATCTTGTATAAAATAAATAAGTTAAGCTAATCAGTATAATTATTAAGAGATAATTCAATCATCATCCCCCTCACTCTTATAAAATTATACTCATTCTATACCTGAGAGGGTATAATGTCAAGAGATTCACATTACGATTTCTGTTTGTAGACTATTTCCTCAGGAACTGCTTTTTAGTTATCGTAATTTCTTCAAGCAACTTATAATTTATATCGAAACCAATCCCTGGCTTATTTGGAACATCCACTTGTCCGCGATTAACAGTAACTTCAGGAATAATGACATCTCGTTCCCAATACCTCGATGAAGCTGAAATATCTCCAGGAATAGAAAAGTTTTCTAAAGAAGCTAAAGCTATATTATGTGCCCTGGATATTCCTGTTTCAAGCATGCCACCACACCACACAGGTATATTATTTAATTTACAAATATCATGAATCCGGATAGCTTCATATAAACCACCTACACGACCAATTTTCACATTCATAATTTGACAGCTGCCTAGCTCGATTGCTTTTCTGGCATCATCATATGACGTTATACTCTCATCCAAACAAATTGGTGTTTTGAGCACACGTTGAACTTTAGCATGGTCGATAATATCATCAGAGGCAAGGGGCTGCTCAATCATCAATAATTCATATTCATCTAAAGCCTTTAATCGATCTATGTCAGCTAGGTTGTAAGCTGAATTGGCGTCTACCATTAAAGGAATCTTAGGAAATTCTTTTTTAATCTCCTTAATAATTTCCAAATCTTCACCAGGCGCAATTTTTATTTTTATTCTTTGGTACCCTTCTATTAATCTTCTTTCTATAGTTTTCAGCATGTTTTTCGTGCTATCCAACCCAACTACAACCCCAGCATCAACAGACTTCTTCTTACCGCCGAGCAGGCTAGCTAGTGAAACATTTTGCCTTTTCGCATATAAATCCCATACTGCTGTTTCCAAACCTGCTTTGGCCATTCTATTTCGTTTTACATAAGATAACACACCAAATACATCGGACGGATGTGTAATAGGCTCTGCAAAAAGCTTTGGAATTAAAAAATCTTCTAACATATGTAGCGACGTTTTAATCGTTTCCTCTGTATACCATGGTGAAGAGAACGCAACTACTTCCCCCCACCCAATGAAACCTTCACGATCTTTTATTTCAATTAATACTGATTCCCTATTTTGAACAGTTTCCAAGCGTGACACAAATGGGGATATTAATTTCATTTTAGTTACATGGAGCGTAATAGTATGTATATCCAGCTTCTCCTTCCCCCCTCTCTTAAGCACACACGATAATTAATTTTCTATATACTCATATAGTTTCCTACGTAATAGTTTATTGCTTGCGTTTCTTGGTAGCTCCTGAACAAACACAATTTTATTAGGAACTTTATACTTCGCAAGCCTTGTGGAACAATATTGAATAAGCTCACTTTCTGAAACATCTACATCATTTTTACATTTGATAAAAGCACAAGGTACTTGTCCCCACGTTTTATCAAACACTCCTATTACTCCCGCTTCGTCAATATCCTGATGTGAAAGTAGAACGGATTCTATTTCTGCTGGATAGATATTTTCCCCACCAGATATAATGAGGTCAGATCGTCGATCGAGTACATACAAAAATCCATCATCATCAATATAGCCTATATCTCCTGTATAAAACCAATCGTTATTAAGTGCTTTTCTAGTAATTTCTTCTTGAAATAAATAACCGCTTGTTACATTTGGACCTTTTACAACAATTTCACCAATTTCGTTTGCTGCAACTATGTCTCCGTCTTTTTCAATTCGTATTTGAGCAGGGAATATTGGTTTTCCCGCCGACCCGATCTTGTTGAGGCTATCTTCAGGTGTGAGTGTAACGATTTGCGATGCTGTTTCGGTCATACCATATGTTTGAAAAACCGGTATGGCTCTTTCCTTACACTTTTTAAGTAATGGTGTTGGCACAGGACCACCACCTGTTAACATGCATCGAAAATAGGGCGGGTAAGAATGATCTTCTAGCTCATCTATCATTTTTTGAAGCATAACAGCTACGACAGAAACAATTGTTACTCCATCACGCATGATCGATTGATTTATTTGTGATGGAATAAACCGGTCATGAAGTATGACAGTCATTCCATATATAACACTCCTCATCAAAATTGATAATCCACTTATATGAAATATAGGAACCGCCAACAACCAACGATCCTTCTCATGTAAACCTAAATTCAAAGCAGAGCCAACAGCACTCCACCAATGATTACCGTATGTTTGAATAACACCTTTCGGTTTGCCAGTCGTTCCTGATGTATACATGATTGTATCGATTTCATGTAAAGGAAATTCTTCAATTAACGAAAATTCCGTTTCTTGTAAACGATCAAGTTGTTTCACACTTACTATATTCAATAAAGGATTTTCATTAGCTATTCCTTTAGAAATGTTAGAAAATGCATCCTCAGTAATAAAATAATCTACTCTAGCATCAACAATTTGCCATGCAATTTCTGCCTCAGTTAGCCGAGTATTAAGGAAAACAGTAATGGCACCAATATGTTTTAACGCATGGATGATTTCGATAAATTCTATACTATTATTCATTAATATTGCTACTGTATCATCCTTTTTCACACCAAAAGAGTGTAACTTTCTTGCCTTCGTTATAGCCCGTTCGTGTAAATTTAAAAAGGTAATTTGCTCTTTATGATAAGTAAAGGCAATACGGTTAGGAGTTAATTTAGCCCGTTGTAGTAAAAAGTTTGGAATGACTTGTTGCATACCCATGAAAACCACCTCACAAGATGTCCTTATAACGATAGTAAAACAGCTTGATGAAGTTACCCACCAAGCTGTCTTTTACACTTATCCTATTTATTATAAAGGATTAAAAATCGTATTTAATTGCTCATATTAAGGAAAACGTGGAAACTGTTTAAAGTCAGGGCTACGTTTTTCTTTAAATGCGTCACGACCTTCTTTTGCCTCTTCAGTCGTATAGTACAATAAAGTTGCATCTCCTGCAAATTGCTGGATGCCTGCTAAGCCATCTGTGTCAGCATTAAATGCTGCTTTTAAGAAGCGAAGAGCTGTTGGACTTTTCTCAAGCATTTCTTCACACCACTGTACCGTTTCGTCTTCAAGTTGTTCTAGAGGAACAACAGTATTTACTAATCCCATATCCATCGCTTCTTGTGCACTATATTGACGACATAAATACCATATTTCACGAGCTTTTTTATGTCCAACAATTCTAGCTAGGTAGCCAGATCCATAGCCAGCGTCAAAGCTACCAACTTTAGGTCCTGTTTGACCAAAAACAGCATTTTCTGCTGCAATTGTCAAATCACACACAACATGTAATACATGTCCTCCACCAATTGCATATCCAGATACCATCGCAACTACTGGCTTTGGAATGACACGAATTAAACGCTGAAGGTCTAATACATTTAAACGAGGAATTTCATCTTCACCTACATAGCCTCCATGCCCACGAACCTTTTGGTCTCCACCTGCGCAAAACGCTTCGTCACCTGCACCAGCTAAAACAATGACACCAATGTTAGCATCGTCTCTAGCATATGCAAAAGCATCTATCAACTCCATTACAGTTTTTGGACGGAATGCATTGCGTACTTCAGGACGATTAATCGTTACCTTTGCAATGCCATTATAAGTCTCATATAAAATATCTTCGTACTTTCTCTCAGAAACCCACTCTCTTCCCACTTACGTAATCCCCCTTATATTTATGTAGTTTACGCTTACAAAAACTCATATACTATTTTACCAAAAATTCGTGGTTGTTCCACATGAATTGTATGACCAGCAAGATTAATTTTCTCCCACTTAACATATGGTAATAATTTTACCATTTTTTTCGCGATATTGTGAAACTTCGTATCATCCATACCTGTTATTAATAAGGTTTGATGAGGAAACGAAGACAATTTGTCCCACCATGATGACTGAACACCTGTTCCAAATCCTCTAAGGCTATTAGCTAAGCCAATTGGATTGTTTTCTAGACGTTGTTGACGAATCAGCTCCTGGGTTTGAACAGGTAGTTGCTTCATATTATGAAAAAGTGGGAGGTTTGTCCATTTATCTACAAACCATTCCATTCCATATTGTTCGATCGCATCAGCTAATTGTTCATCAGACTGTTTTCGGAGTAGTCGTTCTTGTTCTGTTGCTAAGCCTGGTGAACTGCTCTCTAATATTAACTTATCTACTCGTTCAGGGTATAACATTGCTAGTGATAATGCAATTCTACCACCCATTGAATAGCCGAGAACATTCGCTTTTGTTATGTGAAAATTGTTTAGAAGTTGAACCAAATCTAACACAATAGATTCCATATTGTATCTATTACTATCTAAGGGTGATACTGTATCTCCATGACCTATTATATCTATTAAATACAGAGTTGACTTAGCTCCCCACTTACGAATAAATGGTTGCCAACTCTTGATAGAGCCTGTAAAGCCATGTAACAGTATTAATGGTGGACCTTCACCGACAATTTCAATATTATAGAGTACATTGTTTAATTCAATTTTCATCATCTACACCTAAAAAGGCATCAATTTCAGCGATTGCCATGTTCCATAGGGAGCGATGCATTTCCACATTCGTAGTTCTATCAGTTGTTAATTCAATAACAGATAATCCATCAGCGTGAATAGACTGTTGAACCTTTTCTCGAAAGTCGTTCCACTTAGTAACACGGTTAAATTCACCACCATACATATTAACAACATACTCATAATCAAGACCCAAAGGTGTTCCAAATAAAGTCTCAAAATGATTTTGGTGTTGAGCCTGTGGTAAAAATGAAAAAATACCACCACCATCATTATTTATAACAATAATTGTCATATTAAGTTTGTGCATTTTCGCTGCCAACAATCCATTTAAATCATGATAGAATGACAGATCTCCAATGACAAGTACTAGAGGTGAGCAATTTATACTAGCACCGAGTGCCGTAGAAACAATACCATCTATTCCGTTAGCTCCCCTGTTTGCCAATACTCTAATTGATTTATCATTTGTAAGAAAAAAGGAGTCTAGGTCTCTTATTGGCATACTATTTCCTACAAATAATGTAGTGTTATAAGGAAGTGTTTTTGTTAATTCAGAAAATACTTTTCCTTCAAACAAGTCCTCTTCATATTCTAAACCATTCCATATTGATTTTATCATCGCATTCATTTCTACCCACTGTGTTACCCAATGCGATTTTTTATTAAGTTCTTTAATAACATCACTAAGCCCACTACAAAAATTCACTTCATCACAATGAATCATGTCTGAAGCAGATAAAGTTGGCTCTCTCCAGCCCCCTCCGCCATCAATGACTATATGATCAATATGATCAAGCTGTTTTATGTATAATGTTAATGCTTTTGAAACTGGCATTTCACCAAATCGAATAATAACCTCAGGTTTATACAATTGAAGAATTTGTTTATTTTTTAAGATCGTATCATAACTATCAATAATTAGTTCTTTAGTATGGTGACCACTTCTAAGTTGAGACAACGGGTCAGCGAATATTGGATATTGCAATTTATCAGCTAACTCTATTACCGCTTCAGCAAAGGATGGATCATCAATGGCGCCACAAATAATTAACCCCTTCTTCTTCTTCGATATACGATCGTAAAAACTGTGGTATTGATTTGTTGTTAAGCTAGGCGCGCCTATTGTAACATTCACATAGCTGTCTTGATCATTATGTTCAATTGCTTCTATTAAAGGTACAAGCGGTTCTCTAAATGGAAAATTTAAATGAACAGGACCTTTTGGAGCTTGCATAGCTGTTCCTGATGCTCGACTTGCAAAGGTTCTTACATAATTAAGCATTTCAGGTGTATCTTCAGGTATTGCCATCTCAGCGAACCATTTCGTATACTCTCCAAATATTCCAATTTGATTTATAGCTTGTGGTGCACCGATATCACGTAATTCATGTGGTCGATCTGCTGTAAGTACGATTAAGGGAACTCTTGAATAATATGCCTCGACAATGGCAGGCATATAATTAGCAGCTGCTGTTCCTGATGTACATAATATGGCTACTGGCTTTCTTTTCGACTTAGCTATACCTAAAGCAAAAAAAGCGGCTGAGCGCTCATCAATGTTTACATAAACATTCATCATTGGGTGCTCAGCCATTATCATAGCCATAGGTGTGGAACGAGATCCAGGACTAATCACAACATCTGTGACATTGACTTTTATTAATTCATCTACAAAAGCCAACACAAAAGCAGTTAAAGAATTATTATTGTTCATTTTCTTCATGACTCATACCCCCTATTGCTGAGAGCATAGGCTTCAGTTTTAATTTAGTTTCTTCATATTCACTTTGTGGATCGGAATCAGCTACAATCCCACAACCAGCGAATAGCGAAGCTTCCTGTCCCTGAAAAAGAGCTGATCGAATAGCTACTGCAAATTCTCCACTATTATTAGCGTCAATCCAGCCGATAGGAGCTGCATACCATCCTCTATCTAATTGTTCAACTTCTCTTATTTTCTTAATAGCTTTATCTGTTGGAAACCCTCCCAATGCAGGGGTTGGGTGAAGCTTTTCCACCATAGATAAAAACGAAATATGATCTTTTACCGTACATATAACAGGTGTATATAAATGCTGAATATGACGCATTTTAAGCAATGTTGGGTGACTAGGAGATTCTATTGTATTACAGAAATTTAACATTGCTTTTTTGATCATTTGGACGACAAGCTCATGTTCATGTAAATTCTTTTTATCACATAATAAGGAATTACCGAGCATTTTATCCTCGTTCAATGTTTTCCCTCTTTTGATAGAGCCTGCTAAACATGTAGATAATACCTTACTATTTTCTTTTTTTATTAATCTTTCGGGAGAGGCACCAATAAAACAATCTTCACCACTTTCGAAAGCAAATATATAACTCATAGGCTGCTCAGCTCGAAGATTATTTAGTACAGACGTCAGGTTTACTTTACTGTCAAAATGAAGTCTTGTCTCCCTTGCTAACACAACTTTATCTAGCTCACCTTGTTTAATATCTTGGGTTACATTGTCAACAGAATCTATCCAAAGTTCAGGTTCAATTTCAGTTTGACGATATGAATGTTTCCATTTATCATTAGGCTGCCAAGACCATTCTGCTTGTAGAATATGTTCCATTTTATTTTCCAAATCCTTTAATATTTCTATAGGATCAGATGAGTGTTGACAAATGATATTAGAAGTTATCCAAGCATCCCCTTTATTTATCGTGAGCATGAGCTCTGGCAATATAAATTTCGCAGGGGGATATTTACTCCATAAAGAAGTTGATTGTTTTAGTGGATCAAAGGAAAAACCACCTAACAGAATGGGCCCAGTCCCAAACGGACAAGTTTGTTCTTGCTTAACACAATTAGTTAAAAAGCGTTCCCATTCTTTTTCAACAGTCTCAAATCTATGCTCTTGGGCTACTATTGAAAATACGGTACCTAGCCCGACTAAAATGATTTCATCACTAGGGTCTGTCCAAAAAAAGCGTTCTCCTTCATAGGATTGTTTCGCAGCCTCATAAAATAACAGGGGATCTTTATATGGAGTTTTTTTTACTATACTTGTTAGTATAGGCTTTGTATGTTTTTTCGATCTACTAATTCCTTGTAATAGTTGTTCATACGCAGCAGTTTGTTGTACTGCAACCACAATAATCCCCCCGAATGATGAAACGTTATTCTTATATATAATAAATGCTTAATTCTCTTTCTACTTTAACAAACACACATTTTAAGATACACTTAGTCATATACACTGTCAATATTGGCAATTTCTAAGATATATCCGCTACATTTCTTCATACTTCATATCAAATTTTCTATACGAATCCATTCATTATTATATTACTCTTTTTAAAATAAGAAAACTAAAATGACATACAATTTTCTTTACCTAAAAGTTAACAGCAAAAGTATTTGTCAAAATCCCCTAAAATGATTGACAGGGTGTTACCCTTTTTCTACACTTAATTTGTATTCATAATTTTTTATAGCTCTTTTCGTTAACATTGTTGCTATTTTACTAAAGCATAGCTAGATGAGGTCTTTTGAAGTTGGAACTTTTTAACACAACTTTAGCACCACATCCTCGTTCTATTCGTGCTTTAATTTATAAACAACAATCGATATGAAAACAGCCTTTTTTATGTTAAATTTCTCTTTAAGAGGGGAGGAGAAATTATGGAGTCACAAATAAATATGAAACAAAAATCCATAATGCCCAAACAAAATAAAGGATGGAAGGTGTGGTGGAATTTAACAAGACCACATACACTTACTGCTGCCTTCGTCCCTGTATTTATCGGCACAGCACTTGCTTTAGAGCAAACCCAGATAAATATGCCGCTATTTATAGTCATGTTAATTGCTTGTATACTCATTCAAGCAGCAACAAATATGATTAATGAATATTTCGATTTTAAACGGGGATTGGACAATGAAGAGTCAGTCGGAATTGGAGGAGCAATAGTAAGAGATGGAGTAAAGCCAAAGACTGTCCTAATAGCCGCTTTTCTTTTATTTACTACCGCAACATTTTTAGGTATATATATATGCTTGAATAGTAGCTGGTGGTTAGCACTTATTGGGACAATTTGTATGCTAGCTGGATATTATTATACAGGCGGGCCTATCCCGATTGCGTACACACCCTTTGGAGAAATAGTTGCTGGCACATTTATGGGGCTAATTATCATTTTACTTTCCTATTTTATTCAAACTGATACGGTTTCAACAGCAAGTATACTTGTATCTATACCCGTCTCAATATTAGTTGGAGCTATTTTGTTGGCAAATAATATTCGTGACTTAGATGGTGATAAAGAAAATGGGCGAAATACATTAGCTATTATTCTAGGTAGACCCAATGCAATAAAATTATTAGCTGGTATGTTTATCATCTCATATAGCTGGGTTGTTATCTTAGTGTTAGCTAATATTTCTTCACCATGGGTTTTGTTAGTATTGATAAGTATTCCAAGTGCAATTAAAGCTACAAAGGGCTTCGTTGGAAAAAACATTCCGATACAAATGATGCCCGCTATGAAGGCTACAGCCAAAACAAATACTCATTTTGGTTTTTTACTCTCACTTGGCTTACTATTAAGTTACTGGTTTTAAACACGGCACATCGTCGTGTTTTTTACTCACATCGATTCATGTTTTTAAGTTGATTTTAAATATGTGAGGGAAACACCGGCTACGGTGTTTCCCTCACATTATTTCAATTAAAAACCTTGTTAATTTCAGGTTTGTCATAATCCAAAATCCAATTATTATACCTGTTATACATACCTCTTATAGTTTCAGGTGAAGTTGCCAATAAATCACAACCTCTGTCATCGTAAACGTGATAGATCGTTTTCTTGTTAATATTTATGAAATAAACCCTATGATAAATACTTGGTTTTATTCCTAATTCATGATTGCATAATGCCATTAACAAACGTTTGTATTTAAATTCTGTAAATTTACACTTTAGAGTAAATCTATGTGTTCTATATGTTCCTTCTTCATCATCTTCAGGGAAAATATAGGGTATTATTTGGTGCTTTAACGTATACAGTAACGACTTCTTAACATAGGGTGAAAAGTTTGTTAATTGCCGTTTAATGTTTTTACCTTGATTAAAATCATTTACATCCATCACTACAAATATATCGTCCGTAGAAGAATGTAGAGCTTCAAATAATGTAATTGCTCTTTGATAGCACCCCAATACATATGGATTATTTAGATAATCATACTCCTTTTTCCAGTCTACCCCAAGTTCAAACCGTATACCAGTATCCCAACTATAAAACAAAGGTGGTCTTAGCTCTAAATTAGGGAATGTTTCCTGCATAAAATCGTTTAATTTCATTCCAACACCTCATAAAATTAATCTGCAAAAAAGACAATTTTTAATCATTTTTTTCCGCAATAAGTAAACAATAAGAAAAGTAGAGCCTACTAGGTTAGTCTCGCCAAGCATTTAAGGCATAATCATTTGAATGAGCTTTTGTTTTGAAATGGTATGGCAAGTAACCTAAAGAGGCTACGATGTTGAGCTAGACATAATAATACGTAAGTGCCCTGTTATCACCAATGCAGGCTTCTCAATTAACTACAACTCGACGCGATTGACACTGGAGCTAGACATTGAAAGTATGCCTTGGATATCCAAGCAGGCACTGTCGTTTCGATTATTGACTATACAGGAAGGAGACTAGCTATGCTAACAAAAGACCAATCTTCAGCCTTCCGTTCAAGTTTGATTACTACTAGGAACCAACTTAAGTCCCAACTAGAAGCAAATAATCATTTTAACCTGAAGCTTTCTGACGCACATGATTCAGTTGGTGAATTATCAAGCTATGACAACCATCCAGGTGACTTAGGGACAGAGTTATATGAACGTGAAAAGGATATATCACTGTTAGAACACGTTGAAAAAGAAATAACTGACATCGAAAATGCTCTTGATGCAATAGACAATGGAACATATGGCACTTGCATAGTTTGTGGAAAGGATATACCGATTGAACGTTTACAAGCTCTGCCTACCGCATTACATTGCAAAGAACATAGTCCTGATCAGGCTGTATCTCACAACAGACCTATTGAAGAGGGGGTATTATTACCTCCGTATGGGAAGTTTAATAATGATGATAAGGATGCTGTAAGTTTTGATGCTGAAGATTCATGGCAGGAAGTAGCACGTTTTGGCACTTCAGAATCACCATCTGATCTCGTTAATCCACCAGACCACTATAATGATATGTATATTGAATCGGATGAAAACTTAGGTTATGTAGAGGACTATGAGAACTTTGCGGGAACAGATATCGAAGGAAAAAATGTAAAGGTATATCCTAATATACAGCATGAAAAATATGAACAATTGCTAGACGAGGAAGGTATGATGACACCATTTGGTGATTTACTACCGTACGAAAAAAACCCGTATACAGAAGAATCTTTAGAAGATTAAATATCTTTCCTACCAAATACTGAACTTAAAGCCACTTGTCGAAACAAGAATGGCTTTTTTTATGTATGCCAATAAATAACAGCTATATACCATTAGCAATAAAAAATAACCTCTATAGAAAGAGGTCAATCAAAAAGAAAGCAAATGCTATTGCTTTTCGACGTTTGAAGCTTGTGGGCCGCGAGCTCCTTCAACTACCTCAAAACTAACTTTTTCGCCTTCTTCTAAAGTTTTAAATCCTTCTCCTGCAATTGCACTGTAATGTACAAATACATCTCCACCGTCATCAACTGCAATAAACCCATAACCCTTTTCTTTATCAAACCATTTTACTGTACCGTTTTGCATTAATCTTTTTCCTCCTAAATATACACTCAAATCGTGTAAAACAAGATTCCTACCGATTGCAAAAGATGATGGTTAAAAAGAATACTTCAAGATTGTGTAATGAATATAACTCACACTTCTTTAAAAGTCTATTGTCAGCCTTACTTTCGCCCTTTTATAATCAATAGTAAGATTACAATAGCATACCATCTAAACTTAAGTCAAACACGATAAAACACTGATATTCTACATGTTTCTAGCATATTTCCTAAGTGTTTTTTCTACAAAATGATTATCTTAATTAAACAAATTTGTACGACTATACATAATATTACAAAACTCTTCACATTGCTACATTAAAACATCACTTTTTATTTGATAAATTGAAACAATCTTATACAATAGACAGGGAGATTCATTATTTACATCGAATTTAATATATGTAATGATACAAAATTTATTGAGGTGATTATCGTGAACGCACATGAAATTGAGTACAAATTATACGGAGACGACATGCAATTTGTAGAAATTGAACTAGACCCTGGTGAAAGTACCATTGCAGAAGCAGGTGCAATGATGATGATGGAAGATAGAATTGAAATGGAAACAATCTTTGGGGATGGTTCAAAGCGCGGTGGATCTGGATTGTTTGGTAAACTAATGGGTGCAGGAAAACGCGTTATTACTGGGGAAAGTTTATTTATGACTGTATTTACTAATGAAGGGAACGAAAAA
Organism: Cytobacillus sp. Hm23; assembly: GCF_051842895.1. NCBI lineage: Bacteria > Bacillati > Bacillota > Bacilli > Caryophanales > Bacillaceae > Cytobacillus > Cytobacillus sp. Hm23. The sequence continues at coordinate 163,199 of NZ_JBPXRQ010000010.1, forward strand.
AAACACGTTTCATTCGCTGCACCTTATCCAGGTAAAATTATTCCTATTGACTTAAGTGATTTAGATGGTAAAGTAATTTGCCAAAAAGATGCTTTTTTATGTGCTGCTAAAGGTGTATCTGTTGGAGTTGAATTCCAGCGCAAGCTTGGTGCAGGATTCTTTGGGGGCGAAGGCTTTATAATGCAAAAACTAGAGGGAGATGGAATGGCATTCTTACATGCTGGTGGTACGATCCATCGTCGCGAGCTTCAGCCTGGGGAGATGTTGCGTATTGATACTGGCTGTTTAGTTGCCATGACAAAAGAAGTAGATTATGATATTGAGTTTGTTGGAAAAGTAAAAACAGCTTTTTTTGGTGGTGAAGGCTTATTCTTTGCTACTGTCAGAGGTCCAGGCACGGTATGGGTACAATCATTGCCATTTAGTCGCTTGGCTGATCGTATTTTTGCTAGTGCCCCTCAAACTCCAGGTAAAACAACAGGAGAAGGTAGCATTTTAGGCGGTTTAGGTAACTTCCTTGACGGAGATAACTAATAAGCACAATCTGTCAAAATTATATATAAAATATCAGGGTGACTCGGCAAGCTACCATACTTTAGCGCTTGCCAGTCATCCAAGTCACATAAAATATACTCCTTTCCTATACTTTAAATCTGCTAATCCTATCTGTTAATTCTTCACTTGACTCTAATAAATCTTCTGCTACTTTTGTAACCGAATTAAATGCTATTGTTTGCTCATCAGTTGAAGCACTCACTTCTTCACATGCAGCAACTGCCTGTTGTGACATTGCAGCAATATTTTCAATCGATTGCGAAACTTCTTGACGATGATTATGAATATTCATCATATCTTCTTGCACATCATCTATTGAGCTCTTTAATTGACTTACAATTCTTGAAGTTGTATTAAACGCTTGTTCAGTATCATTCACGACTAGAGCTTGTTCTTTATAATATCTTTTTGTATTCGCCATTTCATTTACAGTTCGCTTCGATTCTAATTGAATACTTTGAATTGTTCTTCGAACCTGATCAGTAGCAACAGTAGATTGTTCTGCTAATTTCCGAACCTCATTTGCTACTACTGCAAATCCTTTACCATGTTCCCCAGCTCTTGCAGCCTCAATACTTGCATTTAAAGACAATAAATTTGTTTGTTCAGAAAAGTCATTAATAGCTTTCATAACAGATTCAATTTCAGTTATTTTTTGTTCTAAATTAACGATAATTTCATCAACTGTATTAAAATTCGCTTCAGTCTTTGAAAAAATAGTTTTTAATTCTTCAATTTTCTCAAATCCATTTTCATTGGCGTTCTCGGCATCAACCGATAGCAATGACATCTTATCAGTAAGAGACGTAACATTCTTTATTTGAGAAGATAATACACCCATTAATTGATTGGATTTCTCTATATCCTCCGCTGAACGTGCTGTACCAACTGCAATTTCATTTATCGCTTTGGCAATTTCTTCGCTTGAAGCATTTGTTTCTTCTGAGACAGCACTTAATCCCTGAACCGATTCAAATACATGGTCGTTAGATTGTTCAATAGCTATAATTAAGTGGTGCATATTTTTAACCATGTCATTAAAGTGAATAGTCAAATCACCTATTTCATCTTTTGTTTTTTGTTGTGCCTTTACAGTTAAATCCCCAGCTGTCACCTTCATTACATCTTTCTTCAAATGTATGAGTGGATTTAAAATACGATTTGTTACAATATAAATGATAATTAAAGATATCACTACAGCTGTCAATGAAATAACCATAATCCAACTACGCAATTTATTTGAACTGGCCATTAAATCTTTATATGTATAAGACGTCCCAAGTTTCCAACCCGTTTGGTCAACTGTTTCAAATGCAAGTACCTTCTCTTCACCTTTGAAATCATAATGAAAAAAACCCTGTTCATTATCTCCGTACATCTTGTCTATAAAATCAAGATCAGATAAGTTGTTCCCTCTCTCTGTCGGATGCACAACGGCATTTTTACTTTTATCAAGTATAAAAGGGTAACCGTTATTCGTTAGATCAATATTTTGCATAACTGATTCTAATTGTTCAAGCTTAAGATCTGTAGCAATGACTCCTTTAAACTCGTTGTCAATTACGATTGCTTTTGACACTGTGACTACATATTCACCGTCTTCACTAAGGTAAGGTTCTGTCCATACAGCCTTATCCTGGGATTGCTCTGCTAACGTATACCAAGGTCTATCAAGTACACTAAAGTCCTCGTCTAAATCTACTACTGGTGGCTGGATTTTCAATGTGTCATTTCGAGCAGCAACATAAATTAAATACGCATCGGAATAAAGATCTAAGTAATTATTAAATCTGTCCAAAATAATAGGGTCTAATTCCTTTATGTCATTTTTATCGTCAGATAACATAGCTAATACATATGTCTCAAAGTCTTTTTCTCTACTAATCTCTTCAATGCTAATCGCATATTTCTCAACAAATGAATCTACGTAGTTATTTATTTGCTCCACAAGGTTTTCAGCCTGAGTTTTGACGTCTTTTTCAATTTGTTGCTCCGTTTGATATTGCAAAAACAAAGCAACGAATAATAACGTACCTATCATTAATAGCATAAATAACACTAGAAGCTTCCTCTTAATTGATGTAAACAATCTCTATTTCACCATCCTGCTGTATAATTTTTGTTTTTTTTCCACACCTTTCAAAGTTTAACATAATTCATTATGTACACAAACATTAAATTACACTATACCCATAGAAATAATATATTTAACCTATGTAAGCTTTACTTTTTGGGTAAGCAGGTTCAGAATCACTCCCACCTAATTGCAAAACCCCGCCTAAAGAGGCGGGGTTTGAACTCTGTAAAAAAATTCAAAAGAGAGTGGCTTTCAAATGATCGTTCACCACCCTTAATATGAACATATAAATATTAGATCAGTTTTTTTCTAATAAACCAGCAGTTATTTTCCAAACGCTGTCTGCATATTGTTGTATCGTTCTATCGCTAGAAAAATAGCCAGAATGTGCAATATTTATAGCACTCTTTTTTAACCATTCGTCCCTAATTTGATAGGAAACTCCTATCTTCTCCTGTGTACAAACATAAGAATCAAAGTCTCGAAGAACAAAATAATGGTCATTTTGCATAAGTAAAGAGTCATAAATGACCTCAAACTCATCTAACACATGTGGGAAAAAACCATTTATTAATTGATTAATTATTTGTTTAATTCGTTCGTCATGATGGTAGTATTCAGTAGATTGATAACCTCCATGTTCATAGTATTGGATGACTTCGTTTGCCGAAAGGCCGAATGTAAACATATTTTCTTGACCAATCCGCTCATTCATTTCTACATTAGCTCCATCAAGTGTTCCAATCGTAATAGCACCATTCATCATAAATTTCATATTTCCTGTTCCAGAGGCTTCCTTACTCGCTGTCGATATTTGTTCACTAACATCTGTAGCAGGAAAGATCTCTTCAGCAAGTGAAACCTTATAATTTTCTAAAAAAACTACCTTTATCATGTCGTTTATATCCGGATCATTATTTACAATGTCGGCAACTGAATTTATTAATTTAATTATTTTTTTTGCATAAAAATATCCTGGTGATGCTTTTGCACCAAAGATAAAAGTTCTTGGGAAAACAATGAAACTTCTATCTTCTTTAAGCCTGTTATATAAGTACATAATGTGTAGTACATTTAACAATTGCCTCTTATATGCATGAAGTCTCTTAACTTGAACGTCAAATATAGAATGTGTATCAACGACAAGGCCAGTTTGATCCTTTATCCTGCGCGCTAGTATTTTTTTTCTATCCTGTTTCACATGATACAACTGTTTCTGAAAGATTGAGTCCTCGCAATATTTTTGGACTTCAATTAGTTTTTCAGGTTCTGAAATCCATGAATCTCCTATTGTTTCATTTAATAGCATTGTTAGCTGGGGGTTTGCCTTTAATAACCATCTTCTATGCGCTATGCCATTTGTTTTGTTATTAAATTTATCGGTAAAAACATCATGAAATAACTTCATTTCTCGCTTCTTTAATATTTCAGAATGCAATTTAGCTACCCCATTTACACTATGGCTGCCTACAATAGCGAGATGTGCCATCTTTACAACATCATGAGCAATAATAGCCATACTTTCGATTCGTTCCCAGTCATTAGGATACCTTTGCCACAAGTCTCTACAAAAGCGCTCGTTAATTTCTTCAACTATCATATAAATTCTCGGAAGAAGTGGTTGAAAAATGTCAATTGGCCATTTCTCCAGTGCTTCTGTTAATGTTGTATGATTCGTATATGAAATTGTATTTGTAGTTATATTCCATGCTTCATCCCAGTTCATACGCTCCTCATCAAGTAAAATCCTCATTAATTCAGGAATAGCTAATACAGGATGAGTATCGTTAATATGAATAGAAATATGTTCGTGAAAATCTCTTAAACTACTGTGATTAAGCTTATATGAACGAACAATACTTTGTAGACTAGAAGATACTAGAAAGTACTGCTGTTTTAGCCTTAGTAACTTTCCTTCAACATGGGTATCATCTGGATATAAAAATTCAGAAATTGCTTCAGTTTCACTTTTATAATCCATCATATTTTTACGAACAGCATGAGGAGACACTTCCGCGCTCCAAATTCGAAGCGTATTAACTGAATGTAAGCCGTAACCTATAATTGGTATATCGTATGGCACAGCCATCACTATTTCCGTTTCAACATGTCGAAATGATAAATAATTATTTTTATTAGTTGTTTCAACCTCACCCCAAAACCGGACCTCTACTGCTTCATCTGGTCTCCGAACCTCCCAAACGTTTCCATGTCGCAACCATTGTTCAGGTAGTTCCACTTGATATCCATCAACTATTTTTTGATCAAACAACCCATGCTTATATCTAATACCAAATCCATGTCCCGGAAGATTTAAAGAAGCTAATGAATCGAGAAAACATGCTGCAAGACGTCCTAATCCTCCGTTACCTAGACCAGCATCTGCTTCACTTTCCTCAATTTCAGTTAGACTAATACCAAGTTCCGCTAATCCTTCCTCAACAACTTCTCTAATTTCTAAATTAATTAAATTATTACCAAGTAATCTTCCTAGTAAAAATTCAATTGATAAATAATATACCTGTTTATTTTCATTCAGGCGGTTTCTTTCATTTGTTTCGATCCATTTAGTACTTATATGTTCTCTTACCATATTTCCTAGCGTAAAATACTGATCGCGTATAGTAGAATAACGAAACCCCTTTCCATATAAGGTCTCATACTTTTTGATAAACGCTTCTTTGAACGTCTCCTTGTTAGAGAACACGATTACCACTCCGAGTCATCAAATCAGCATACAGCTGATTGTATTTAAAAGCTGATTGTGCCCAACTAAAATCACGATTCATCACTTCTATAATCAGCTTATTCCACAAATTAGTTTTATGATAATAGGATAATGCCCTTCTAATTGTATACAGCATATCGTGAGCATTATAATTGGTAAATGTAAAACCATTTCCAGTCATTGTCTCTTCATTAAATGATTCAACCGTATCATTTAAGCCACCTGTTTCTCTTACAATAGGAATAACACCGTATCTCATTGCTATTAATTGACCTAATCCACACGGTTCAAATAAGGAAGGCATGAGGAAAAGATCTGCTCCTGCATATATCATCCTGGCTAACTCTTCGTGAAAACCGATGTATGCTTTACACTTTTCTGGATAATGATTTACCATTTCATTAAAGAATGATTCATATCGATGTTCTCCAGACCCAATGACAATCAATTGTATATCCTCTTGCATAAGTTCATGGAAAATATTAATAAGTAAATCAATACCTTTTTGTTGGGTTAACCTTGTTACCATTGCAATAATTGGTGTTTTTTTACTAATTGGTAATGAAAAATGTTCTTGTAGATGTTGTTTATTCAATACTTTTGAATCTATAGAGGTTCTATCGAAATTCTTAGTAATATATGGGTCATTTTTGGGGTTATACGATTGATCATCTATGCCATTTAGTATTCCAACGAGCGACTGTTTTCTATCTCTAAGAACCCCATCTAATTTCTCACCATAATAAGGTGTCTGAACTTCATGTTTGTATGTGGGACTTACCGTTGTAACAACATTTGAAGTAACTATGCCTGCTTTCATAAAGTTTACATTCCCATAAAACTCCAGACTAGTTGATGCAAATGATTGTTCATTTAAACCGAATAATTCTGGTAAAATTTCTTTCGGATATACACCTTGATACTGAAGGTTATGAATAGTAAAAACAGTTTTTATTTTTTCATAAAAGGGTACTTTACTATACTTTTCTTTTAACAAATAACTAATCATTCCGGTATGCCAATCATGAGCATGTATGACATCTGGCTTAAAGTCTAAGACGGGTAACGATGCTAATACTGCCTGGCAAAAAAATGAAAAACGTTCACCATCATCATAATGACCATATAAGATAAAATCACGTTTAAAATAATATTCATTATCGATAAAATAAAATGTGACTCCATCTTGCTCTAATGACTCAATTCCACAATACTGCTGTCTCCAACCGACTTGAACAGTTATATTCGCTTCTTTTTTCATTTTATCTCTATACTGGACAGGAATCGTTCCGTATTTTGGTAAGATCACTCTAATATCTGTACCGAGTTGTTTAAGTTCTTTCGGTAACGCTCCTGCTACATCACCTAGTCCGCCTGTTTTTGCAAATGGTACACATTCTGAAACAGCAAATAAAACTTTCATGTATTCATCAACGCTCCTTGAATTGTTCCCTTTGGAACTATATATGGTGTCGTGTAATCACCTGTAAGTATGACATTATTTTCTACTTTAACATCTTTATCTAAAATGACACCGTTTAATACACAATTTTCACCTATTTGACTCTTTTGCATAATAATACTGTCTTTTACTACTGTCCCTTTACTTATGTTAACCGAACGAAAGATGATACTATTTTCAACTTCACCTTCAATTTTACATCCATTTGCAATAAATGAATTTTTTATCATCGAGCCATTCATATATTTTGTAGGGGGTTCATCTTTCACTTTAGTATAAATGGGATTAATTTGGTTAAATAACTCTTTCCACACTTGAGGTTTTAATAATTCTAGACTATGTGTATAGTAATCTTTTATGGTGTTTATTTTTGCAACATATCCCTCATATTCATATCTACATATTTGTAAATGATGTGAAGGGTCTAATACCACGTCTTGAATCGTCGTATATCCAAACTTTTCATAGTTAGTTATTAAGTCAAACAATAGAGAAAAATTAAAGATGTACATACCCATAGGTTTGCCGTTATGTGCAATTTCAGTAATATCACATTGTGATTCTATATGTTGTTGTAAAATAGCTTGATAGTCAATATTGCAAACTGTATAACAATTTGAGATTAATACGTATTGCTGTTTGCTTCGAAGAAAATAATCGATGTTGTTCTTATACTGCCGGAAAACATTGAATTCCTCACTCTGTGAACCAATCGCAGAAGGAAAAAAGAATAATCCATCCCTTTTACGATTTAAATCCCACTGCTGGCCATATTCAATATGATCCATAAGTGAACGATATTGATCTTTCGGAAAAATAGCGACACTAGTAATTCCAGAGTTCACCATATTGGAAAGTACAAAATCAATTAATCTATATCTCCCAGCAAATGGGATTGCAGGTACTGATCGATTGATAGTTAGTTGTTGTATAGAGTCAAAGCTTTGTGTTGCATCAATGATCCCAAGCATCGTTTGATTCATTTATTCGCCATCCTTTCCTTGTTCATTTATGAACAAACATATGTGAAATAAGTAATATAATTTTCATATGTTCTTATAATGCAGATTATTCCTCACTAACCAAAATGATTTCATCACTTTCTTCCTTTTTACGTATAATCATGTCATCACATATATTAACTCCTGAAGAAATAATGGCGTTATCTATATAAGCATTTTTACCAATAGTCGCACCAGGCATAATAACGGCATTTTTAACAACTGCTCCCTCCATAATATGTACACCTTGGAAGAGAACAGATTGATCAATCTCTCCTTCTACGATACACCCTTCACATACAATGGACTCTCTTATGTCTCCAGTTGGGGCTATATATTGTGGAGGATGATTAGGATTTACTGAATAAATTCGCCATGAATGATCATATATATTTAAGTCTGTATCATTGTGTAATAAGTCCATATTGGCTTCCCATAAACTATTAACAGTACCCACATCTTTCCAATAGCCTTGAAAAGGATAAGCGGTTAATTTTTTTTGTTCATCGAGTAATAAAGGAATAATATCTTTGCCGAAATCATGCGTTGATTCAGGATTAAGTTCATCTCTTTCTAATACATCAAGTAAAATAGATGTATTAAAAATATAAATCCCCATTGAAGCAAGGTTGTTTTTAGGATTTGCTGGTTTCTCTTCAAAATCAGTAATATTCATGCTTTCGTCGGTATTCATAATGCCAAAGCGGCTTGCTTCTTCCCACGGTACTTCGATGACAGAAATAGATACGTCTGCCTGTTTTTGAATATGATAATCAAGCATATACGCATAATCCATTTTATAAATATGATCTCCAGACAAAATAAGTACATATTCAGGGTTATATTGTTTAATGTAATTAATATTTTGGTATATTGCTGAAGATGTCCCCGTATACCATTTCATACCTGCTTCCGCAATGTACGGAGGTAATAAAGTTACGCCACCATTTTTTCGATCAAGATCCCAAGCACTACCTATACCAATGTAATCATGTAATTCTAATGGCTGATATTGAGTAAGAATTCCAACAGTATCAATTCCTGAATTTGTACAATTACTTAACGCAAAGTCAATAATTCGATATTTACCTCCGAATGGCACTGCTGGTTTAGCTATCTCTTTTGTTAATGACCGTAATCGGCTACCTTTTCCTCCTGCCAAGATCATTGCTATGCATTTTTTTTTGCCCATCAGTTCTCTTCCTCTCCTTTCTTTTTTTAATAGGACGTATAATCGATATTCCTAATGGAGGAATTGTAACTGCTAAGTGATATGGCTTCCCATGATATGTTCCTTCGTTACTAATTATTTTTTTGCTATTTCTATTTCCAGCACCTCCAAAATCCATTTCGTCACTATTTAGAATTTCCCGATATTCACCTTTGCCCGGAACACCAACTATATAATCATGGTAAACTGTAGCAGTGAAATTACACACGATAATTAAAAAGTCCTCTTCATTTTTTCCTTTTCTAATAAATGAAAATATTGATTGCTCATGATTGTTTACATCAATCCATTCGAAACCATCATGAGTATCATCAATTTCATATAAAGCTTTATTTCTTTTATAAATTTTAAGTAACTCTTTAACATATGCATGAAGTTTTTGATGCATGACAAAATCTTGCAAGTTCCAATCTAATTGTTCTTGATCTTTCCATTCATCAAATTGACCAAATTCTCCACCCATAAATAACAATTTCTTTCCAGGGTGTGCTATTAAATAGCCGTATAAAAGGCGAAGCTGGGCAAATTTCTGCCAATAGTCACCAGGCATTTTACTTAACAATGATTTCTTACCATGAACAACCTCGTCATGCGATAGTGGTAATACAAATTTCTCTGAAAATGCATATAGAAGTGAGAACGTTACTTTGTCATGTAAATATTGCCGGTCACTGAATTCAGCCTTCATGTAAGTCAAGATATCATTCATCCAACCCATATTCCATTTGTAACTAAATCCTAACCCTCCTGCCGGTACACTTTCTGTTACTTGTGGGAAGTCAGTGGAATCCTCCGCAATCATTAATGTTTCCGGTGCATAAAAGGAAATAACTTCATTGATTTTTTGTAAAAATGATATGGCTCCTTTATTTAGATGTTGATGTCCATTCGTACTAGGCCAATAAATCATATTAGCTACAGCATCAACTCTAAAGCCATCGATATGAAAATACTCAATCCAAAAAAGGGCATTCGAAATTAGAAAGCTTTGAACTTCTGGTTTGCCTAAATCAAAGTTAGCGGTTCCCCAAACTGGATTTTCTCGATCTTGTAGATTTTCATATTCATATGTCGGCTGCCCATCAAACATATATAATCCATGATTATCTTTGCAGAAATGACCTGGAACCCAATCTAGAATAACGCCAATTCCTTGTTGATGGCATAGATCTATAAACTTCATTAACTCACGTGGAGATCCATATCTACTCGTAGCTGAAAAATATCCTACCCCTTGATAGCCCCAAGAAATATCCAATGGATGTTCAATAAGTGGTAACAATTCTATATGTGTATAGCCATTTTCTACAACATACGGAATTAACAACTCCGCTAATTCATTATATGAATAATGGCTCCCATCAGCTTTCTTTTTCCAAGATCCAAAATGTAACTCATAAATAAAAACAGGTTTAGATTGTACGTTCTTTTGTTTTCGATTTTGCCATTTTTTATCTCTCCACTTATAAGAACCCATATTGTAAACAATTGACCCTGTTTGAGGCCTTTCTTCAGAGTAAAATGCATAAGGATCTGATTTTAGTATTTTTTGATTAGAAGGTGTGATAATTTCATACTTGTAAATCTCACCCGCTAAATTAACAGGCGTAAAAAGATGCCAAACTCCCTCATCATTTATTTTCTCAAGCTCATAGTTTTTCCCATTCCAATCATTAAAAGTCCCTACTACACTTACGCTCTTAGCATGTGGTGCCCATACACAAAATCGTGTTCCTTCAATGTCGTCACCCTTTTGACAAATATGTGCACCAAATAGCATATGACTTTGGAATAAAGAGCCCTCATGAAATAAATGCAAATCAAAATCTGTTGGTGGCGCGCTTACTGTCAATGTATTTCCCCTCTTTTCAAAAATATAGTTTTCATTAATATTTATTATTCACGAATAAAATAATAATTCCTTTTAAAATAATTCGTATTTTTATTACATCATTCTACATAATATGTCATAAAAGCTCATATCATAGTTAAAAAACGAATAATGTAAGCGCATACAATTAGAATGTTCATTTAAAATAAAAAGATATTTAATTTATTCGGTATTTTTTAAAAAAGGCAATTACATTTGCATATGAGGAATAACTATACAATATTATCTATATTTAAGGGTATATCATTACACAGGTAATGTTCATTTTGTTAAAGCACTTAAAATATCGATTCATTTCGGAGCTACTTCAGCCTTGCAACAAACACTATGATTCGTATAATTAAGTAATACGAATTAACATTTTAAGTCTACCTTATAGAATGAGCAAAAGGGAGCTACAGTAAGAGGAGTAAAAATGATAAAGCAAAACTTACGAGGCAAACCTATCTACCGGTCCGCCCTTCATAATTTAGTCATGCCAAGCACACCACAAAAAAGACACTGCATTTTATGCAGTGTCTAAATGGATGACCCGTACGGGATTCGAACCCGTGTTACCGCCGTGAAAGGGCGGTGTCTTAACCACTTGACCAACGGGCCATGAAATATTATCAAACTGGCGGAGAAGGAGGGATTTGAACCCTCGCGCCGCTTACGCGACCTACACCCTTAGCAGGGGCGCCTCTTCAGCCACTTGAGTACTTCTCCAATGGCTCCACAGGCAGGATTCGAACCTGCGACCGATCGGTTAACAGCCGATAGCTCTACCACTGAGCTACTGTGGAATAATGGTGGGCCTAAATGGACTCGAACCATCGACCTCACGCTTATCAGGCGTGCGCTCTAACCAGCTGAGCTATAGGCCCATTATTTAAAATGGAGCGGGTGATGAGAATCGAACTCACGACATCAGCTTGGAAGGCTGAGGTTTTACCACTAAACTACACCCGCATATTCATAAGGTATTTAATTTTTAAATGGGGCGACTGATGGGAATCGAACCCACGAATGTCGGAGCCACAATCCGATGCGTTAACCACTTCGCCACAACCGCCATAGTATATATGTCAATTTACCAACTGAAGATTGACGGGTAGAGATAATATACTCTTAACCTATAGATGGTGGCTCGGGACGGAATCGAACCGCCGACACAAGGATTTTCAGTCCTTTGCTCTACCGACTGAGCTACCGAGCCAAACAATAAAAAAATTGAACTTTCTAAATAGATATAACACTTTGCTCGTCGCATCTCTTTGCAAGACATTGCTCCTCGCAGAACTACATTGAAGTATCTCAAGATGTTTACGTTCTGCTCTACCGACTGAGCTACCGAGCCAATTTTTTATCAATAATGGCGGTCCCGACGGGAATCGAACCCGCGATCTCCTGCGTGACAGGCAGGCATGTTAACCGCTACACCACGGGACCACATTTTTTTTGGTTGCGGGGACAGGATTTGAACCTGCGACCTTCGGGTTATGAGCCCGACGAGCTACCAGACTGCTCCACCCCGCGATAATAGTAAATTTTAATTTTCTCAATGTGCATTTCTCACTGTCTCTTCTTGATGTTTATCAATCAGTTATTAAGAAAATAAAAATGGCGGAGGAAGAGGGATTCGAACCCCCGCGGGCTTTGACACCCCTGTCGGTTTTCAAGACCGATCCCTTCAGCCGGACTTGGGTATTCCTCCAACATTGTATGGTGGACCTTGTAGGACTCGAACCTACGACCGGACGGTTATGAGCCGTCTGCTCTAACCAGCTGAGCTAAAGGTCCTTGTTTACTTGGTAGCGGCGGAGGGGATCGAACCCCCGACCTCACGGGTATGAACCGTACGCTCTAGCCAGCTGAGCTACACCGCCAAGTTAATTTACAAATGATATTTTATTGGTGGAGCCTAGCGGGATCGAACCGCTGACCTCCTGCGTGCAAGGCAGGCGCTCTCCCAGCTGAGCTAAGGCCCCATGATTTTTATAAGTGGTCGGGAAGACAGGATTCGAACCTGCGACCCCATGGTCCCAAACCATGTGCTCTACCAAGCTGAGCTACTTCCCGTTATTTATTAATGGCGCGCCCGAAAGGAGTCGA
>NZ_JBPXRQ010000011.1:0-162404 GCF_051842895.1 Cytobacillus sp. Hm23
AAATCTAAGAAACGAAGCAATTCGTCTCTTAACCGTAGGAACTACGGGGATAGCCTAATCAATTAGAAGCCGTTAGGTTTCCGTACTTAGGAATCCCCCACTTCAATCATGACCGTAAGGTCTGATAAGTGGTGGGTAGTTCAAAAAACTCTTATATATCATCTCCATTCAAATATTGTGAATTGATTAGGAGTAGTGTCAATTAAACTATTATGTTGATTTCCCTGATGAGCTTGTAACTTAACAGGTGAGGGGATAAGACTCATACCACATCAATAAAACGAATCTCAGGATGAATAAACGATCAGATTCATAAACTACTGTAAGTTATACTCAAAATCATTCTCTAGACGGAGATAAAATCCAACCTCTATTATAAGACAGTGTGATTATTAAGATTTATAATAATAGATGAGTATACATTTATTAAAGGGGAGATTAATATGCTAACATTTAAGAAACCTGATGTCGAACAGTTTTTACGTGCGTACAGAATTCAAAATTTTGTTGTGAATAATGATGAAAGTCAGCTTATTTTTAGCACGAACATTAGTGGGAAGTTTAATTTGTGGGGAATGGATTTACCTAACCAGTTTCCTTATCCACTAACATTTAATGATCAAAGTTGTCACAACCTTCGTTACGACAAAGCTGGGAAGTTTGTTGTTGCATCATTTGATCATGAAGGGGACGAAAATACTCAACTATATATGATTCCTCCTCATGGAGGTCACCTTCATCCTCTAAGAACGGCAGAGGGGCACCAGCACATCAACCCTATCCTATCAGAAGATGGAAAAAGACTGTACTATTCTTCTACGAAGGATGACCCAACATACTTAAAAGGGTACTGCTATCAAATGGATTCAGGAGAGGAAAAGGTAGTAGTAGACGGAGATGGAGCGGCTACATATTTAGCTGATATTAGTCCAAATGAAGAAAATATGGTCTTAATTAAGCATTTCTCAAATACACATACTTTAGCATATGTAAAAACTGATGAAGAACTATTTTCATTAACACCAGATTCTGAGAATCAACATACAGTCACCGATGTAGTTTATGTATCTGATTCAGAGCTCTTTTTCCTTACTGATTACAATGAAGACTTTTCATATATAGCAAAATTTGATATCGTAAATCGAAAATTTAGTAAGGTTGTTTCTTTACAAAATGAAAGCTTTAACACTATTAAATATAATGATAGACAGAAGCAATTATATGTGGTTAGTGAAAAAGGTGTTGAAGACCATTTATATGTATACGACCTTAAGTCAAACCAATTAAAAGAAATACAACTTCCTGTTGGAAAGGTCGAACAGCTTTCAGTTTCAGAAAAAGGTAATATTTATTTGTTAGGTACAACTGCTACAAAGCCTTGGAATATATATGTAAAAGAGACTGATACAAACGAATGGGTATCATTGACTAATAACCGAGTGTTAGGAGTGGATGAGGAACAGCTAGTTGATCCTCAAGTACTGGAATATAAATCATTTGATGGTCTTGAAATTGAATCACTCTTTTTCAAAGCAAAGCCTGAAAACAGTAATGGTCACGTTGTCTTTTGGCCACATGGAGGACCACAAGCTGCAGAACGAAAATCCTTTAGAGGTGTGTTTCAATATATTATTAATGAAGGGTTTAGTATATTTGCTCCAAACTTCAGAGGCTCAACTGGTTATGGTTTGCAATTCACGAAAATGGTTGAAGGTGACTGGGGTCATGGACCGCGGCTTGATAATGTCGAAGGTATAGAGTTTCTCATAAATAATGGCTATGCTGAAAGAGATAAAATCTTTCTTATGGGTGGAAGCTTTGGAGGGTACATGTCGTTGCTTCTCCATGGTAGACATCCAGAATACTTCAAAGCTGTTGTAGACATTTTTGGACCTAGTGATCTGTTTTCGTTCATTAATTCCGTACCAGAGCATTGGAAGCCTGTTATGAACCAATGGGTAGGAGATCCTGAAAAAGATAAAGAGAAATTAATTGAGTATTCACCGATCACATATTTAGAAAATATGACAAAGCCTATGCTCGTCATTCAAGGTGCAAATGATCCTCGTGTTGTCAAAGCTGAGTCAGATCAAATTGTTCAAGCATTACAGGAGAATGGGCGGGATGTCGAATATATTGTTTTAGAAGATGAAGGGCACGGCTTTTCTAAAAGGGAAAATGAACTTAAGGTGTACAGAGCTGTAAGTGAGTTCTTTAACAAACATATGTAAGGATAGTATAGTCCTTTATACGATTATGGAATAAAGTTCTACGGTTTAGCGACGCCCAAATCCTATTCATTTTGTAAAAAAAACAAAATGGGTAGGATTTTTATTTTTCAGAAATTACACTTTTCTTCATATTTTTTAAAATATTTATATATAATTTCTTCCGATGAATATCAATGTGTTTTCGATTTTTGAAGAATAATCTTTCAATACATATCGTTAAATAGTGCAGGTATATCTTCTTTAATGAAGCGGTTTTCTTTGTTGTTTTCGTATAACTTGTTAAAGTTTTTACGTATTAAAAGAATGTAATTTTAATAGTTCATTCATTAATAATAGTGATAATCCCGTATATTATGTGCAAAATTGAGAATTAAAGCTTCGTATTTTTATACTTGATTTTAAATATTCCTTCTACTGATTAGCTATTTTTATGTAAACCCCACTATTCTACTAATGTCCTCTAGAGCTAGGTTGCATCATAAATTGGTATAGTGTTTCCACATTCACCAATTTGGAAAATTACAATAGCTATATTTCTTGTAGTTGGCTGCTAATCAGCCTATAGGACGAATCAAACTCATTCCTAAGCTAGTTTATCTTTGGAATTATTTAGCATATTCTTTATAGAGAATAGTCAAAGACAGTTTATGTACAACACCTAACTATGTAGCGTAAGGGAGGATAAACTGAAATGTTAAAAGCAAAAACGCCAAACTTTATTGATGCTAACAAACAAATTATTCAAGATAGTATTGCTTCGTTAGAAATGATTAGGATCGGTGGAGTCGAACAATGCATTCTTATAAGGGGAAAGAATAAACATAAACCGTTAATACTTTTTTTACATGGGGGACCTGGTGCTGCTCAAATAGGGTATGCTCCAAAGCTTCAGCAAAAGCTAGAGGAAGATTTTGTAGTCGTAAACTGGGATCAAAGGGGGGCTGGAAAATCTTACTCAAAAGAAGTTCAAATTGACAGTTTGAATATTAGCCAATTCCTCTCAGATATACACGAGTTAGTAGTATTACTGCTTCAGAGATTTAATCAACAGAAATTATACTTAGTCGGGCATTCCTGGGGAAGTCTGTTAGGATCGTTATTTGTCAAGAGGCATCCTGAGCTAATACATGCATATATTGGTGTTGGTCAATTTGTGAATATGGTGAAAAATGAAGAAATCTCTTACCGTTTTACACTTGAGAAGGCTAATAAAACAAAAAATAGCAAGGCACAGAAGCAGTTAGAAAAAATTGGATATCCACCATATGATAAATTTACTGACATCGTTATTCAGAGAAAGTGGTTAGATAAATTTGGTGGTGCTGTTCATGGATCTACCATGATGAAGTCCATGCGTAAATCGGCATCTTATAGAGAATATTCTATTGTAGATTGGCTACGCTTTATGAGATATAATAAATTTTCTTTTTCCAACAGTAAGCTATGGGATGAGCTGATGGCGATGGATTTACTAAGCGAAGTGGATGAAATGAAAGTACCAGTGTATATTTGTGTTGGACGTTATGACTACACTACACCGTTTGAGCTTGCTGAAGAATATTATGAGCATTTAAAAGCGCCAAAAAAAGAACTCGTGTGGTTTGAAAAATCAGCTCATTCACCTAATTTTGAAGAGCCAGATAAATTTTACGAAGTGTGTTTGCAAGCAACAAAATAATAGTTATAACGAAAACAACTGACCGTGACGCCCTATGGTTACGCCGGTCAGTTGTTCTAAGCTGTATTTATAAAGATATTTTCTCGTTAATCTTATGAATAATGGCATGTGCGACACCATGCTCATCATTAAGTAATGTCGTCATATGGCAAACATTTTTAATCTCTTGTTTTGCGTTCCCCATTGCAACACTGTACCCAACCTTTTTAAGCATGGACAAATCGTTATGGCTATCTCCGATTGCAACTGTTTCGCTAAGTGGAATGTTTAGCGTATTTGCTACAAGCTGTACTGCATTTCCTTTAGATGCTTCATGATGTTGAAGTTCAAAATTATTATCTGCTGATGAAACAACAGTGAGGTTTTCTCGTTCTGTGAAATAATCCCATCCTTGTAGTCGCTTTTCCTCGTCTAGTGAAAAAGCAAGGATGTTATATACTGCTTCTTTTTTATGAAAAATATCTTGATAATGATTAACAAATGTAAAGCCTGTTTGATTAAATTGTTTTTGAGTATCGGCAAGAAGCTTTTCTTTACTTATTTCTGGGTTTGCACTTGTTAAACGGTCTACCTCGATAGCCAAAACATCACGACAACGATGTGGAGTATATATTCCGTTAGCTGTTGTAACCTCGTAATAGAGTTCGGTGTCTTCTAGAAACTTGATACTTCGTTCAACTACGTTATTTTCCATAGCAAATGAATGCAGTAATTCACCTTTTTCTGTATGAATCATCGCCCCATTTGAACTAATGATCTTTGTTGATAACTCAGCGTCTCTACATATTTTAACGGCATCAAAATATGCTCTTCCTGTTGCAATGATAACTTCTACACCATTGTCCTGAGCGTCTTTAATTGCAGCTAAGTTTACTTTACTAATATTCTTCTTATGATTTAGTAGGGTGCCATCAAGATCTATTGCAAGTAATTTCATGCCCCTTTTCCTCCTAGATTCTATATGAATGGCTGTTATTGTATAGAATGTTGTCTTTCGTACAAAAAATTAAAAACGTATACGACTAAATTACTTGGTATCTTTTCTTCGCTAAATACTATAAAAATTATATATTACTCATCAATTCTCAAAAGTAGCTGACAAAGCAACACAGTTCACGAAAAGAGCTTTATATATTTAACATTTGTGAAGAGGCAACTAATACTTCAACATCATAGTCATGCAAAACACTCATGAGTGAATCATCAATTTGTTGATCGGTAATGACCACATCAATTTGTGATAATGCTGCAAATGTAAAAAAAGCCTGTGTATGAAATTTCGTTGAATCAGCTAAAACTATGACTTCAGTTGCTTGCTCAATCATTTTCTTTTTTACAAATCCATCCTCTTCATGTGCAATGGTCAAACCGCGATTTGATATGCCAGTTACACCAATAAATGCTTTGTCAACGTTGTAGTGTGAAAGTTTTTCTACAGTGGATGAACCATAGAGAAAGCGGTGTTCTTTATTTAATTGACCACCTAGTAAGTATATGTCCGCTCCAGGGTTATTGGACAAGATTAATGAATGACTAATTGAATTTGTTACTACTGTACAATCTGTAGCTTGAAGAAATTCTGCACAAGCTTGAACCGTTGTCGATTCATCCATAATAATAATATCGCCATCGTTTACTAGCGTGGCTGCAACTCTACCAATTGCTTCTTTCTCTTTAGAAAGGAGACGTAGTCTGTCATTATAACTTTTAATTTCATTATTTAAAGTTGGTAGAATTGCCCCACCTCTTGTTCGTAAGATAGCTTGCTTTTCTTCAAGCTTGACAAGGTCACGCCGAGCAGTATCACGTGAGACATTATATTGTTGACAAATTTCATCAACGCTTATCTTTTTATGGATTTTTAAGTAATTAAGAATGGCAAGCATTCTTTCCTCTTGAAACAAAATATCACACCCTTCACATACTTGTTGTAAGTAATTATAAGTAAAAATAATAAGATAATCAAGTATTTATAAGTTTTTGTGTTTTTCAGTAAGTTATATTAAGTGTTTTCGTGTAGAATGTTGTTTTTCGTACTAACAAATAAACACATATACAAGTAGGTTTCGAGGCATCCATTCTTCTATTAAAAGTTAACTGTTGAATAAAACGATACTTTTATCATCAACTTTAGGAACTATAACAACAAAGTTTACAAAAAGTTCCTTAAGTTAAGGTAATAATACTCAATTAGAATATCAAAAATTATTATTGACTACTTGTATATACAAGTTTATACTTTAAGAGTAATTTGTATATACAAGTTAGTGGGATATGTAAGCGATATCAGGAGGGTGAGATGATGGGCGAAAAACAACAAGTTGAGCAAATTATTAATGCAATTGGTGGGAAAGAAAACATTGAGGCAGCAACACATTGTGTTACGAGGTTAAGGTTTGCGTTAAGAGATGATGATATCGTAGATAAGGAAGCTTTAGAAAAGATAGAAATTGTAAAAGGTACTTTTCTTGCGAATGGTCAATTCCAAGTTGTTATCGGTCAAGGTTTAGTAGATAAAATATATAAACAACTCGTAGAAATGGCCGAAATAGGTAGTTCAACAAAAGAAGAGATTAAAACAGTTGCCGAAAAGAAATTAAACCCAATTCAGCGAATGATTAAAACGTTAGCAGATATTTTCATACCTATTTTACCTGCCATCGTTACCGCGGGGTTATTAATGGGGATTAATAATATTCTAACTGGTCCAGGTATTTTTTATGATGAGAAATCTTTAATAGACGTTCATACACAATGGAAAGATATTGCTGATATTATAAATTTAATTGCTAATACTGCGTTCGTTTTTTTACCTGGTCTAATTGGTTGGTCAGCTGTAAAACGTTTTGGTGGAAGTCCGTTACTCGGTATAGTGCTCGGCCTAATGCTTGTTCATCCCGGTTTACTTAATGCATGGGCTTATGGAGATGCGTTAGCAAATAACGAAGTTCCTTACTGGAATTTATTCGGTTTAGACGTAGCAAAAATAGGATATCAGGGTCAAGTGTTACCTGTATTAATAGCATCATTTGTATTAGCCAAGATTGAGCTGTTTTTAAATAAGAGGATAGCGGATGCTTTCAAACTTTTATTAGTTGCACCAATTACTTTATTAGTCACTGGGTTTTTATCATTTATTATTATTGGTCCAATTACTTTCGCAATTGGGAATGGTATTACAGATGGGTTAGTATTGGTTTTTGATAAATTTGCAGCATTAGGTGGATTATTATACGGTGGAATTTACGCATTACTAGTAGTAACAGGGATGCACCATACTTTCTTAGCAGTAGATATACAACTGATAGGTAGTACTGGTGGAACATTCTTATGGCCAATTCTTGCTTTATCGAATATTGCTCAAGGGTCTGCAGCGTTTGCTATGATGGTAGTATCAAAAGATGAAAAACTGAAAGGGTTATCACTTACATCAGGGATCTCAGCATTTTTAGGAATTACAGAACCAGCTATGTTTGGTGTTAATATTCGGTTTAAATACCCGTTTCTTTTTGCAATACTTGGTTCAGCAATAGCAGGTTTATTTATTACAATAAATGCTGTTCAAGCTTTCTCTATAGGTGTAGGAGGTCTTCCAGGATTTTTATCAATTGTACCTGATAAGTGGATTTCATTTTTTATAGGTATGGCAATCGTATTAGTAGTTCCGTTTGTATTAACAATAGTATACGGTAAACTAAAGAAGAGCTAATTAAGATGTTCAAGTACACATGAGATTGTTTAAAGTAGACGGCGTCGATCTTCCACTTGATTGAAAGGTTACAGGTCGGATATAAAATCCTTATAACTCATTTTTTAACTTCATTTGATATAGCCGTGTTTACTAAATATTCTTTTTAGTGAATTTATCCTAAACGATGATTGAGCGCAGAAAAAGCAAAGCTTTTTCTGCGATGCTCATTTTGTGTAGTTATTAAGCTCAGTGGTAGATTTTATAAAGAGAATATAAGTAATTATAAGGGCCAGGATACGTGTGACTAGGAATTAGTAGGTAAATGAAACGATGAAAAGGTCATCAATACAATCGATAATTTCTGTACTTTTATTGGAATGAATAATGCATCCAAGATTACTCAACAAAAGGATAGGTGGTAACAAAATGAAAGACCCTTGGTGGAAGAGATCTGTAGTATATCAAATTTATCCAAAAAGCTTCAAAGATATAACTGGAAACGGTGTAGGTGATTTACAGGGAATCATTTCTAAGCTTGATTATTTAACTGAACTTGGTGTAGACATCATATGGCTAACACCTATATACAACTCCCCGCAGCGAGATAATGGTTATGATATTAGTGATTATTTTAGTATTCATAAAGAATATGGAACGATGGCTGACTTTGACTTATTATTAACTGAAGCACACAAGAGAAATATGAAGGTTATTATGGATATTGTTGTAAATCATACATCAACTGAGCATGCTTGGTTTAAACAGTCACGTGAAAGTATGAAAAATAAATATCGTGATTTTTATATATGGCATGATGATATGGGAAAGGAACCAAATAATTGGCAATCAAAGTTTGGTAACTCAGCCTGGGAACTTGATGATCAAACAGGTCAATACTATTTACACTTGTTCGACATTACACAAGCAGATTTAAACTGGGAAAATGAACAAGTTCGCGAACATGTATATGAGATGATGCATTTTTGGTTTAAAAAAGGAGTTGACGGCTTTCGTTTAGATGTCATTAATCTTATTTCAAAAGATCAGCAATTTCCTAATGATGACCTAACCAAATCAGGTACTACAGGGGACGGAAGGAAATTTTATACCGATGGTCCACGTGCTCATGAGTTTATACATGAGATGAATAGACAAGTGTTTTCAAAGTACGATAGTATGACAGTCGGCGAGATGTCATCAACAACGATTGACCACTGTATAAAATATACAAACCCAAACAGACAGGAGCTTGATATGACCTTTAATTTTCATCATTTAAAGGTTGATTATCCAAATGGAGAGAAATGGGAGGTTGCAAATTTTAACTTTTTGCAACTAAAACAAATTTTGTCCACATGGCAGAGTGAAATGATTAAAGGTGGTGGTTGGAATGCTTTGTTTTGGTGTAATCATGACCAACCAAGAATTGTATCAAGATTTGGTAATGATCAAAGGTACCATAAGGAATCTGCTAAAATGCTAGCAACAACGATTCATATGATGCAAGGGACACCTTATATATATCAAGGAGAAGAAATTGGAATGACAAACCCTAACTTTGATCGCATAGAGGATTACCGTGACGTAGAGTCGTTGAATATTTACGAGATTAAAAAGAATGAAGGAATGAAAGAGAACGAAATAATCAATATTTTAAAACAAAAATCTAGGGATAACGCAAGAACACCTATACAATGGGATAATAGCAAAAATGCTGGATTTTCAGAAGGAAAACCTTGGATTAATGTTTCTGCTAATTATAAACATATAAATGCAGCTCAAGCTCTACGTGATAACAATTCTGTCTTCTATCATTATAAACAACTAATTTCATTAAGGAAAAAGTATGACATCATCACATATGGGGATTTTCAACTAATTTTAGAAGATCATCCGCAAATTTTCGCGTGTGTAAGAAGCTTTAAGAATGAAAAATTGTTAGTGATAAATAATTTTTATGCTAAAGAAGCTACTTTTCTTTTACCTGAAACGGTCGAAATAAATGCTTATTCTAACAGTATATTATTATCAAATTATGATGATTCACCAATGAACATTAATAATATTGAACTAAGGCCGTATGAATCGATTATTTATCACTTGACAAAATGATGATACAATAAATTTGGTGATTTAATTTGAGACAAAACAAATATAATGCAATATATAACGATATTACAGGAAAGATTCAACGTGGAGAAATAGAACCGAATACAAAATTACCATCTGAACATGAATTAGCAAAAAATTATGATACATCAAGAGAAACGATTAGAAAAGCGTTGAATTTGTTATCTTTAAACGGCTATATTCAAAAAGTGAAGGGAAAAGGGTCTATCGTGTTGGATTTACGAAAGCTTCAATTCCCGGTGTCAGAGCTAGTAAGCTTTAAAGAAATTGCTCAAAAGATGGAAGGGCAATTAGCAACACATGTTCATGAGGTCGTTTTAAGTGAACCTAACCTATATATTCAAGATCAATTGAATATATCACCAACTGAAAAAGTATGGGAAGTCTTGCGAGTTAGGGAAATCAATGAAGAAAGAATTATTTTGGATAAAGATTATTTTATTCAGAAAATCGTACCGACATTAACGAAGCAAATTTGTAAGAATTCTATCTATGAATATTTAGAGAAAGAATTAAATTACAAAATAAGCTTTGCAAAGAAAGAAATTACAGTTGAAGAGGCAACGGAGGAAGATCAGCATCACTTAGATTTAAATGGTGATCGACACATTGTTGTAGTCAAAAATTATGTATATTTAGATGATGCTAAGTTATTCCAATATACAGAATCTAGACATCGAATGGATAAGTTCAAATTTGTAGATTTTGCTAGAAGAGGTCAATAAGAAAGTTCTTTTTATTAGACCTATTTATTGCAGTTCTGACCGAGTTAGACTCGGGATTTAAGTGTCATCTAGGTATGAGCGGTATTAAACCGAACTCATGCCTTTTCTTTTTGTGAAGAATAATTACTCACTTAATTATTGTAAAAATTGTACTATACATGTAACTAATTTTTAATCAGTTGGAGTATAGTTCCAGTTGATTTTCTTATGAGATGCCGAAGTTTACCTGCTGTAAAATTGGCAATTCATCTAAGTTATACATGCAATGCTTATACTCATGATAAACATGTATTTTACATAAGAAAGAGAACCTTTAGTACAAGTAATTACTATTATATTGAAAAAGGGGGAGGTTAATTTTGTGTTTATAAGACCTAGTAAAGGTAAAACTATATCCGGTTTTCGGACAAAACGCAGGCCAAATCATCACGGTATTGACATCGCTCAATCAGGTAAAACCGATATTTTAGCAGTTGCTAATGGTAAGGTTAGTCGTTCGTATACATCAAAAAGCTATGGAGAAGTCATTTTTGTTGTTCATCATATTAATGGTCAAACGTGGGAGACAGTATATTCACATCTAGAACTAGGGACAAGAAAGGTAAAGGTGAATCAACTAGTAAAGCAAGGTCAATTATTAGGATATATGGGTGATACGGGTTATGCTTCAAGGCAGCATCTTCACTTTGAACTTCACAAAGGTCGATGGAATTTTAATAAAACCAATGCAGTTAACCCGTTGGATTTTATAGAAAGTTGATCTATCATTTCTTATTCTAGTAGACTCAGAGTTACGCTAACATTGTAGTCGGAGATAGTTATTTTTTAAAATACAAAAAAGCTGTCGACTTAGTCGACAGCCTCGAGCTTGTTTAATTAGTTGTCTACTTCTTCATGCTTTAGTGGAATTTTCATTTCCAAGGTAGTGAGCAAGTTGGTCATAAAAATCCTGCGGATGATCAACATTCAAAATGATTCTGCTAACATTTTTTTTCATACCATATAGAAGCTTTACTTGCTGAGGTTCGTATAATAAAATCTCAAACATAGGTTTTTCTTTTATAAAATCGATGGCTCTTGCATCAAATAACGTATTTAGTTCTTTATTTGGTATCTGCTCTGGACCATCATAATGCTTAAACTCTTTAATTTTATCAAGTGGTACATCCATACGTTTAGAAAACCCTACAGTTAATAACAAGCTTTGTTTAGTTAATAAAAAGGGAGACAATCGAGTTGCCTGTATTTCAGCTAAGATAAACAGAACACTGTAAATGTTTAAAATAAGAAGAATATAGGCTACGACTTCATTCCATTGATGTAAAAAGTAATGGAGTCCAATTGATTCTATCACAATCGCATGAATGATCATAATATTACAGGCTACCATACTAGTCTTATGGTGGTAGGTAAATCTTAACTCAGACGGGTTCGTAAATTTCTTTCGCCATGAAAAGAATGCATAATATAACATACTAATGTCTGTAAGTAGGATTTGTACTATACGATTTCCAGGTAAATGTTGTTCAGCTGTTTGCTTAATATTATGCTGGAAATATGTACTGTTTGAATGGTTAGATTTATAGTCTTTAATGATAATCTTCATTTTTGAGACGATTTTAAATAAAATATACAGTTCTAGTAATACAAAAATTGCTTCGCAAAAAATCACAAAGTAGTTTACAAAGGGAAATTCTTTAAAATAATTATTAGGAACAATTAAGTATGCCACACCGTAACTGAGAAGAATAACTAAACCTATATATTTGATGGAAAAACGCTTTCGAATAATGAAAAGGTAAGTTAATAAAGGAATGACTAAAATAAAATCAAGTAATGAACCTATAATTGCAGCGTCGGGAATTGGTTCTAATGAGGGCAAGTTGTATAAAGTGAAATTCGTAATTAAAATGATACTAATTAACAGTAAGAACCAAATATAGTTATGTTTTTTGATCGCATTTGTCATATTAAACCACCTCTGACACCCATTATATAACATATTTCATAAATTTTCACTATTACCAATCTTGCTATATTCTATACTAATTTAAGGGTAAAAAAATCCAACTGATAGATTATATCTCTGTTATAATAGAATTATCATGCATCCACCTAAATGTAATTAATTTGGACTACTACTTTCTAGCTAATATTGAGGAGTATTTGTATATTTTTATGATGCTCTTTTCGTTACACTCACATTTGAGCAATTGATATGTAGTATATGATTTTTATAGTCTTTGGAAGAAAAGATGCTTCGAATGTTCGTTATATGAAAGCAACATATAATGCGATAACAACCTTTTACGAAAAGTGAGCATGATAGGCGGTGTTGTTGAAATCATCGCTTATTTCGTATTATACAATTTTATTCCTACATTGCATGTACTAGATTTACTAAACGCTAAATCATGATGAACTGTCATCGTATATACTGTTGAAAAAGGTGAGTAAATGCATTCAAGATTAATTGTAAATAAGCGACTTGTATTGGCATACTTTATTGGTGGTATAATATGGATTTTTTTTATAGATGATTTTCTGATTCTTCTTAACATAATGCACGATCCTTACGCATTAAAACTAGTAGAAACTATTATTTTTATAGTGGTTTCATCATATTTATTATATAGTTTCATAAAACAAACTGAATATTGTAAGAAAGCTGAAGAGGATGAAAACCAATTATCATTATTAATCAATTCGATGCCAGATTTCGTTTGTTTTAAAGATGGTGAAGGACGTTGGTTGAAGGTAAATGATTTCGGTCGAGACCTTTACTACTTAAATGAGATTGATTATGTTGGGAAAACAGATGCAGATTTAGGGGTAATTAATCCCTTTTTTAAAGAAGCGTTCGATGAGTGTTTGAGATCAGACAACGATACATGGAAGCAAGCGAAGATAACTAGAGCAGATGAGTCATTTATATTACCTAATGAAGAGACAAAGACTTTCGATGTGATAAAAGTCCCATTGTTTTATGATAATGGAGAACGAAAAGGACTCGTCATTATTGGTCGAGATATTACACAGCAAAAACTTACTGAAGCGATGCTATTGAAGAAAGAAAAATTGTCGGTAATCGGTGAAATGGCGGCTGGAATAGCTCATGAAATTAGAAATCCGCTAACAGGTGTTAAAGGGTTTCTTCAGTTAATGGGAGAAAATAAAACAACATCAAAAGATCATCTTTCAATTATCATGTCAGAGATTGATAGAATTAACCACATTGTTAGTGAACTGTTGGTACTATCTAAACCACAGCCCAAAAAATATAACCCATTTTTATTGAGTGAATCGCTATCATATGTTTGTAACATTACATCACATGAAGCGAAAGAAAAAGGTATTATCATACATTTTAGTAATGAATCATATGACCCAACAGTATTCGGTGATAAAAATCAACTAATCCAAGTTTTTATAAATATCGTTAAAAATGCTATAGATGCTATGCCTAGAGGGGGGAGGATTGATATTAGTGTAAACAATATTGATCAACAGCTTGTTAAGGTCATAGTAGTTGATGATGGCATAGGAATACCGAAAGAAAGACTAAATAAAATAGGAGAGCCATTCTTCACCTTAAAAGAAAAAGGTATGGGCTTAGGGTTAACGATCAGTAATAAAATCATAAATGAGCACAAAGGAACAATCAATATCGAGAGTGTTGTTGAAGTTGGTACTACCGTTAGTATCACGTTACCGATATACAATGGTCATGTTCCCGAAACTTGCAAATCTAGTAATTAATAGAATGTTCTATTCTTTCTACTAAGCACATTTAATTACAGTGTATTCATAGAACTTGACATATGACCTAGTAAATAATATGATGATAATTTCAACGAAATGTTTTTACTTAAATTATCAATAAGTAAGGTGTGAATATATGGAGTGGAAAAATCTTTATAGAGGGTTCCTTATGGGGACAAGCGATCTTATTCCGGGGGTAAGTGCTGGAACAATAGCAGTTATTTTAGGTATATACAACAGATTGATAGAAGCGATAAATGGTTTTTTTAGTAAGGATTGGAAAAAGCATTTGGGATTTTTAATTCCTCTAGGTGTAGGGGTTTTATCGGCTATTTTTTTGTTAGGTAGTGTAATAAAAATGTTATTGGAAGAATATCCTCAACCGACTAACTTTTTCTTTTTAGGACTAATTATTGGTATATTACCGTTTTTGTACATAAAAGCAGATATAAAAAATACATTCAAAAGTAAACATTATATGTTATTTGTTATTACCTTTTTAGCCATTGCCTCTCTGTCTTTGTTTAATGAAAAAGTTGTCACTTTGGAAACACTAGGTGCTACACAACTATTAGTTTTATTTTTTTCTGGCTTTTTAGCAAGTATGGCAATGGTGTTACCGGGTGTGAGCGGCTCTTTTGTATTGTTGCTCATCGGTATGTATGAACCAATTTTACACGCCATACCAGAGTTAGATTTCATCGTTATTGGGACTGTCGGAGTTGGAGTAATAATTGGAATTGTTGTGATGAGCAAGTTTTTAAAATATCTCCTTACTACCTATCCTATAATGATGTATGCAGCTATAATTGGAATGGTGTCAGGATCAATCTTTGTAATTTATCCAGGTATTGACGGACAAATTCTTATGAGTTTAGTCACGCTTAGCTGTGGATTTATCACAGCAGTTATTTTAGGGAGAATTGAGAATACAAATTGAACGTAAGTAAAAAATTCTACCAATAAGTGATTTGAATCACTATGGTAGGATTTTTTTTGTTTTATAATGAGAATAGTTATCAATTAAGATGATTTTAGGAGGCAAAGAAAATGGAAATAAAAAATATATCTGATTTTACAAATGACAATAAAGTGCTGAAAAAAGTGGTATACCGTACAGACTACTCTACAACAGTATTGGTAAAGCTAGCACCTGGGGGAGAAGTAGCAGAACATAATCACCCAAAGCATGACATTTTTGTGCAGGTGGTTGAAGGTGAAGTGAAGTTTGCGGTTAATGGTGAAGAACATGAGCTGTCAAAGGATCACTTACTAAGATTAGAGGGTCATGAAAAGGTTAGTCTTCAAAATAACACTGAAGCTGATGCAACAGTTTATATAGTACTTTCTAAACAGTAATGAGGATAGATTATAATACAAGTCTTTCTGCATAACTCTTGTGCGTTAATGGACATTTAATAGTAGCATACAATAAGATTCACTGATCCTTCATGACTGGGAACAGTGAATCTTTTATATACGTTAATGAATCTATTCTTTACACGTTATACAGTTTTTTTATTTTGGCTTATGCATTCAGTTACCTGTTTACGAAGTTTATATTTTTGAATTTTACCTGATGCAGTCATAGGGTAATCATTTACGAATTGTATATATTCGGGAATCTTATAAAAAGCCAGTTTACCTGTGCAAAAAGATTTCACATCTTCTTCTGTGATGGTTCGACCTTCCTTTACTTTAATACAAGCAGCTACCTTTTCACCATACTTTTCATCAGGAATGCCAATTACTTGTACATCTAAAATATCATCGTGTCTATATAGGAATTCCTCTATTTCACGGGGATATATATTTTCTCCACCCCGAATAATCATATCTTTCAATCTTCCAGTAATCTCTATATAATGATCAGCGTCCATAATAGCTAAATCTCCAGTATGAAGCCATCCATCTTGGTCAATTGTCTCGTCTGTCGCTTCTGGCATGTTGTAATATCCTTTCATGACTAAATAGCCTCTCGTACAAAGTTCACCAGGTGTTCCATATGGTACTTCTTTACCTGTAACAGGATCAACTATTTTCACTTCTACATGCTCGTGTGGTTTACCTACAGAGTTAACACGTCTGTCTAGCGGATCATTAGTCGTCGTTTGGGTTATGACAGGTGAAGATTCAGTTTGACCGTAAGCAATTGTAATTTCCTCCATACCCATCTCGGTCATGACTTTCCTCATTACTTCAATTGGACAATTAGAGCCAGCCATAATTCCAGTTCGTAGTGTTGATAGATCATATTGATTAAAGTTCTCATCATTTAATTCCGCGATGAACATCGTTGGAACTCCATGTAATGCGGTACACTTCTCTTTTTCCACTGTTGACAATACTTCATCTGGGTTAAATTCTACAATAGGTACCATTGTAGCTCCAACGGAAACACAGGCTAAAATACTTAGGACACAGCCAAAGCAATGGAAAAATGGTACGGGGATACATAAATTATCGTTATTTGACAACTTCATTGCTTGTGCAACCAAATGTCCATTATTAACAATATTATTATGTGTTAACATAACACCTTTTGGAAATCCAGTTGTGCCAGAAGTATACTGCATGTTTATCACTTCATCTGGACTTAAAGATACCTCAACATCCTTAAGATGTATATCCGTTATGCCATCACTAAGTTCCAAAAGCTGATTCCAATTAAGCATATATGATGGAGTCTCACCAGAACCGATATAAATGATGTTTTTTAAGAAAGGCAAGTCATTAATATCGAGCTGTTCACTATTGAGGCTTTGAGATGTTGACTTAGTTATCTTTTCTATAATATCTATGTAAGAAGTTCCCTTATATCCGTTAATACAAAACAAACTTGTTGAGTCCGATTGCTTTAATAAATATGCTAACTCGGATTCTTGATAACTAGTATTAACTGTTACGAGAATTGCTCCTATTCTTGCAGAAGCAAATTGGAGTAATAACCATTCAGGAACATTTGTAGCCCATACGGCTATGTGATCACCTTTGTTAATACCTAAACCTAGTAATGCTTTGGCAAGATTTGTTGTCTCATCATAAAATTGCTTATACGTTAATCTTTTTCCTAACTTTGAGTAAACAACTGCTTCTTGATCAGGATACTTGGAAACCGCTTCAAGGAGTAAATCTCCTATTGTTTGGTTTTTTAATGTAGTCATAATTACCTCCTCATGTAATTTTGAAAATTTCACATTAAATTTACCTGATGTCTAGCAAAAAAATACTTATTATAAGTGTCATTTCATCATAGTTGCAGTAGTTATTATATGCCATTTTTTATCGTTTTAGTAAGATGTGGGAATACGATCAATGTGTTGTTAACTGGTCAATCTAATTACATTATATACCTAAATTTGAATTTTCAAAACATTTTTAAAATAACCTTGAATAAATCAAATAAGAAGATGTATGATAGTAATAGATCTACGTACTGACCAGTAAGTATGTAAGGAGGGGTAAGATGAATTTTTCATATTCTGATAAGGTTAAAGTGTTGCAAAATAGCTTAATAGATTTCATGGAAAAGTATGTTTATCCAAATGAAAAAACTTTTGAACAACAATTAAACGAGAGTGAGAGTAGATGGACGGTACCTCCAATAACGGAGGAATTAAAAGACAAAGCAAAAGCAGAAGGGCTGTGGAATTTGTTCTTGCCAGATAGTCAACATGGTGCGGGGTTAACGAATGTTGAATATGCTCCATTATGTGAGATTATGGGGCGTTCAATCATAGCACCAGAAATATTTAACTGCGCTGCACCAGATACAGGTAATATGGAAGTATTAGTGAGATATGGTACTGAACAGCAAAAAGAAAAATGGTTAAAACCATTACTAGAAGGTGAGATTCGTTCTTGTTTTTCGATGACTGAACCTAATGTGGCTTCATCTGATGCTACTAATATTGAGGCGAGTATCATTCGAGAAGGTGACGAATACGTCATCAATGGGCATAAAACGTGGTCATCGGGTGCTGGTGATCCACGATGTAAAGTAGCTATAGTCATGGGAAAATCTAACTTCGATGCCGAAAAGCATGAACAACAATCTATGATTATTGTTCCTCTTGATACACCAGGAGTTAAGATTGAAAGGTGTTTACCTGTGTTTGGTTATGACCATGCACCTCATGGACATGCAGAGATTACGTATAATAACGTCCGAGTACCAGCAGAGAACTTAATATGGGGGGAAGGGAAAGGGTTTGCAATTGCTCAAGGTCGACTTGGACCTGGAAGGATCCATCATTGTATGCGCTTAATTGGCGCTGCTGAAAGAGCACTAGAAGAAATGTGCGGTAGAGTACAACACCGAGTTGCTTTCGGTAAGCGATTAGCAGATCAAGGTGTGATAAAAGAGTGGATTGCAGATTCTAGAATTGAAATTGAACAGGCCCGGTTACTTACGTTGAAGGCGGCTTATATGATGGATACAGTTGGTAATAAACAAGCAAAAATGGAAATTGCGATGATCAAAGTGGTGGCTCCAAATTTAGCACTAAAAGTCATTGATAGAGCGATTCAGTCTTTTGGAGCAATAGGAGTAAGCGATGATTATACACTTGCGGCGCAATGGGCAAACGCAAGAACACTGCGTCTTGCTGATGGGCCAGATGAAGTGCATAGAGCACAAATCGCCAAAATGGAGCTTAGAAGAAATAAAGAGCAGGTCAATAATAATGAAAAGCTCTTCTCATAAACTATCGTACTATTTTAATAAGTTAATAGGGTTGAGATGAATAAAATGTCTCGAATATAGCTGATGAAAGGTAGACTGACTAAAAACTCATATCCTGTTATAAAAGGCGTTCAAAACATTATGTCAAGTTAAGCTAAGTATGTTTTGTAGTTTTACCTCACTTTATAGGTGGGATCTTTCAATCGAAAAACAAAAACATATTAAGTGAAAAGACAAGGGATAACAAACTTGCTGTTTTTAAATAAAAATAACATTTAATAAAGAGGTGCCAGAAAATGACAGATACGATACCTATTCGAAAAGGAGAAGACTTACAGGTTGAAACGCTAGAGAAATTTTTGCACACTGAATTTGGAGATTTGCCAGGTGCTCCTTTTGAGATTAAGCAGTTCAGAGCAGGTCATTCAAATTTAACATACGAACTTACAATAGGGGATTGGGTGGCTGTTCTTCGTCGTCCACCATTAGGTCCTGTAGCTCCAAAAGCTCATGATATGCAAAGGGAATTTCATATTTTACAAGAGTTGCATCCGCATTATCCGATTGCACCTAAGCCTTTGTTATTTTCTCCAGATGAAACGATCGTTGGTAGCCCGTTTTTTATAATGGAGCGAAAAAATGGGGTTGTCATAGATACTTCATTTCCGAAGGGTGTATCGATTACGCCAGAATTAACAAGAAATATCTCTATGGAAATGGTAGACTCACTTGTTCAACTCCATAGTATTGATTATAAGCAAACAAAGCTAACTGAAATTACTAACCCTGATGGTTTTTTAGAAAGGCAAGTACATGGATGGATTAAGAGATATGATAGAGCGAAAACAGATGATATTCCTGAAGTCGATTTATTGACAAAATGGCTAGTTTCTCACATTCCTAAATCTCAACAATCTACTCCGATCCATTATGATTTTAAACTTAATAATGCCATGTTCGCGAAAGACGATTTGACAAAAATGGTAGGTTTATTTGATTGGGAAATGAGTACGGTTGGTGATCCATTGCTAGATTTAGGTGTAGCTATGAGTTATTGGATACAGGAGGATGATCCTGATATTTTAAAAATAGGGTTAGGAGGCACCTCAGTAACAATTCAAAAAGGTTTTATGACTCGCGAGGAGTTCATAAGTGCATATGCAGAAAAAAGTGGTTTTGATGTGTCAAATATGAACTTCTATTTGACTTTTGCTTACTTTAAACTAGCAGGTATTTGTCAGCAAATCTACTATCGATGGAAAAAGGGACAAACGAAAGATCCACGTTTTGAGTATTTCAATCATTTTGTAAATGCATTGATTATTCATGCACTGCATACATCCAACAAAAATGATTCGTATTGAGGTGCTAAGATGTCAAAAATTCATCTATTGATGCGAAAGGAAGAAATTGATTCTGAAAAAATGCTCGATAATAAGCTAGCGGTCATTTTTGATGTGTTGTTAGCGACATCAACAATTACATCTGGTCTATACTTTGGAGCGAAGGAAGTTATACCAGTATTAAATGGTGAGGAAGCAGTGAAGGAATCATTGCAACGACAAGAGAATAGCTATGTACTCGTAGGGGAGTACGAAGGTAAGACGATAGAAGGGTTTCTTGATCCGAATCCATTAACATTGAGAGAAAAAATTGCTGAGAAAACGATGATCTTATCAACAACAAATGGAACAGTTGCGATTCGAAAAGCAGCTAGTTCAAAAAAAGTATTTATTGGCTCATTATTAAATGCTGCAAAATTAGCAGAAGTAATTGAATGTGAACAAAATGATGAAACTGTAGTCATTATTTGTTCTGGAACATCTGGTGAATTTTGTTTAGAAGACTTTTATGGAGCAGGGTGCTTTCTTGATTTTTTGTTAAATCATACAAATAAAGAATGGGAACTATCCGACTCGTCATTAGCAGCTCTCTATTTTTATCGAGGTAATAAGGAAAATGGTGAAAGTCTTCTTTTGGCAACACATGTAGGCTCAATGCTAAAAAAGTACGGTTATGAGAAGGAAGTAGAGTTTATTAGTAAAGTAGGTACCATGGGAATTGTTCCTTATTTGCACGAACAAGTAATTTTACCAATGTATTAACAATGAAAATTAACAGGTAGATGGTTTGTGCTACATGTTAAACAGTCTCACTGAGGTGAGACTGTTTAACTAAAATAAATAATATAATATGTATTTTTTAGGGGCGTAAATCTAGGGAAATCACGGATACAACATTCCACCGTTACCCACAGGACGTGGGCAATGGTGGAATTGCAGACGCCTCCGCTTTTATTATCTAGCTTCTGAGCCAATCCCCTCGAGTCACTTCACCCCCACACCCGAAGGTAAAAGGCACCTTCAAGTATGGGGGCTCCAGCGCTAGTCGAGGCTGACCAGTCGTCTCCGCTTTTATTATTATCTAGCTCCTACGCCAATCCCCTCGAGTCACTTCACCCCCACACCCGAAGGTAAAAGGCACCTTCAAGTATGGGGGCTCCAGCGCTTGTCGGGGATAAACAAGTCGTCTCCGCTTTTATTATTTACCGATCATCTTCATAATGTTA
The DNA here is from genome assembly GCF_051842895.1 of Cytobacillus sp. Hm23. Classification (NCBI taxonomy): domain Bacteria; kingdom Bacillati; phylum Bacillota; class Bacilli; order Caryophanales; family Bacillaceae; genus Cytobacillus; species Cytobacillus sp. Hm23. The sequence goes on from NZ_JBPXRQ010000011.1 coordinate 21,471, forward strand.
TTTTTAAAAGCTTGCAAGGCTTTTTCTCTAGTTTCTTGATTTAATAAGGCATCTTGCTGTGCTGCAATCATGTTAATGATGGCACTTCCAATAATTACGCCGTCACAATGTTGCTGAAGCATTTTTACTTGTTCGTATGTTGATACACCGAAACCAACGGCAACAGGTACTTTGCTATGCAGTTTAACATGTTCTAAAAAGGTTGAAATATCTGTATTTAATTCTTTTCTTGTCCCGGTTACACCTAACGAAGATACACAATATAAAAAGCCAGTTGCATTTTCTGCGATTTTTTGTACACGATCTTCTGAATTAGGAGCTACGAGTGATATAAACTCTATACCTTCTTTGTTACACCGGTCTCTCATTTGTTCACTTTCTTCAAATGGTAAATCAGGAATTAACAAGCCATCGACATCATTTTCCTTCATATGATTAAAGAATGCATCCTCACCTACTTGTAATACAGGATTATAATAAGTAAAGATAACTACAGGAATTGACACACCTTTCTTTCTCATCTCAGGCACAAGCTCGATAGCCTTTCTAAGAGTCATCTTATGCTTCAGAGCTCGGTTTGCAGCATCTTGGATAGTTGGTCCATCAGCTAATGGATCTGAGTATGGTACTCCTAATTCAAGTATATCTGCACCGGCTTCCTGTAAATTAACAGCAAGGTCAATCGTTAGTTCAGGAGAAGGGTCACCCGCCATAATAAATGGGATGAATAAATCTTTTGTTTTAGTGAGCTTTGAACGAAATGGCTTTGTAGCTATCATGGTCATCTTCTCCTTTCAACTTATCTATTAATGTACTCATATCCTTATCACCGCGTCCTGACAAACAAATAAGAATGGTTTCATCACTGGACATTTGTTTCGCTTCTTCGAATGCTTTTGCTAGTGCATGAGCACTTTCAATCGCAGGAATAATCCCTTCTTCTTGAGAAAGGAAGAGTAGGGCATTTAATGCTTCGTCATCAGTGACATATTCATAACGAACACGTTTCGTTTGATGAAGATAAGCATGCTCTGGTCCAATACCTGGATAATCTAAACCAGCAGAAATGGAGTAAGGTTCAATAATTTGACCGTCCTCATCTTGTATTAAATAGGTGAGCGATCCATGAATGACACCAGGAGTACCCTTTGTTAGAGTTGCCGCATGTTCATCAGTATCGACACCAAGTCCGGCAGCTTCGACACCAATTAGCTCTACGTCATCTTCTAAAAATGGATAGAACATACCGATTGCATTACTACCACCACCAACACAGGCATATACCCGATTCGGTAAATGATTTTCCTTTAACAAAAATTGCTCTTTCGCTTCATCACCGATAATTCGTTGGAAATCTCTAACCATTTTCGGGTATGGATGAGGACCAACAACTGAGCCGATAATATAGAAATGATCATCGCAGTGGCTAACCCAATAACGTATCGCTTCGTTAGTGGCATCCTTTAATGTTTGTGATCCGCTTGAGACAGGAATGACCTCAGCGCCTAATAACTGCATACGAAAGACGTTCAATTTTTGCCGTCTAATATCTTCTTTACCCATAAAGACTTTACATTCTAATCCAAATTTAGCTGCAACAGTTGCTGTTGCAACTCCGTGTTGGCCTGCACCAGTTTCTGCAATAATTTTTGTCTTTCCCATTCTTTTTGCTAGTAATGCCTGTCCGATCGCATTGTTTAATTTGTGAGCACCTGTATGATTCAAATCTTCACGTTTTAAATAAATTTTCGCACCACCGATTTTTTCAGTAAGCTGATCTGCATACGTTAGAGCAGTCGGTCGTCCGCTATACTCTTGTAAAATCTCTGTATACTGCTGTTTAAATTCAGGGTCGCTCATTGCTTCTCGTAGCGCTTCTTCTAATTCTGCTAATGGTGCCATTAACGTTTCAGGTACGTATTTTCCACCGAACTTACCGAAGCGTCCTTGTTGGTCAGGGACTGTCTGTTTCATCTCACATCTACCTCTCTATGAATTTCTTCTAATAAGCTTGCTACTTTCTCATCATCTTTCTGATCTTGTGCTTCTATACCACTAGAAACATCAATTCCAAATGGCTCGTATTGAAGCAATTGTGTCACATTCTGAGGAGTGATCCCTCCAGCTATAAAGCAAGGAACACCTTGCTGCTGTGCTTCTTTAAGATATGAAGGAACAGCTTCCCAATCGAAGGTTATACCAGACCCACCCCATGCACCTTGAACTTTACTATCAACGACATAGCCGTCAACGACGCCACTATATGTTTGCATAAGTTGTAACCCTTGACGTTGATGGTGAATGACTTTCCATATAGGTATGTCAACTTGTTCACGTAAGGATAATATATATGGCACAGTTTCAGTTCCATGCAATTGGATGACATCAAGGTTTACATTGTCAAGTACGTTCAAGATTGTTGAAATATCCTCGTTCACAAAAACACCAACTAGTTGCTGATTGTCTTGTAGAGGATATTTTTCAATCCACTCAGCTAGCTGAAAAGGGTTAACTTGACGTTTGCTCGCTGAGAAAATAACCCCTATATAGTCACCAGTAGATGCAGTAGTAGTTTTTAAATCTACAAGTGAGCGATTGCCACACAATTTCACCTTAGTTGTTTTCAACGTATTCACTTCCCATTAATTGGCGTATTGCATGAACTAGGTCATCTTGACGCATTAATGCTTCACCTACTAACACTGCGTTCGCTCCGCAATGTTTTAACATTTTAATATCATCATATGTGAAAATACCACTTTCACTAACTAATAGGCTGTCTTTCGGAACTTCACTCACTAAATCAATTGTTTGTTGGAGTGATGTTTCAAATGTTTTTAAATTTCTGTTGTTAATACCGATGATTTTTGGTGTGAATATTGATAATACATTGTTTAATATTTCTTTCGAATGTACCTCGACTAATACATCGAGATCCGCTTCTTGAGCTTGTACGTATAACTCATGTAGGTGAACAGGAGATAGTGCCTCACCAATTAATAGAATGGCATCTGCTCCTAATCGTCTACTTTCTTCAACTTGAATTGAATCGATAATAAAATCTTTTCTTAGAGCGGGTATGTTAACTATTTTTTTTATATCAGATAAATATGAATGGTGTCCTTGAAAAAATGGTTCATCCGTCAGTACTGAAATTGCGCTTGCTCCAGCTTGTTCATATGCTTTAGCAATAGTCGTTGGATGAAAATCTCCTCGAATGATCCCTTTGGAAGGAGATGCTTTTTTCACCTCCGCAATTAGTCCAAGTGGTAGAGTAGTGTTTTTCAATGCTTCATAAAATGAGAACCTTTCTACTTGCACTTCATCTCGTAGTTCTAACTTATTGATCTCTTCACGTTTTACTTCTAAAATCTTTTCAAGCATGGAGTTGCTCCTCCTTTAAATCTCTGATCGATTCGTAATATTTATGAACATCTCCACGATCAATGGCTTGTTTTACTTGATGAACCCCTTCAGCAATACTCGATACTTGCTCTGCTACATATAATCCGGCTCCTGCATTTAACAAAAAGATGTTCGTTGCACTTTCATTTGCTTTTCCAGTAAAAATTTGTTGAATCAATTTTGCACTTTCTTTAGGGCTTGATATTTTTAGATCTTCCATATTTCCTCTCGGTATGCCAACATCTTCAGGAGAAAATACATAGCGAGATACTTTACCATCCTTCAACTCGACGATATCAGTGTCTGCAGTAATTGATATTTCATCTAGGCCATCTTGTCCAGTAACGAATAATACATGTTTAGAGCCTAGTGCATGAAGAGTGTGTGCTAATTTTTCTGAATAACTACTATCAAAAATCCCGATTAATTGATGCTTTGCGTTTGCAGGGTTTGAAATAGGCCCTAATAAATTAAATAATGTACGGAAGCCGATTTCTTTACGAACAGGCGCTGCATGTTTCATCGCAAAGTGATAGTTTGGAGCGAATAAAAACGTCATTCCTTTTTTAATTAAAGCTTCTTTTCCTTGCTCAGGTGTAGTTTCTATTTGAATATTTAATTCTTCAAGAACATCAGCGCTTCCACTTGAAGAGGATACATTCCTATTTCCGTGTTTAGCAACTTTAACACCTAATGAAGCTAAGCAAATGGCAACTGCAGTAGAAATATTAAAAGTAGAGTGCCCGTCACCACCAGTTCCACACGTATCAACGACAATTTCGTCATTATATTCGATTGTTTTCATATTGTGCCTCATCGCTTTTGCAAAACCAGTAATTTCATCTACGGTTTCACCTCTCAGACGAAGAATAGTAAGTAAAGTTGCTAGCTGGCTATTTGTTAATTGTCCGGACATAATATCGTTCATCGTATGAAATGATTGCTGCTCTGACAAAGTGTTACCTTCAATTAATTGTTTTAACGTATCTTTTATCATTTTGTCATTCCTCCTTGTTGTTGCTCTTTTGAGAATAGCTTTTCGGCTGATTGAATCGTTCGTAATAAGGCACTGGCTTTGTTTACTGTTTCTTTCCATTCAAGCTCTGGTTTTGAATCAGCAACAATACCTGCGCCTGCTTGAACGTAGGCCGTTTCATCTTGGAGAAATATCGTTCGAATCGTAATACATGAGTCTATATTGCCGTCATATCCAATATAAACAATTGCACCAGCATATAGGTTACGAGCGGTAGGTTCAAGTTCTTGTAATATTTGCATAGCTCTTATTTTAGGTGCACCTGATACTGTTCCAGCTGGAAAAGAGGACACAAGAGCATCCACTGGTTGAACGTCATCACGTAACCTACCAGTTACTTTACTAATAATGTGCATGACGTGAGAAAAATGAGTGACAGTCTTTAACACTGGTGTATCAACTGAGCCGAAATTTGCAACACGCCCAATATCATTTCTTGCAAGGTCTACTAACATATAATGTTCGGCAATTTCTTTTTCATCTGCTAATAATTCTTGCTCAAGTGCTTTGTCCTCTTCTTTCGTTCGACCACGACGACGGGTGCCGGCAATCGGGTGGATTTCTAAGTGTCCGTTCTCAATTTGTATTAGCCTCTCAGGTGAGCTGCCAATGATCTCAAATCCATCCATTTGAAAGTAAAACAGATATGGCGATGGATTAACCTTGCGTAATACACGATATAACTCAAAGCCGCTCACATTCACTTTTTTATGAAAACGTTGAGATAACACACCTTGAAAAATATCACCGTCTATAATATAGTCTTTTATTTTGTTTACATGTTCTTTAAACTTTTCTTTTGAATAATTACTTTCAATACCTTCAAGGTCAATTTCAGTGTTTTGCTCAACAGGCATCATTAAATCAGTAAATGAAGTGGACTGTTTAATTTGTTCAAGTAAAGAATCTATTTTTGTTACTGCACCATTATAGAGTGTAGTTTTTTCATCAGCGGTTTCATCACCGTTTAAACGAACAAAGTGTAGCAAGGCAACTTCTTTTTTCTCATGATCGAAAGCAATAATTGTTTCGCAAAAAAGAAATTGATAGCGTGCAACACGTATATCTTGATTGTTTGGTTCAGGGACTTTTTCAAAATCCGATATGGCGTCATATGAAATATATCCTACGCCACCACCTTTAAATGGAAAATTCACTTCAGGAATCTTTACAGCTAAATTATTTAATACATCATTTAAAGCAGCTTTAAAACTAGGAGCTTCATCTACGCTATCATTTGTGTAATCGTAAATTTGAAACGTGCGCTGCTCTTCTTTAATTTTTATAAATGGGTTTAAGCCGATAAAAGAATATCTTGACCATGGAGAAGAAGGGTCATGACTTTCTAAAATATAAGTTGCTTGATCTCGTAACGTTTGAAATAATTGGACCGCTGTTAATGTATCTGATAAGAAACTATAAGTTAATGGGATTGTACGGTATTGATCCGTATCTTGAATAAATTGTTGTAGAGTTTCCATTGTTCACTTCTCCTTAAATTAATAATGGAGAATGAAATGGTTGAGGAAAGTGAATAAATATTGAAGAAAAAAAGATGTATCTAAATAAAGTAGCATGCATTTTGCATGGTACTTTTTATGACATTATAACTATACTCGCCTCAACTAATCATACTCATTCTCAACTAAACTTATAATGAATCGTTTATCTTTAAAGGAATAAACAGAACTTGTCAGTTTTTAGTGTGACTATGTTTCTCCTTTTATATTGCAATTTGGGTTGATCAAAAGATTGATCAAATTTCATAACTCTCTCTTCTAAGCTTGTTTGTAAGTTTAATATATGTTGTCGTAACTGTCAATGGTGTATTCTTCAAGATCACAATTAATAACATCCGGTAATGTCCTGCTGTAATAAAATAGACAAATACGGCTGTTGACAATTTTATGCAAGACGTGATAGTCTGTGAAAGACTTATAAAAAAGGAGGTTACGTTATTATGTTAATCATCAATCAGTCTTTATCAACAAATACAAATATTCATTACGTGACCTCAGCGGTTATTCATTAACGATTTATTTAAATTGTAAATGTATAACGCAGTTCACGTATATATCGTGGGTTGCGTTATCTTATTGGAGCATTAGGAGGGGCACAAAAGTGTTTTCTCTATAATGTGGTATCCTAAAAGTGTATCGTATGCCTACGGTACGCTTTTTTTTCGTGAAAATACACTTAGTTTATCAAATGATAATTTTTGTAGGGGGCTTGAATATGGAGAAATGTAATACTAACAGTTATAAAACAATAGAGAATGAGAATATGGACAGCGGTTAGAAAATAACGAAAAATTGGAGAAATGTGGTGTATCATATGAAGTGGAAAGATTGGGATCGTAATTTAAAGGTCCGTTTGTATGGAGAAGGAGTTATTAATATATTATTTTGGATGTATTTCCCATTTATGGCGATCTATTTTGCAGATCATTTTGGTAAGGGAACTGCGGGAATGTTATTAATATTATCTCAATGTGCTGGGGTAATTGCTAATTTGTTCGGAGGGTATTGTGCTGACCGTTTTGGCCGCAAAAAAATGATGGTATATTCTTATATTGGAACGGCATTTTCGTTTATACTGTTTGCTGCTGCTAACTCACCATGGTACGAATCACCTGTATTATCATTTATAGCGTTTTCATTATTAGGAATATGGGGTTCTCTTTATTGGCCAGCGAGTCATGCAATGGTTGCGGATGTGGTTCCAGAAAAAGATAGAAACAATGTATTTGCAATTTTTTACATGATGATTAATATAGCAGTAGTTGTCGGACCAATACTTGGAGGGATATTCTTTTTCAATTATCGCTTTGAGTTGCTTGTTATAGCATTTGTAACGAGTGTGATATTTTCAATTGTGTTACAAATATATGTACGAGAAACGGCACCGAAATTTGAACAGACGAAGGAAGTGGATGGAGATAAGAAGTGGTACTCATTTGTAATGGAACAAATGAGAAATTACCGAGTAATTGTAAATGATAAAGTATTCTTTATCTTTATTATTGCAGGTATATTAGTTGCACAAACGTTTATGCAGATGGACTTATTGTTAGCTGTATACATGGCAGAAATTGTACCAGTTCAAACAATACTCGCTTTTAATGAATGGACATTGAAAGCTTCTGGTGAACAAGCGTTTAGCTGGGTGATTGCGGAAAACGGTTTGTTAGTTGCGTTATTCACTGTTCTTGCTACAAAGGTATCAAACAAATTTAATGAGCGGAACGTGTTTATGATGTCGGCATTGACTTACGGGGTAGCAATTATACTGTTCGGTAGTACTGTAAACATTTGGGGCTTGTTTTTTGCTATGTTTTTATTTACAGCCGCAGAATTAATGGCTGTTGGCATACAGGAAGGGTATGTTGCAAAGCTCGCACCTGATAATATGAGGGGACAATATTATGCTGCAGCTAGCTTAAGATTTACGATAGGTCGTACACTTGCTCCAATATCTATTCCTTTAACGATATGGATCGGTTTTACTAATACTTTTTATGTTATCGGCTTACTAGCTTTCGTTAGTGCGGGACTATATTATGTGATGGGTTATTTAATGGAGCAGCAGACCAAATCGTCAAAAGGTATGAATAAAAAACTAGTATAAGATAGTGGTATGAAGGTTTTTAGTTTTTTAAATAAACTTTTGTTGTAGGTCTTTTCTAGTTTAAAGAGATGTTATTACTGTTCAAGTTTTTTTAATAGCAACAAGTAATTTATAAAAATAGGCTATCTCATGAAGTCGTAAATAAGACTTAGAGATAGCCTATTGTTATTGTGGATTTGAAAAAAGTCACCGTGGTTATAAAAAACTTTGAATATGGTTATATAAAAGGGTGTTGTTATATCGATGCATGAATACCTATTTAATGACAAAAAGCTGTTCTGTTAAGCGTTTATTAGAAGAAAATATTAAGCTGCATGATGAATTTGAGATTAAACAATTTCAATATTTTATTTTGAAGTGAGGGATATTGTACTTAATCCTAAAGGTAAATAGAGTTGAAAGATTAAATGAATTTTGTATTTTTGAATTGCAAGAACTTCTATAAAACAGATATTTATTAATTATTCAAAATAAAAGAGAGCCAATTGTATGAAAACAGCTTGTTTTATCTTTGATAAACTTGAACCTATTGTTCAAGTAATTAACGAATAAAACTCCCACTCATAATTCTTTCGTCATAAATACACTATATGGATCCTCTTCGTAATCTGAAAATGGCTTGCAATATTCAAATCCATAATTTTCATAGAGTTTACGAGCAGCTTCAAAAGCTTCCATAGCACCGGTTCCTAAACTTAGCCGTGTATAGCCTCGTTTCTTAGCTTCTTCAATTATATGTTCAAGGATTTGCTTGGCAACTCCTTTACGTAAGTGTGAAGGAACTGTTTTCATAGATTTTAATTCCCCGTGCTGAGAGTCAAGTTCTATAAGTGCTCCACAACCAACTAATTCATTTTGCTCCCAAGCACTCCAAAATGTAATTTCAGGTTTCTTTAAATCTTCTATATTAAAACCATAATTAATATCGTCTGGGTAATGAACCCCCATGTTATGGACATGTTCCTCTATTAATGAAGTTATTTCAGTGCCAGTTAAGTCATCAAGTTTAATATCCAAAAAATCACTCCTCAGCATATCATATCGTTGTATTAAAAAAGAATTATACATGTGTAGACATATGATTGTAAACCATAACAGTAGAAATTTATTCCTCTATTAGAAGCCACATATAATTATAGACTTCTTATTAAATCGGCTTAAATTCGTTAGGTGTTCCAGCCTTGTTTTAATAATAAGATTAATGGAGATTAGAAAATTTTAAAACGTTTAAGCTATCTCTAACTATATGAGTACGAGTAATTGCTGAGGGGGTCTTTTTTCTTTGAAAGGTCCATTTAATCGAAAGGCAGGACATTGTTACAATCTGTCGAAAAAGTAAGTATCTCCATAAATCCTAATAAAATCAAAAGACAATAAGCTGTTTTTTTTCATTAGTGGAGGGGGATTTAGTGTATGTGTATATTGAAAGACCAATGGTAGATGAAGTGAAATATTATACCGAGATGCTTATTTATAAAACAAATAGAATGTTAAAAAAGTAGAAGAATTACAATGCTGTAAATTATAAAAGAAAATAGAGAATTTTTAGATAAAGTTGTTAAGCTATCATGAGCAATCCTTATGAAGGATGGGTTGCCTTTTTGAGAAAGGAGGATTCCTAATGAGATACATTTTAGAAAGGACTTATGCGATGGAATTACTCGAGTGGGCATATCAACAAAATCCAGGTCCATGGTTTGATCATTCCATTAATGTTGCAAGAGCAACTGAGAGTATTATCTCAGAACTGATTAATAATGGGTACAATCTTAATATTGATTTGGCATACAATGCTGCTCTTCTCCACGATATAGGTAGATATAAAGGTTTCACAAAATCTGTAATTCACTCTTATGATGGTTATATTTATATGAATGATTTGGGGTATAAGGGAAATGCAATTATTTGTATCACTCATTCGTTTCCTTGTAGAAATGAACATCTAGACATTGCTGCAGATTGGAGTCTTGTTCCCGATTATAAGAAAAATCTGATGGTTGAAATTTTAAATAAGCATAGTGATTATGATTTATATAATAAAGTCATTACCCTCTGTGATGCTATCGCTGACGCAGAAGGCTTCACTACTCTTGAAAGAAGATTAATTTCAGTTGGTTTACGGCACGGAACAACTTCCCACACCTCTTTACATTGGAAGGGATTCTATACAATTAAGAAAGAGTTAGAAGCTTTGATTGGTAAGAGCATATATACACTCCTCCCCGAAGTAGAAAATTCTATATATACAAATATCGATTATTAAAATATACGATATTTCTTCAAACAAACTGGCGTTTTAACAAATCGAAAAAACGGTTTTAATAAGTTCTTTTCGCAAAATTAGTGAATTATTAACAGAGTTGTAAAATAGTAAAGGAATAACATTACTGCTTGTAGTATGATTGTCATAAAGATTATTAAACTAACAGTTCAACTACATCAAAACGTGAGAGAAATAGCCAGGAAAGAGTTACACTATGAATAGGAGATTCAATGAAAAAAATTATTTTATGGATTGTTATTGTACTTATATTTTTCTTTGCTTTTGAATATCAAAAGCCAGTAATGACAACTTATGATGCAGCAATAAAAGCGATAGCCTGTGTGAATAATCCTCCAGAACGATTAGCTATAAAACCGGTTGATTATGCTTTAAAAGACCTTGAAACAGTACATACATCAATTAATGTTAAGAGTGGATTTTTCAATCAATTAACAAATCAAAGAGATTTAAGTATTACTTTGGTTTTTAATGGTGCAGAACCAACAGTTAAAATGGATGCATATAGTGGAAAATGTATTGCTGTAACTGGTCCATTAAATTAACAACATCTTATAACTTATTTTGGTGAGCTTTAGCCAATAAGAATCTTATAAAGTCATATCTTGGATATGGCTTTTTTGTACCAAGTTAAAATATGTTTTTACCTCTGACAAATAATAATTGATATGTATTTCACCTTTTGACAGACACTTAAAAGCATACGTTTCACTTTTTCGTTTGTTGGTAGCATTTTATTATGTTGTATGAACTTAAACAGGTAGAGATCATTTTCGAGGTATTAAATAGAGTATGTATTTTAATAGAAAGAAAGTAAGTTATTAATCGCTAGATTAAGAATTTTTTAAAGAGGACTAAAGAATGAAAAATATAAAAGATATTATTGATTTTTTGAGATGCCAAAAAATAATTGAAGATGGAGTAGAATATATAGGAATTAATAGTGGAACTACTAATGCAGTTTTATATATTTTATATCTTAACAAGAAACCGAAATATGTGGTAAAAATAGATAAACCTTATCTTATCTCTTCAACAGTGGGATTTCTCCAAGTTTATAAAGAGGTTAGACTGTTACCGGATGTTGTTTATAAAGATGTAAATAAAGGTTTTGCAATATATTCTTATATACCAGGTGAAACCCATAATTATCTGAGTTGTTCAAAATTAGAATGGATGGCAATTTTAATTAAAGAGTTATTTAATAAATACCGAATGGTAGAAACAAGAGTTCAGTGGGGAAGAATACACGGAATATCAAGAGATTCTTGGTCAGAATTTAATATAAAGAGCTTAGAAATGGCTCAATCAAACATAGGTGTTTTATTACCTTATGAAGATCATAAAAGGGTAGAAATATTAGTTGATAAGTTAAAAACATACGAAAACCCAGAGGAAAAGTATTATCTTCACGGTGATACAGGAGTTCATAATTTTGTATACGACAGCAGTGAATTACAAGGTGTTATTGATCCATCACCTTTAATTGGACCAAAGATTTACGATTTCACATATGCTTTTTGCTCTTCTCCAGATAGCTTAAATTTGAGCACACTACTATCGTCATTTTCATTAATGACTCAAGACACTCCTATCACGAAAGAAAGGCTTATTGATGAATTTCTTTTTCAGTTATATACACGAATTGGAGTATGTATAAAAGTTCACCCTCATGATTTAAGTGGTTATATCGAAGCGTGGGACAAATTTAAGAAATATCTTCCTGACATTCAATGAGCAATAGCTTTTCAATTTGAAAGGTAGTATCTTTTCATTCAATAACCAAAGACAATAGTTACAGTACAATGGGCAAGAAAATTCAAGTGATTTTCCGGAAAATGACTCGAGATAGTAGGGCTATCCCGGCCTTAAGACTAATAGCTATTAAAAATGGGTCAACCAGGTAGCTGGTTGGCCACATAATACAAGATGGTGCAATAAATGTTCTACATCATGCCAAGTAGAACGAAAATAAATTAGGAGGGACTATAAGAACGCTACTTTCATAAAACTTTTTAGAGTTGACTTTCATATGACTGTAACACACTGAGTGAGATTTATTCATTTATCATCTATCTGTACAAATTCCTAATTTGATACTTTTTGAAAGTAGCGATACGTTTTATTTAACTTTTGTGATTGTTTACCTTTTTGACTCTCCATATTACCAAATTCAAAGAATTTTACTTTTTTGATGCCTACAAAATTCATTATTGCTTTCTTCATTAATACTTTATGAACATTACTTAAAAAAATAAGTGGATAATTCGTAGGTCCCTTCATTGTAGAAACACAGACTACTGATTTTCCTTTTAAAAGTCCTTCTGCCAGCCCTAGTCGTCCCTTATTTTTATAAGCAAAATTAGAAGCAAACACTCGATCAATAAATCCTAAGAGCATTGCAGGAGGCCTTCCCCACCAAATTGGATAAACAAAAACAATTTTATCTGCCCACAATATTTGTTTTCTATACTTTTCTAGATCAGAATCAGTATGCATATCTCTCCTTAGTTTATCTTCATTAAATATAAGCTGAGGACTAAATTTTTCTTCATATAAATCTAATACTTTTAATTCAGTAACATGTGGATTCTCTTTACTTCCTTCTACAATTTTTTGCAAAAATGCATACGATAAACTGTTATGATTTGGGTGTGTATAAATAATAAGAGTGTTCATCCTTTCACCTCATTTATTTATCATTTGATAAATAAAATATAACCTAAGTTATTTTAGTTGTCAATTGATAATTTTTTTTTGATAATTATTTTGATATCTTATTATTAGAGGTGAAAATAATGGACAACATAACTCTTTTTAATAAATTGATTAAATTTACTGATTCAGTATATAGTGTTACTTACGACCTCTCGAAAGATGAGAAGCCACAAAATATTACATCGGTACAATATGATATGCTTGTTTTAATAGCATTAAAAAAGCGAACTAGTCCCAGCCAAATTAGCGATTGTCTTCATATATCAATGCCAAATGTTAGCCGCGAACTAAAAAAATTAGGGGAACACAATTTAATAAAAAGAAGTTCGGATATAGAGGATCGAAGAAAACAGTACATTTCTCTATCTAGGGAGGGGGAGATATTAATTGAAGAAATTTATAATCGCATATTGATCAAGTTCAATAACAGAATCAAGAATCCTTCTCAAAAAGAATTAGAAGAAATTGATGGTGCTGTTGATGTGCTACAAAAATACGTTTATTTTGACTAACCAAATAAGTTTTATTAGTATGCAATAACATATATGGATATCAAATGGCAGTAAATTGATCCTACTGAGTGTTCTAAAACTGGCATAAGATGGCGCAAATCTGAAATACGGATAAGCGTCTTCTTCTTTTTTATGGCCAGATAAATAAAGGATCCTTTAATAGAATAAACAATTGTATAAATAATGGGTATATAAAATAATATATAATGATTTAACAAATTAATCTGAAATTAGTTAGTCCTATTCGTTTGACATGGACTTCTCTGGTCATGGCTTTTAAGAAAGTAGATATTGTAGTTATTAAGCTATTAATACATAAGTGGTGTGAAGGTCAAAGTATAGGTTTGTGATAATTTTGGACAAAAGCATTTTCGATACATTTGATATAATTATCTTCAATAACATCTTTTGAATAGTGTTGGTGAATTTTATCAAGAAAGGTGGTGTATCATGAATTATTTAGATAGTGTTCAAAAAGCTATCAATCTTTTAGAAAAAAATATTGAAGACAATATAGAACTAAATAATATTGCTAAGACAGCAATGATGTCACTTCCTCATTTATACCGTATGTTTTATTCGCTTACTGGTCATCCAATCAAGGATTATGTGCGCAAAAGACGCATAAGCGTTTCTTCGGAACATCTGAAAAACTCAAAAAAATCAATTATGGATATTGCTTTGGATTGTGGATTTGAATCACAAGCATCTTTTTCAAAATCATTCAAAAAAATAGTTGGAGTTACACCGAAAAATTACCGAGAATCGGATATGTATTATTGTTTCGAAAGGATTGATTTGTTCGAGAGAGTAACTTACATAGAGGGACGTGAATTGTTTGAAAGATACCCAGAGGTTAATGTGATTTATGTAAAAGATATGACTGTATTCAGCTATATTTATAAATCAAATCGTCTAGAAGGCATTGAAAAGGATGCTTTTAAGTATGTTCAACAGTTAATACAAAATGCGAAGTTAGATAACAAGAAAATCCAGTGCTTTGGGCGTAACCTCAATTTAGAAGATGATGAGGTATCACATTATAATTCTAATAGGTATGCATATGAAATGCTTATATATGCGAAAGGAGATCTTAATTTTACGATTGAAGGAATGAAAATTAAGGATATACACGGTGGGATGTATGCTGTTGGATCAACCCAATCAGATAGTGATAAAGAAATTATTTCTTTATGGAATCGGATTTACTCAGAATGGCTGCCTAAAAGTTTATTTAAAGAAGGCTCTCATACATATCTAGAGGAGTACATTACATATAGCCAAAAGTTAGTGCGAATGAAACTTTATTTGCCAATTGAGCGTCAGCTAAAGCCTGAACTTATTAAGATAGAGGAAGTTGAAACGTTTCAGGTTGCTTATTGCAAGGTTTTTGGGTTAGACAGCTTAGATAAAGCTGATAAAACCTTATCTCAATGGTTAGAAACTGATTCTTCATTGGATTGTACAAATAGTAACCTTTATGTATCTTACAATTATGGAAATAAAGACAAGGTAGAATATTGGAGTGAATATGGTATTACAACTAGTTCTAATTGTAAGAAAATCCACAACCCTAATATTAAACAAAAGACTTTAGGTGGAGGATTGTTTGCTGTTATTGAAACGAAAGCATATGGAACCTTAATTGGTGTTTTAGAAATGATACACCGTTGGATCGTCGGTGAAAAGAAATATATACTAGATGATTCGAGACAGTGGTTTGCACAATACAACTCCTCGCCATTTAAATCAAATTCCAATGAGGTTACCGTTCGAAGTTATATACCTATTAATGAAAGGAGCAAATAGTGTGAGTAAGAATAATTCTATAAGAGAATTAATTCCTTTAGAAGATTATCATCCTCAACAGGCACCACATTCCTTAAAAGTGATTTTAGGTAAACAGAATCAGCAGAAAACAAGACACTTTGAAGTAAAGATCGTCACCATTGAACAGTTTAATATGCTAGCTCTTCAAGTTAATGGTAGCATGACAAATTTTGAAGCGGGACATGAAGTAAGAAAAGGGTGGAAAAAGCTACAGGATATCATTATTTCAAATAATATAGTTTCTGTAGAAGAGAATGAAGGAATTGTCTTTTACGATCAAGCAAATATGGTTCAGTCTGATGGTTCGATTGAACTTTCGATAGGAGTAAAAGTGGAGGAAATTCCTTATATTCCTGAGAAGTGCAAAAAAGTGACTATTCCGAAAAGACAATATGCAAAAATAGAATGCCGATGCTTCAGTAAAGAACAAATGAATCTTCGGTACGATTATTTAAATAAATGGCTTAAGGAAAAAAGATATCAAATTGATAATAACTCTTTATCTCTTGAACCAAATCGTCTAGATTCATTTAATCCGTTTGAAATACCAGCTGATGAGATACAAGTTTTTGATTTTGATATATTGTATCCAATTAAGTAAAGTAACAATAATAGGAGGGGTTATATATTGGAAAAATTAGAACATATGAAACCGTCAATTGTTGAACACGAAGAATTAAAGCTTGTAGGAATACCATGTGTCAGTTTAAAAGAAATGAAAAGTAAATTTGAGAATGCTAAAGAAAGTTTACTTACTGTAGCCAAGCATTTACCACATATAATTAACGAGCGGATTCATTACGGAATTTGGCCTGTTTCCGAATCACAGGATAATCCTGAGACCCATGTTTATATCCTATGTGTTGAAGTTGAATCGTTTAAAAATATCCCAGATTGGTTAATTAAAATTACACTTCCTAAGCAACGTTGTATAGTAGTTGCAAACAAAGACCATAGCTTTGATGCTGCAGGAGAAGCACTTTATTCATACATTGAAAGTAATAATATTGAGTTAAGCTCGCTTGGTTTGCAGTACCGAATTTGTGAAAGATACAACTATGATGGCGAGGGATATACACGATATACTCTTCCAGTCGTTTCGTAATCTCACCTATATATACCTATTATAAATAAAGGGGTAGGAGCTTTTAACCTAAACATGTGTAAAATATAATACTAAAGAAAAAGGAATAAGATAGGACATAACTGAGAGCCTTTGGAAGATACTTTAGTATTTCTATTAACAGAAAAAGAAATAAAACATATTCCATTTTCAATTCAAGTCTGAAGAAGTGCTAGATAAAATAAAGGATTGATGATGAAGTATGAATGAGGGAATTATAGATAGAGTTTTGAACATAAAGAGGCTGGCATCCATTTCATAATCCCTCTATCTTTCAAACGTATCACGACTGTGCTTATTATCTACAAAAGTCTGTATGATAAGGAATAATAGTGCAAAATTCTAGCTTACTACCTATGCTAAGCTATTACTGGCTAGGGATTTCATCCTCATGGTTAAAGCTTTTTCAGTTTTCATTAATCCATTATAGTCTGAGAACATTCTCGAACAAAATTAATGAAAAAAAGCACCTATTTATTAATACTTAACTACGTAATATTATAGAAAAATTCTAATTATATCTGATCGAAAGTTCTCTGTTAGATTACGATCTTGAAGGATAGCATCAATATCTGATTCAATAATTAATCTTCTGAAATCCAAATTAAAACTCATCGCAAATGCATCATTTTTAGCAAGGTCATTAAACCAGCTCTCACTTCTTAGCTGTTTAATGCGTTTGTAAAATAATTTCGATTTTTTCGTGCCAATTCTAGGAGCAAGTAAACGTATTAACAGTTCTAATAAAATATCCATACTATAAGTCCCTTTACAATATTTCACCTTATTTTACTATATTATTTAGTAGTCTAGGTAGGCTAAGATTAAACATTAATAAATCTATTTATAAGACTCATTGTAAATTGGGTTTCTCACTGCCTTCATCAATGCGTGAGGAGAACAAAATATATTAAGTACATTGTCAATCAAGACATAGCGAAATCCCTAACTCAATGATTAGGGATTTTTGTGTTAGATTAATTTGGTTGTTACAAAATCCTTAATTACTTTGCTCACCTTTTTGAAATGTTGTTACGTTGATGTATCTGCAATGAAATATAAAATGTTATCCGTATTTAAACAAAAGAAATTAGTTAAAACAATTTTCGTTACCTCTTTTTATTCAACTCAGGTGAAATTGCTTAAAAAACCAGGGTTATGAAAAATACTTTAATGAAAATATAATTTTAGGAGTTATAAAATTTAATGGACTCAATACCAACTTATACAGTTTAAAAAATAAATAACGTCAAAGTTCACCGAATATTGCATTATTGAATAATGTTATAATTATTTACTACAGTATGTTTTGTAAAGAATATAGATGAAAATCATTTACAAACTGTGTTTTCTAAACATTATTAAATAGAGAGGGTAAGGAATGAATCACTCAAATATAGGAATTGATGCTGGTGGTACACTCGTTAAAGTTGCGTACTCAAATAAAGATTTAATTAAATATAAATTATTTTCATCTCATAAACTAGATGAGGTTGTTTCATGGATTCGATCTTCTTTTCATCATCCGAAAATTTGTCTAACTGGTGGTAAACAACAAGTTCTTGCTAACAAGTTAGAATTACCTACAAGATCTATCTTAGAATTTGATGCTACATGCAAGGGAGTAGCATTTATTTTAAAGCAGCACCAACTTTTTCTAGGAGACAGTTATATTTTAGCGAATATTGGAACTGGAACGTCCATACATATTGTGAAAAACGGTGAACAACAACGAATTGGTGGAACTGGTGTTGGTGGGGGAACACTGATGGGTTTGTCTTATTTATATTCTGGAAAAAAAGATTTTACTGAGATCATTCAAATATCAAGGGATGGTAATAGAGGTAATGTTGACTTAAAAGTAAGTGATATTTTTGAAGGGATTGTGCCTCCGATTTCAGGAGATCTTACAGCAAGTAATTTTGGAAACATAGGTAAACTGTCCAAAGAATCCCCTTCTCAATCTGACATAATTGCTTCCATAATTGGCCTTATAGGAGAAACAGTTGTCACAATTTGCGAACAGGCGGCAAATCGTTTTGATTCACAATCAATCGTATATATTGGTTCAACTTTTCGTTCTAATCCAATATTAAAGAATATAATTAGAGAATATACCGAAATGAGAAAAAAGAAACCCTTCTTTTTGGAAGAAGGTGAATTTAGTGGAGCTGTAGGTGCTTTAATCAGTTTAAAATAAGCAATAATAAAGTTGTGATTAATTTAAGGTACTATAGGGGACTAGTAAGTTAACTTGGATCGGCTACACTTAGTTAGACAGAAATTTTAAGGTCAAGTAGAATGAACTTACTATATGAATAATGAGGAGAATCTACATGACAAAAAGAGCGCGCCGTACATTTACCCAAGAATTCAAACAACAAATTGTACAACTTTATGAAAATGGAAAGCCACGGAAAGAAATTATTCGAGAATACGACTTAACGCCGTCTTCTCTTGATAAATGGATTAATCAATTTAAAAATTCAGGCTCATTCAAAGAAAAGGACAATCTAACTCCTGAACAAAAGGAACTGCAAGAATTACGTAAGCGAAACAAGCAATTAGAAATGGAAAATGATATTTTAAAGCAAGCCGCGCTGATACTAGGACAAAAGTAAATGTGATTAAGCAAAACAAACACAAATACTCGATATCAGCAATGTGCCAAGTCCTACAACTCCCAAGAAGTACGTTTTATTATGAAGCAAAACACCGAACTCATGAGGATGATGTCACGTCACATATTGTTCGAATCTTCCATGAGAGTCGACAGAATTACGGGACACGCAAAATTAAACATGAACTTATAAAGCTTGGGAAAACTGTTTCTAGAAGACGTATTGGTAGAGTCATGAAAGAACAAGGACTTGTTATGTATTTTCTTTCTGTTGAGCATACCTTTGAAGGTTGCACAAATAAATATTAACCACATAGTAATTGATAATGGTACTAAAGTAAGACCCATTCCGTAGTCCCCTTCATCTACATAATTATACGCATTTCGAAGTAGCAAGTAATATGGAATCGTACCAATATATAATATAACATTTAATAAAGGTATATAAAGTAAGTACCTCCAAACGCCAAAATATAACTTGGAGGCTAATTTATAACTTATATAAATATATAATGCCAATGTAAAAACAGTTATAACGGATAAAGATGGACTTACTTTATTTGCATAAACCGCCAAGAACGATTCAAAAAATATACCTAATATGATTGTGCTAGTAAATAAGAAAATTATAAAATTATATAATCCCCATAGCTGTTTAACTATTTATCCTCCTAAAAAGTAATAATCTTCATGCATAAACAACTCTACAGTAATAACTTGAATAAAAGAATATGTAATAATAGCCAATTGTTAATAAATTTAAAGGTTATCTCGACACCTTGAGAGTAATACAAATTGAAAGAAATCAATCAGAATTAAATGATTTAGTTTGCGAGATTAAGACTCTTACACTAAGTTGGATTATTTAAGCTATTTCAGGAAAAAATTACTTTCCTCTTAATATAAATTTAATTTATTTGGTCTGAAAAGGTGTATTTCGCTCTATATTAAATAAATGCATATATACAAGCGTTCGTGACATTATAAAATGGGGGTGGTCAAATGAATTCGAAAATCCTAAAAATAGGATTCATAATATTACTTATTTTATCACTTACAATTAATGTCATATTAAACGAAAAAGTAAAGACAAATCAGAAATTCATGAACAATATTTACCTTGAATTCATAAGCAATGAATTTAGTATAGCTAACAATTTGAATTTGCTTGTAGACCATGCTGATAAGCAACAAGGAATAGATTATTATCAGACGTTAAGAAATGTAAAAAGAGCATCTGATATAAACTCTTATTTTATGTATAAAATAAATATTGATGGTAACATGATATCTTTTGTTGAGAAATCCAGTAACATAATCTTTTCTTACTATGAAAAATCATTATCTGACGAGTTAACTGAAGAAGATTTTTTGGCTTTGGATGATTTAAACAGTCTTTACCAAATTTTTGTAGAAGGTAGTGAGGATTTGAACTTTACATCATTTACAATTTTAGACATTAAAGAAGAATTATTTAAAAGAGCTGAACGAGTAACTGGAGCTGGCTATCTTGATTAAAAAAACACCTCATAAGTCAATTTAAGGTGTTTAATAAAGTGCTAGTGATTTAACAAACGTAACGACAGATTGGTAAATTCAGTATACGTGAAAAGGTAGAAATAAATTCAAAAAGAAAAATTAGTATCCACAATGATAGTTGTGTTTAGAAAAAACAAAGGACAGCCTAGTCTGCCCTTGTAACCTTAGTGTTAGCTAGGAGATCACCTAATCGTCGGTGATCTTTTCTAAATACCCAAACAAAAAATTCAATAGTTGTAGTAAAGTATAATATTAGGTTTCTAATAACCAGTGCTTTCATTGTGGGTTTTTCACCATTTAAGCTAACTATCCTTAATCCCAATAGCTCTTTTCCTACACTAGCTCCTTTTAGATCTTTAAATAGAAAAGTAATAAAGAGTGTAGTTATTGAGATTGCAATTAAGATGATAAGGTTTGGAGCTGTATATGTACCATATTGCCTTAGAATTGAATCTAAAATTTGTATCTCAATAAATAATAAAAAGGATATTATAACAATATCAATTATATAAGCTATGGCTCTACGCATAAAGACACCTCCGATAATATTTTTATAGAATAATTAACGAGCATAATAAATTTTACCATAAAATTTACATTTTGAGACAAAACAGGGTATATTTTTTGATTTTTAGTAAACAAAAGATAGATTGTAGTTGCTAGGGGAATTTCTATGAACATTAGGATTGGGGTCGAGTTTGATGCAAAATTGCAAGAATAATAATATATCAACTCAATACCAAATATGTAACACATGTGTATAAAAATTTCTATTAGACATCATTAGGGAATGATTTAAAAATAGAAGACATAAGGATTTATACAAAAAGCTCGAGAAAAATCTAGGTGTGAATTAGCTTGCATTCTATGTCTAGTAAAAAAATGTTTAAGAGTTTAATAAGTTCTGTAGTCTTGCTAATACCCTCAATGGATAATGATGGAGATGGCACTATAAACCAATAATAACGCCATAATAATGTTAAATACACTCCTATATTTATCTAAAAACTTCTGAAAGATAGCCCCGAATAAACTCCAGCTAGACGAACTGACAATACCAATAAACCCTAAAAACAAGGAATAAATAAAGTAAATAATGTATGAATTGTAATAAGGATGAATAAATGAAGATACTACTGTAATTCCATATAGAATCCCTTTTGGATTTATAAACTGAACTAAGAAACCAATGACAAAAAGATTCTTTTTAACATTACTATTATTCTTTTTATTATCCGTTCCATTGTCTTTGATAGTTTTAAATGCTAGATACAACATGTAACTGACACCTAATATGGTTAAGGGTGTTCTAATGCTGGGCATAATCTTTATAAGCAAGAGATTAAAAATACTGCATAATAAGATAAGTGTAAAGAAACCTAAACCAACCCCTATACAAAATTTGAGTGTTTTCTTTAGTCCATATTTAGTTGAAAATGACATAGCCATAAAATTATTTGGTCCTGGTGTGAAACTGCTGATCAAAACAAACAAAAGAAATGGTAATAAAGGCATAAGTAGGATCCCTCCTAATTGTATGTTATAGTGTATTAAAGTACAATATATTGCACTTATATGTTATATTATACAAAATGTTTGTTATAGTGTAAATTATAATGGGGTGATGAAATGGAAGAAATTCAGAAAATATTAGGTAAAAACCTGAAGGCCATACGAGAAAAGCAAAAACTAAGCTTAGAAAAGGTTTCTGACCTAAGTGGTGTCAGTAAAGCCATGATTGGTCAAATTGAAAGAGGAGAATCAAGTCCAACTATAACAACCATTTGGAAAATTGCGAATGGGTTAAAGGTTTCTTTTACATCACTAATAAATGTTCCCGAACCTGAAGCTAAAATTGTTTTAAGAAATGAGGTCCAAGCTTTATCAGACGATAATGGGAGGTACAGAGTTTTTCCTACATTTCCATATTCAGAAGATAAGCAGTTTGAATTATACTCAATTGAAATAGAACCAGAGGGGAAATTAGATTCTCGTCGACACAAGGATGGAACCGAGGAATATATTACTGTTTTTGACGGAGAAGTCCTTATAAGCATAAATGGGTCGAACTATAATTTGAAAAATGGTGACTCACTTAAATTTAAGGCTGATAGACCACATTCATATTACAACACGGGGGATATATTAGCTCGATTAAGTATGACGATTTACTACCCAGAATAATAAAAAGCTGGGCTCTGATTCAGAAGGGTGAAGTCGTTTTGGAATTTTTTCATACTTTTTCTATTTTCTACGTACGTATTTGAGTTAATTATTATCTTCGAAATATTGTAATTAAGCAATGTAGGTTAGTTAAGGAGTGATTTCCGGTGCTTAATATTGAGATAAGAAGGCCACGAAGTGGGGATAATATCGAGCTAAATCAATTTTTTAGTACAGTCATTAAAGATACATATGCAAGAGAAGGTTTATCGGAATTGATTGATGAGATAGAAAATGAAATTGAAAATAAGAAACAATACTTGAAATGTGACTTTGATAGCAATGGGAAGAATCGGTATTTTTTAATAGCTTCAGATAAAAATGATAATAAAATTATCGGTACAATTGAATACGGTCCAGCTAGTGAGCTGATTAATAGTTGTACGGGTAGTAAATTGAAAGAGTTGTATGAGGTAGGTACTGTATATGTACATCCAGATTTTCAAAATCGAGGTATTGGGACTTTACTATTAAATGTGATGTTTTTGACCTTACTGAACAGAGGAATAAAGGAATTTTGTTTGGATAGTGGATATACAAATGCACAAAAGATATGGAAGAAGAAATTTGGAGAGCCTGATTATTTAATGAAGGATTATTGGGGTGAGGGATTCGATCATATGATTTGGAGGAGATGTACTACTGATATGTCCATTATATTTAATAGTTGATTTCAGTTCACTTTAAAAATATTTCTTTTACCAACTTAGTGAGGTTTTTAAACTAAAATTGGAATGCATTTTTTCGTTGCCATGTAAAACGATCAAGTTCCAAAGGGAATGAAATTAGGTAACACCTTTTTGATTAAAAAAATACTTTAGAAGGAGAGGCCATTTTGACAAAATGGCTTCTTTTTATTAGTAAAAGTAATAATGGGGTTTTAAAACCTTTTGATCAAACTTTTTACGAAAGCTACAACAGGTTCGGATTAGTATAACTTATTCAGCTTCAATGGACATCCCCATTAATGATATCCACCAATCCACCCTGCGAATAATACAGCTAAGTTTGTCCTTTACAAATGGAATTCAGTTTTATATAATCAATCTGTATTATAGGTTGTAATACAGATGGTACAGGGGGAGGGAAGCAATGTTTAATTTAGATCTCCGAAGTAGACAGCCAATTTATGAGCAATTAGTTGATAATATCAAACAATTGATTATTAACGAAGTACTTAAGCCCGATGAGCAACTGCCATCGGTTCGGGCATTAGCAAAACAATTAACGATTAATCCTAATACGATTCAAAAAGCATATCGTGAGCTTGAACATCAGGGGTATATTTATTCTGTGAAAGGAAGAGGTAGCTTCGTTACACCATCGCCACAACTCCCTAATCAAGAGAAGCTCGAAAAGATGATGGAAGAAATCAAGAAATTACTATTAGAAGCGTTTTATTTAGGTATGACAAAAGAGCAAAGTATACAGCTAATTAATGAAGTAGAAAAAGTGGTCAAAGGAGGAGAACGCTATGATACAACTAAATAATGTTAGTAAATATTTTGATGGTCAAAAAGCGTTGAACTCTGTCAATCTACAAATTAATAAAGGGTCGATATTTGGTCTACTAGGGTCTAATGGTGCTGGGAAGACAACTCTGTTGAAGTTGCTTGCAGGGATTTATAAACAGCATAGTGGAGAAGTGCTAATTAATGATGAACAAGTTTTTGAAAATGAACGGTTAAAGCAAAACATCATTTTTATTCCAGATGTTGTCTACTTTTTCTCGCACTATTCAATTCTGCAAATGGCGAAGTACTATAAAAGCATATACCATTCATGGAATGAAGAAAGATTTAAAGAACTTCAACGTGTATTTGGGCTTGATCCTCGAAATAAAATACATCGTTTTTCTAAGGGTATGCAACGTCAAGTTGCTTTTTGGTTAGCATTATCAACAATGCCTGACGTATTAATCTTGGACGAACCGCTTGATGGGCTTGACCCAGTCATGCGAACAAGGATAAAAGACTTGTTAATTCAAGATGTTGCGGAAAGAGAGATGACGGTTTTAATCTCTTCTCATAATCTCCAAGAAGTAGAAGGGGTATGTGATCAAATTGGTATTTTACATGAAGGACAGCTCATCATGCAAAAGGAAATTGATGCGATAAAATCTGATGTACACAAAATACAAATTGCCTTTAGTAATAATATCCCTATGAATTTGTTCAACGAGGTAGATATGTTATATAAAGAAGAACGCGGTAGTGTTATTATTTGTATCGTTAGAGGGCATGAACAGGACATAAGAACAAGTTTCTTACGATACCAGCCCGTTATATTGGATGTTTTACCGCTCACATTGGAAGAGATATTTATTTATGAAATGGGGGATGTAGGCTATGCGATCGATGACATCCTGGTTTAAAGGAGGCATCTTCGTTCAAGATGTTAGGAGTGTGCTATGGGTCGGCACAATCTATTTTATGTTACTATTGCTTACTGTCCCATTATCTATTATTGATTTCTATAATCAGTTAAATAAAGGTTTTATTTATCGAGAATTTGATTTCTTTTCAGATGTGCAATATATAATTATTATTACGGTGCCAGTTGTTCTAGCTATCTTTTTATTCCGTTATTTACAAACGAAAAGGTCTGTTGATTTTGTTCATAGCATGCCGATAAAACGTACAACGATTTTTCATCATCATATGATATTTGGTGCAATCAATCTTGTATTACCAGTTATTCTTACTGCTTGCATCGCTATAGTCTTAAGATTAACTTTGCAGCTGGATGCATATATATCACTGAATGATATATTCATTTGGTCAGGAAGCATTGTTTTATTTACGTTGTTTATCTTTGTTGTAAGTGTATTTGTGGGGATGTTTACAGGGTTGTCTGTAGCCCATGGAATATTAACGTATATTTTCTTGCTGTTTCCATATGGGATAACTGTTTTAATATCAACGAATCTTGGTGTTTTACTATATGGATTTAACTATGACTATTATTTGAATGTTGGAATTGAAAAGCTATCTCCCCTCACAAGCTGGTATAATAGATTTTTTGGATACAGCAATGAACCTGTAGAGATACTTACTTACACAGAAGTAATCGGGTATGTCATTGTAATGGCTTTTATTTATCTATTCTCAATATGGATTTATAAAAAAAGAGGGTCAGAAACCGCTACCCAAGCTGTAACCTTTAGCATTTTACAGCCTGTATTTAAATATGGGGTAACCTTTTGTACGATGCTTGTAGGTGGTGTCTACCTTTGGACATATCAACAAAGTTTTTCTTGGACAATTGCAGGGTATGTCATCGGTTCGATAATTGGGTATTGTGTAGCTGAAATGACGTTACAAAAATCATGGAGAATTGTTCCAATTAATAAAGGTTATGCTGTTTTTACGGCAACGATGGTTTTGCTCATTACTGTCATTAGTTTTGATATCATTGGCTTTGAAGAAAAAATCCCAAATATTAATGAAATTGAAAAGGTTTATTTTGACAATGGTATATATTCTTATTTGAAAGACGATGAAGGCATTAAACGTTTTGAATATGCTGACAGTAAAAATATCGTACACGTTTATAACCTTCACCAACAGCTAGTAAAAGATAAGGAGAAAAATAAAAACAACGATGAAGCGGTAATAAATATACATGTTGTTTATGGACTAACGAACGGTAAGAAGTTTGTACGGTCTTATGATATACCAACAGATGGTACTTACGAAAATTATTATAAACCGATTTACGAATCTGCTGAATTTAAGAAGATGGATTATGATGAACTATTTGCATTAGATGCTGAGCATATTGAACAACTTGTTTTTTCTCCTAGTCATGAATTAGACAAAGAAAAAACTGTAGCTGAAGATGAGAAAATTGAGGAGTTTTTAACATTAATTCGAGAAGATATTTTAAGTCAATCATATGAGGACATGAGGGCTGGAAAAGGTAATGGAGGCAATGTAACCATCAGGTTAGGAAATAACTCCCCATTATTTGCAAACTATGGAAGAGGGTTAGAAAGAAAAACATCAATTTCTATTCATTGGGACTATTCATATAATCAAATAGTTACATGGTTAGAACAAAATGACTATATGCAATACGCGACCATTCATCCCGAAGAAATCTCAAATATGAGGATTATTGAATTAAACAATGATGAAATAAAGTTAGTAGAGAATGTTTTTTGGCGTGATACGGATAATCTAGAAGAAATATTTGAAGATGATTCCAGAGATGTACTCTCCATCTCAAATGACGAACAAATACTAGAGAGTTTACGGAGTTATCAAGATGTTTTTAGTTATTCTGAAAGAAGTAATCACGCAAAATATATCGTGTATTTTGAATCAGTATATGGGGACTATTCTTTCTTTAGCAGCTTCAACGATGCAAACGTACCAGGCTATATCAACGAATATTTTAGTAGTAATTAAACATGTTTTTATAGGCTACCAACCCTATTAAATAGAAAAAATAGCACCTGTTCATGGTGCTATTTTTTGGGTTCTATAAAATGTTCACTATTGTTTAACCTTAGTTGCCCCTTGATTTTTCTTATTTTAAATATGCTTTTAACATCCACACGTGCTTTTCTAATGAGTTTTTAATGCCGATAAACATATCCGCAGTAGGTTGATCATTAGCATCTTCTGCTTGATCAATTAATAGTTTGGATTCGTGGATTACTTTAAAAAAGTCTTCAGCAATGGCTCCAACCATATCTTTTGGTGTTTCTTTGTTCGTTGCTTCTTCGATTGAAGTGTGTTTTAAATAGTCAGCTAACGATGCGATAGGTTGTCCTTCGATAGTTAGAATTCTTTCAGCGATTTCATCAATATAAGTAGCTGCCTCGTCGTAAAATTCTTCAAACTTAGCATGCAGAGTAAAGAAATCAGCTCCAGTAACATACCAATGGTAATTATGAAGCTTCGTATACAATACGTTCCAGTTTGCTAGTTGTTGGTTAAGAGATTGAATAAGTGTAGTGTTTGTCATAAATGAATCCTCCTAAATTAGAATAATTATATTATATTACAGATTATAATAATTATCAATAAGAATTAATTATAATATAAAAACCTTGATAAATTAAATATTTAACACTATATATTGTTAGCTTGAATACGTAGTCTATTCAATAAAATATGAGTTTTTTGTATAGGAATAAGACCTAATTTTATCCGAAAAAAAATATTTGATTGATTTTCTTATCAGAATTTTATAAACTAAAACAAATACTAATCATTGTATTCCTACTTGTTTGGTTGGGAATATCCTTAAAGTCATAATGGTAATCTTTTCTGGTATAGGTGAAATGAGAAGTAAAATGTATTTAAACGAATATCCATTTGCGGCATTAAATAAAGGGGGGAGAACATGGCTTCAATAACGTATGATAGCTGGTCAGATCAACTATCAACAGATATTCAAGCACAGTTTAAAGAAAGTTTAGATGTGTTGAAATGGGCTTATAAGGAATATAAAGATGAGATTGTTTATGCTTGTAGCTTCGGGGCAGAAGGAATGGTTCTTATTGATCTCATTAATAAAGTTAATAAGACAGCTAAAATCGTTTTTCTTGATACAGACGTACATTTTAAAGAAACTTATGAGTTAATTGACAGAGTGAGAGAAAAATATCCTACCTTACAAATTATGCTTCAAAAGCCAGAGCTAACTCTTATAGAGCAGGCAGAACAACATGGTGATGAGCTTTGGAAAACAAACCCTAATCAATGCTGTAACATTAGAAAAATATTACCTTTGCAAAAAGCATTAAAAGGTAATTTAGCATGGATATCTGGACTAAGAAGAGAGCAATCTCAATCGAGAAGCCATACTAATTTCATCAATAAAGATGATAAGTTTCAGTCTATTAAAATATGTCCACTCATTCATTGGAGTTGGGAAGATATTTGGAATTATATCCGGTTCTTTAATTTGCCGTACAATCGCTTACACGATCAAGGCTATCCAAGTATCGGGTGTGAGTATTGTACGTTACCAACTGGTGATGATAAAGATTCCCGAGCTGGACGTTGGGCAAATAGCTCTAAAACAGAATGCGGATTACATCAATCAGGTTAGGAAGAAGAGAAGATGATATTTACAATAACCGCATTTGTTGTGGCTATTTTGTTCGCGTTAAATATTGGTGCTAGTGGCGCAGCTGCCTCCATGGGAGTCGCGTACGGATCTGGTGTCATTTCCAAGAAGAACATTGCACTTATTATTAGTGGAATAGGTGTTTTTTTAGGTGCTGCATTAGGTGGAGGAGAAGTTGTTAAAACGATAGGAACTGAAATTGTTCCAGCGTCAATCGTTAATGTTCATATAGCAATTAGCATTCTTGCAGCAGCTACAATTTCTTTATTTATTGCTAATATTTTGGGGATTCCTTTATCAACGAGTGAAGTGACTGTTGGGGCGGTAGTTGGAGTAGGTATTGCTTTTAAAGCACTTATGTTTGATACTTTAATTATTATTATGCTGTTTTGGATTATCACACCGGTAGTTTCTTTTACAATTACGTTTTTATTTGGCAAGTTGGTTAAGAGGGTAGAAAGCAAACAAGGTTTCCTACAGTCAAAAAAGTGGAAGACTATATTAGCAGTACTAGTTGTGTTGACAGGTTTTCTTGAAGCTTTTTCTGCAGGAATGAACAATGTTGCTAATGCAATTGGACCACTTGTAGGAGCTGAGCTGATCCCATTACAATCTGGTATCATCCTAGGTGGTTTGTTTATCGGAATAGGAGCAATTGTTTTAGGTAGAAGAGTCATTGAAACGAATGGCAAGAAAATCGTAAGATTATCGTTATTACAAGGTAGTGTAGTATCAGGTACAGGAGCAGGCCTTGTATTTATCGCATCAATTTTCGGGCTTCCGGTACCGATGACACAAGTAACCACTTCGGGCATAATAGGCATTGGTATTGCCGAGCAAGGTAGAGGCCTCTTAAAGAAACGATTAATTAAAAAACTTCTCCTTGTTTGGATTGTTTCACCAGTATTTGCGCTAGCAGTATCTTATGGATTTATCAAATTATTTATTCAAGTAGATTTATATGTTGTAAGTGCGATGATGAGTGCTGCTTTTGCATCGTATGGCTTGCTGAAGTTAATGAGGTATACACAAGAAGACAGACGGTCATACCATGAAGACGGCGGAGGTATTTAGCGCTTTAATTCCGACTAAAAAGATAAGACAACATAAAACGGAGGGTAACTTATGAGTTTGAAACCACATGGGGGAGAATTGATTCAACGCCTTAACTCTCCTTATTCAGTAAACGACAATACAACAGAAATTGAGTTAGATTTAATGGCTTTAAGTGATTTAGAATTGATTGCAACAGGGGGCTATAGCCCACTAGAAGGCTTCTTAGGCTATAAAGATTATACTTCAGTTGTGCATGATATGCGCTTAAATTCAGGTGCACCATGGAGTATCCCTATTACCCTGCCAGTTACCGAGGCTAAAGCTTCAAAACTAATTGTAGGCGAAAAAGCTAAACTTGTTAAAGATGGCACTGTTTATGGTGTCATTACAATAACTGAGGTCTATACACCAGATAAAGAAGTAGAAGCTCAGCACGTATTTCAAACGACAGATTTATCACATCCTGGTGTAAAAAAATTATTTGATCGTCCTAATGTATATGTTGCTGGTCCTATATATTTAGTTGAGCGTCCAAAGAAGGATAGATTTAATGAATACTATCTTGATCCTCGAGAAACAAGAGAAATATTTAAACAAAAGCAATGGAAAACAGTGGTAGGATTTCAGACTCGTAACCCTGTACATCGTGCACATGAGTATATTCAAAAAAGTGCACTAGAAATTGTTGACGGTCTTTTACTTAATCCTCTTGTAGGAGAAACAAAGTCTGATGACGTTCCAGCAGATGTGAGAATGGAAAGCTATGAAGTGCTACTTAAGCACTATTACCCTAAGGAAAGAGTCTTTTTAGCAGTATTTCCAGCCGCGATGCGCTATGCTGGTCCTAGAGAAGCAATTTTCCATGCTTTAGTTCGAAAAAACTATGGGTGTACTCATTTTATCGTTGGCCGTGATCATGCAGGTGTAGGAGATTACTATGGAACTTATGACGCACAAAAGATTTTTGATCAATTTTCAAAAGTAGAAATAGGCATCGAAATATTAAAATTTGAACATGCGTTTTATTGCAAAAAAACGAAAACGATGGCTACTTCGAAAACAACACCTAGCAGTTCTGAAGATCATCTTCATTTAAGTGGTACGAAAGTAAGAGAAATGTTAAGAAATGGGGAGGTTCCTCCAGAAGAATTTACTCGACCAGAGGTCGCGGAGGTACTTATTAAAGGATTGAACAAAACATCAGTCCACTCATAAATGTTCGGTGTTGACAACTTTGTGTAGAAGTGACGAGATATTTAATTGGGGGGTCTATTAAGGGAGTTGAAAAATCTTATTAGGCAGCCCTATTATTAAAAATATAACATTTTTGGATGAGGCTTTTTTTGTAAACTTTGTTGCTATTTTATTAAAAGCGGACAATTTGACAAGTTTTATGAGTGCTCAATAAATGAATAAGTATAAAAGGTGCCACGAAAGATCTATGCATTCATGTTCTTTGAGTGAAAAGCAACAATCAATGTGATAACAGCCTTGTTTTATTATATATTAAGTAATATAGGAGAGGTGTCCATGTCATCATCTAAAAACATCGTATGGCACGAAACAACAATTACTAGGAAAGATCGAAACAGCTTAAATAATCATAAAAGCTGTGTGTTATGGTTTACCGGACTTTCTGGATCTGGAAAGTCAACGCTTGCGAATGCAGTTGAAGTTAAACTACATGAAAGCCAAGTTAGAACTTATGTTTTAGACGGAGATAATATACGTCATGGCTTGAACAAAGACCTTGGCTTTAGTGAAAAAGATCGTAAAGAGAACATACGCCGTATTGGAGAGGTATCTAAGCTTTTTACTGATAGTGGTCAAATTGTTTTGACAGCTTTTATTTCACCGTTCAGAGAAGACCGTAATAGCGTAAGAGAGCTTTTTTCTAATCATGAGTTCATCGAAGTATACGTAAAGTGTCCACTTGAAGTATGTGAAACACGTGATCCAAAAGGGTTATATGACAAGGCACGCAAAGGTGAAATTCCTGAATTCACAGGCATTAGTTCACCATATGAGCCTCCTGAACAACCTGAATTGATTATTGAAAGCAACAAACTGTCAATAGAGCAATCTGTTGAACAGGTAATAAATTATTTAAAAGAAAAATCAATAGTAAAATAATATGGTTTCTTTCGTAAATAATTTTGCATTAGTTACTATATATATACAATAATAGATTATATAAAAAAGTTTCCTTCGAATTTCATACGTTCAATGATGTTATGTAAGGAGACTCCATACTTATATTTAAATAACGAAATAAGTCATGGGATGAATGTAGAAAGAATACACTGCACAACAGTTATTTTTCGATATTTATTGAACATGAGCTATAATCGTTATAAGGGAGTTAAGGAGGGTGCTAAATGGCATATGTGAAAACATGGGAAAACAATGAAAAATTGAACAAAAATGAAAAGCAGAAGTTACAAAAAGATGGGTTAGAAATATTAAACGATATTCCACATTATGCGAAAAATGGTTTTCAATCTATTCCAAAAGATCAATGGGATTATTTTAAGTGGGCAGGATTATACTTACAAAAGCCTAAAGAAGACGGATATTTTATGATGAGGGTTAATGTTCCTTCTGGAATTTTGACTTATGATCAAGCTAATGTATTAGCTGGGATTAGTAAAGATTATGGTAGAGGTGTTTTTGACATAACAACACGTCAAGCTGTACAGTTCCATTGGCTAACAATTGACCAAATTCCAGATATTTTTAAACGCTTAGAAAGTGTTGGTTTGTCTTCAGTTGGGGCTTGTGGAGATATCACTCGTACGATAGTTGGTAACCCACTTGCAGGTATTGATGGAAGTGAACTGTTTGATACAGAACCTATCGTTAAAGAAGTATATGAATTTTTCCAGCATAATGAAGATTTCTCAAACCTTCCTAGAAAATATAAAATGTCAATAAGTGCAAATGTTCATAATGCGGGGCATGCAGAAATAAATTGTTTAGCATTTATTCCAGCAACAAAAGAAATTGACGGGAAACAAGTTGCTGGTTTCCATATTAAAGTAGGTGGAGGGCTTTCAGCACGTCCGTTTTTAGCACAAGAACTTGATGTATTTATACTCCCTGAACAACTCAAGGAGACAGCAATAGCAATAACAACATTATTTCGAGATTACGGTTACCGTGAAAAGCGTCATTTGGCAAGGTTGAAATTTTTAGTTGCTGACTGGGGAGTAGAGAAATTCAAAGAAAAATTAGAAGAACTGACTGGACCATTACTTTCAAAAGGTAAAAATGAATTGAAGGAATGGAATGCAGGTTATTTTTATGGAGTACACAAGCAAAAACAAGAGGGATTAAGTTATGTTGGCTTTAACGTACCTGTAGGAAGACTAACTGCTGACGAAGTTTTTGAGCTTGCTAGGATATCAAAAGCATACGGAAATGGTGAGATCCGCACTTGTAATTCTCAGAACTTGATCATTCCAAATATTCCAGATGAACAGGTAGATGTACTGTTAAAGGAACAAATTTTTAATAGAATTTCAATCAATCCTAGGAACTTTATTGCTTATTCAGTTTCATGTACAGGTATTGAATATTGTAATTTAGCACTTGTAGAAACAAAAGAAAGAATGCGAAGTATTGCTGAATATTTAGATGAAGAAATTGCGATTGATCAGCCTGTACGCCTTCATATGGTTGGCTGTCCAAATTCATGTGGTCAACGTCAAATTGCAGATATTGGTTTACAAGGTGTGAAAATGAAAACAAAAGAAAAAGGTATGATAGAGGCTTTTGAAATCTATGTTGGTGGTACGCTGAATAATGATGGGAAATTTAATGAAAAATTAAAGGGAAAAGTCGATGCGGACAATTTAGGCCCTGTATTAAAAGATTTCCTAAGTTATTTCAAGGAGAATAAAGTAGAGAAAGAATCATTCTATGACTTTGTTGGTCGAGTTGGGATTGAACCGCTTCAAAATGAACTAGACGAAATTTTAGCTCAAATATAACATGTAAGCCTTTCGTAAACCTTGTTGTTATTGAGCCTTTTTTGAACATCAAATCATAAAAATTGCAAGTAACCATATATTAAATGAGAAAAGGTGTCACAAATACTTGGTTTATAAGTATTTAATTCTTTATACGAAAAAGCTATGGTCAATGAAATACATCTAACATAAACACAAAGGATTCACATGAAGGTACTACACCTTCATGTGAGTCATTATTTACATGCTTATTCTTATAGAGAGAGCAAGTGAATAGCAAGCTCATCTCATTATCGGTCAAAATCAAGATGGATAGTCACCCTGACTTTTCCACTACGTATTTAACTTAGTAGGTGATTAAAGTGAATTTGTACAAATTTGAAGTGAAAATAAATGAAGAGGTTGTAGACGTAGTCATTGCATCAAAAAGCGATGATGAAGCGTTTCGTTATGTAGAAATAGAGTTAGAAAAGCATTTTTTAAGTATGCCTGATATAGATGATATCACACTTTATGAAAAGAAGATTATCCGTAATGGAAGTGGCTTTGTCTTGGCATAGGTTCTTTTAGTAAAATATGTTGTTATTTATACTAATAATGGATAGTATTATGAGAACTCAATAAATATAACTGTAGAAAAGATGCTCCGAAGGCTATATGTATACGTGCGTAATACTTAGAACGAAAAGCAACAACCATTGCGAAAACAGCCTTTAGTTAACTTTGTTGTTATACGGCTCCTAAACACAAACCGTATTTTAAATGAAAAAGATGCCAAGAACGCTTGGTTTATTTCTTAATACGAAAAGCAACAAGCAATGTGAAAATAGTCTTAGTATAACATATAATATTGTTAGGGTCTTTTCATTATCTTTGTTGCATTGTATTAAAAGATACTAACCCATTACTATATTTCAGAAAAGATGCGATCAACGGGTTGGATACATGTTTATATATTCATACTATTATTATTCACTTACAATAATACGAGGAGGGGATGAAAGTGAAAGCTATTCTCTATATAGGGCATGGTAGTAGGGTTGAGGAAGCTAAACTTCAAGCAGTTTCTTTTATAAACGAGATGAAGCAACTAATTTCAATCCCCATTCAAGAACATTGTTTTTTAGAGCTGGCATCACCAACAATTGTTGAAGGAATTAACAATTGTGTTGAGCGAGGTGCTACTGAAATTATTGTTGTTCCGATTTTGTTACTTACTGCCCACCATGCAAAAAAAGATATACCAAACGAATTAGCTAAAGCTAGCACTCATTTTCCTGACATAGTTATTAAATATGGTCAACCTATAGGTGTTCATGACAAAATCATTGATATTTTGCTCGAAAGATTACACGAGAAAACAACAGAAATTGATGGAGATACGTTAATATTACTCGTTGGTAGAGGTAGTAGTGATCCTGATGCGCCTCGAGATTTACGGACGATTGCGAATCTCTTACTTGAGCAAACAGGAGCAGGATCAGTTGACACATGTTTTTTAGCAGCAGCAGAGCCTTCTTTTGAGGATATGTTACAGCAAACAATATATTCCCAATCTAACAAAGTCCTTGTACTTCCATATTTATTGTTTACTGGTATACTAATGAAATCAATGGAGCACACAATTAAGAACATAGCGTCCAATGAAAAAGAATATATTTTATGCAATTATCTAGGTTATCATAAATATTTAGGAGATATCATTAAAGAGCGTACAGAAGCATTGTTATAACACGTTATAAGGAGAAACAAGATGAGTAGCTTTCCAATAATAGTTCAACTGGAAAACAGAAATGCAGTAGTTGTTGGCGGTGGTAAGGTTGCATCCCGAAAAGTTAAACACTTAATCGACGCAGGTGCTAATGTAGTCGTTATAAGCCCAAATATAAACGAAACAATGAAAACCTATGTAGCAAATCGTCAGGTGGTTTGGAAAGAAAAAACGTTTGATCCTAGTGATGTAGACAATGCGTTTGTAGTTATTGCAGCAACCGACAACGAAATCGTTAATAGAGCTGTCGCTGATGCCACAAATTGTTACACACTATTAAATGTTGTTGATCAGCCTCACTTAGGAAATTTTACCGTTCCTAGTATATTACGGAGAGGAAAACTATCTATTTCGGTTTCGACTGATGGAGCTAGCCCTCAATTAGCAAAAAAAATTCGAGATGAACTAACGAACCAATACGATGAAACCTATAGTCATTATTTAGACTTTTTATATGAATGTAGGCACATAATAAAAAATAACGTGAAGAATCCACGAGAAAAGCAAGAGTTATTATTAGAAATTCTTGACCCTGTCTACTTTTCCTCTTTAGAAATGCGAGAAAAAATATTATCAAAACTAAAAGCAATAAATAAGTAAGTTAAATTTTAATAAAGTGGTATTTGCCCCATTATAGCTGTTATTTGTTAGTGTTTTTTACTAACCCCCATAATAAAGCATCTTTCTTAGATGAATAATGAACGATGGGTTGTTCTTTTATTATAGAAAGATTTTGATCAAAAAAAGAAGAACTGTCAAAGGAAGTACAAGTGCCTTTTCGGAGCAGCCAAGGTTCGTGTAGAAGATCTCCACGGTAGACGTTATTATGTTTGTTGACGATAAACAAACAATAACGATTCACTAAAAAGCTAACAAAATCTTCATTATGCGGAGTAAATTCTTCATCATCAATCGTAAAATGTGCATGAAGAAATGGTGAGAATTGACGCTGTTTTTGAGAGCACATATAGCTGTATCGATTTTGGTCGTTGTCGGTTGTAATTATAGAATAAGTATATGGTAAATGGTAAAAAAAAGCAGCAAGGCGGCTTGCGAAGAAATTGGATGCATGAATCTTTAGAAAAAACACACCTCGAATTCCTTGATATGAAACATACGTCCTTACATTGATTTGTTGAAAAGGTTTGAACAACGATAAAAATGGGATGCCATTAACATACATGCCACTCATCGAAAGAAACACGATACTTATCCATGCTTGGTGTTCGTAACAATCTAGTTTTAATGGATACGGAATGACCTTTTCTAAAGAACGTTTACATACAGGCCAATGAGCAAATATGAGATCTTCCCATATTTGTTTAAATAATGGCTGACGACTTGATTGTTGAATGGGATGAAAACGGTTATTCTCCGACATTTTAAACTCACAGCTCCTTAGCTATTAGGAGTTTCTTTAATTTATGTATAGAATAATCTATAACAAGAAAATTTATACAATAAACCTTTACATTTATATTTTGCAATGATATATTATACATACATTATTTGAACGGGGAGGGTTGTATTATGAGTAAATTAATTGTAATTAAAAGCGTAACTGGATATTTCATAATACAGCCCATAAACATAGCTATATAAGTTTCAATATGCTTTCAATGTGAGAAACGATATGATATGAATGTTTAGCCATGGGCTGTAGTATGCCTATGGTTTTTTTGTGATTTTGGAAAAAAGAAGACAACAAAATTTTTAAACAATAATTTAACAAACATTCAAACATATCGGAGGAATTACATTGAATTTATTAACTTTAGGATGGAATAAACAATTTGAAGAAGCATTTTTACCATACAATAACTCAGAATACTCAGTAGGAAGAGTCGCATTAGAACATAAGCGGATGTACCGAATATTCACAGAGCAAGGAGAACTATTAGGAGAAGTTTCTGGGAAATTTCGTTACAATACTCATGCTAGAGAAGATTTTCCTGCTGTTGGAGATTGGGTCGTAATTACAACACAACCAAATGAAGATAGAGCTTTAATCCATGCGGTGTTGCCAAGGCAAAGTAAGTTTTCAAGAAAAAGTGCAGGAGAAGTTACTGAAGAGCAAATTGTTGCATCTAATGTAAACTCGATCTTTTTAGTAGCTGCGTTGAATCAAGATTTCAACTTAAGAAGATTAGAGAGGTATATTTTGCTCACATGGGAAAGTGGCGCTAATCCCGTCATCGTTTTATCTAAAAGTGATTTATGTACCGACATTGAAGAAAAATTAGCTAAAGTAGAAGCTATAGCTTTTGGCGTTCCGGTCCATGTCATTAGTGCTAAAGAGGATACAGGGATTGAAAGCTTGCAACAATATTTAACTGACGGTCAAACAATTGCGTTGCTAGGCTCCTCAGGTGCTGGGAAATCTACCCTATCTAATAAACTATACGGCAAAGATGTTCAAGCTGTTCAACAAGTGCGTGAAGGCGATGATCGAGGGAGGCATACGACAACACACCGCGAACTAATCGTGCTCACAACAGGAGGTATTATTATAGATACCCCAGGTATGAGAGAGTTGCAATTATGGGATTCAGAGGATAGTGTGGCACAGAGCTTTCAAGACATAGAAGCACTATCAGAGCAGTGTAGGTTTACAAATTGCAAGCATCAGTCTGAACCTGGGTGTGCAGTGTTATCCGCGATTGATCAAGGTGTACTAGATCAAGGCAGGTTTCTCAGCTTTGTAAAAATAAAAAAAGAACTTGCTTATCTTGAAAGAAAAGCAGATAACAAGGCTAGAATAGCTGAGCGGAAAAAGTGGAAAAAAATAAGTGGCGATAGAACAAGGTTTCATCGTAAGTAAATTTGAATCTTGTTGCAAACTTTGTTCCTATTTTACCTGCTTTTGAACAGCAAAATTTTCTTATATTAGATGTTACGAATGCTAAGTTTGTGTTATTACCATAGTACGAAAAGCAATAATTAATCCCATAACACATACGTAAACTTGAATATTGAGGAATCTGGTGGGAATTTTTATCCCACCTGATTTGTTTTTAGAGCGGAGTTGTATACGAAAGTGGTTGTAAAATGATACACATGTGTAAAATTTTATTAATCATAAATAAGGATCAAAAAAGATTTTCTAAGAGTTGAAATTTATTCCTAGAAAGCAACATTGGCGATATGATAACTCTCCATTTCAATCATGGTTGCTATTTATGATAAACAATACAGGGTTTTACTTAGTCAAAAGTAAAAACTATAGGAAGGTTTCACGAAACTAGGGAATGACTAAAAGATAACTAATTGTTATTGCAGTATTAGGAGAGGTAAACTACGTGATTTGGTTAATTATATTAAAAGTTCTAGTAATTTTAGTAGGCTTACATTTACTTATTACAGGGTATAAAATTAATCAGAACTCACAAAAAAATGAAGAATTCATTAGCCCAAGTGCATATTATAATGCTTCTTTATCCGAAGCGGTTGTTATTTTTTTAATATCAAGGATTTTAAAGGTTATTCCAATATGGCTTCTAAAGTTAATTCTTCTTTTACTTGGGATCATCTCAATTTTTATTGGAATATTTATCGTTCCATTAGAATAATAATGTTTTTTTAGAATATATTAATGCTGGCCAAAAAATGGGGATAGATAGCTTAGTGTCATGATTTATCGTACCATTGTTAATGATTTTGACATACTATCAAAAAGTGAAGGGGTTACAACGAATATTAAAAAACACCAGGATAGGCGATGTTCAAAAATGAATATCTCTTCCTTAAACTGTTTTCGCTGATAGTTGTTATTCGTATTTTTTTCGTATTAGGAAATAAAAATATACATAACTAGAATTTCGTGGCACCTTTACTTTTGTATAATGATGACATACATAATATAAAACCATTTCTCATATTACCAAATTGATGATAAAAGCAATAGATTTTAAGAAAAAGCCCCTCCAAATAACAATTTTATTTGAAGAAGTTTACTAAAAGCGGAACAACTATTTTAACCCCGGCTTAAACTAGGACGGGGTTAAAAATATTTGAAAGCTGAGAGTGAAACAAGCTATTAAATATTTGTAGACACATTTTATCGAAATAGATAGACACTTTTGTACGTGTGCTCTTTAATCATGTAGAGATTTTTTCACGATCTTAAGTTTACTTAAAATGTTTTATCCAATTTTCAAAAGAATGAACGAGCCTTTCTATATATTGACTAGTTCTTTCATCTACTAATTCACCTTGTTCATTAAATAAGCTGTGTACTCCAGATATTAATACTTGTGGTTCTACCATAACTAACGAACGTGTTGAAGTTAAGATTTGCCTTAGTTGAGCCTGAGCCTGTGCAGTACCTGCTCGTCCCGGAGTTCCTCCCATAATTGCTATTGGTTTTTTTAATAAAGGAGCTTCTTTTCCACCTCTAGAAGCCCAATCCAGAGCGTTTTTTAACACACCAGGAACGGCTCCGTTATATTCTGGAGTTACAATCAGGAGGCCGTCGGACTCTTGAATAGCTTTTTTAAATTTAGTGACAATCGAAGGGTCTTCATTCTTTTCAAGGTCTTCGTTAAACATAGGTATATCAGACAAGTCAAATGTATTGATTTCTATTTGTTGAGGCGAAAGTCTGATTGCTTCTTGGAGAAGGGCCCGATTGTATGATTCTTTTCGGAAACTACCTGCAAATCCTAGAATTTTTGTTTTTTGTGTGTCCATTAGTTTCTTCCTCCTTTAGATACTTTTTAAGTTGTTGTTACTCTAGCATACACTAAAAAGAATATTGCTATTTGCGTCATAAGAATGAGCCTTGGTACTACAAACATGATGTCTATAATAAAAAAGATTGAAATTAAACCTAGGAATAATGCTAAATGATAAATTTTTAAGCGGTGGTGTTCATACCTATACATATGAAAAACCAATGTTGTTGCAAAAAAGTAAAGAATGACAGCAAAGAATAATAATCCGATCATAAACAAATAGTTTAAATCATGCAAATAAATCATATTGATAGAAGCAGCAATCATACTTAATGTAATGAATATAATAAGGTGTCCATATACAATCAATTGACCTGCAGATCTTATCGTTTTGTCTATTTTTTTATCTATGTTATCAAAATATTGCCACCACATCGCTATAATAACTATAAATGACATAACAGCATAGGAGATGGACTCCAAATTCCCTTTTTCAGGCTGTAGGACGACAATGGTGCTAATAATCAATTCACCGAACAAGATAATTGTCAAAAGTCCAAAGCGTTCTAATAAATGTCCGATGTTAATAGGTGCTTTAACTAAATATTTTCTCCCGAAGATAGGAACTAATATATCCACAAATATACCTAAATAAAATATGACATATCTAATCCATGAATCGAAAAAAATAGAAGAAAAAGATACGATAATTCCAATCCAAAAGAACTTACCTAAAAACTGTGCAGTCTTTTTATGATGTATTGTTTCATACTGTTGTACTATTATATATTGGATAGCTGTTAGTACTCTTAAACCGATATATCCAACCATAAATGGCACGTAATAGGTATCAAAATCAACCGATAAGCTAGAAGTCATAATTAGGACAAAGAACATTTGTACAATCATATACAACCGTTGATGAACAAAATCTTTTCCGAAACGGTTAATGAATAAAGTTTGACCTACCCATGCCCACCAAATGGGTATCATCATAATAATAAATTTAACAAAATATTCTGTGTGTATAACACCATCTTCTACATGGATAAGCGCGTGTGTTGCAGTTGATATAGCCGCTACAAAAACTAAGTCATAAAATAATTCAAGCCACGTTACCTTTTTTTCTTCCAACCTCATCAACTCTCAGTCTAATCATATTTTTACATAAAAAATATATTTAAATATTGTTAGTTAGTAGTTACACATCCTTTGATAAATTATGATGTTTATTTCTATTAATGTAAGTATTAACCACTAGTGTGCAAAAACATCCCTATAATCTGGCTTCTTATTAAATTGGCTTTTAGCAAAAGGACATAAAGGGATAATTTTTTTGTTTTCTTCTCTTGCTAGATTAACTACTTTATCTACTAGTGCTTCTCCAATTCCCTCACCACGTAGTTGGTTTGATACGAAAGTATGGTCAATTATTAAACGCTCCGTACCTGAGTTAACAAAGGTGATCTCTGCAATTATTTGATCTGCATCTTCGATATAAAATCGATTGACTCCTCTTAATATATTTTTCATTATGCCCTCCAATAGGTTTTAAGTTGACCCCATTTAATTAAGTTGTCCAACGTAAGTTTTTAATTTTCATTTACATGGCTGTTATCACAGAATGGACTATTTTTAGAAGAACCACATCCACAAAGAGTTGCTCGTGTACATTTAATTGTAGATTCTTTTTGTTTTATCGAGAGGTTACCTTTTATATAGATAGGTCCAATGGAAGCAGCTTCGATTGTTGTCTCATTAGCTGGTGTTTCTTGTTTACCTCCATTTTTCCTAATA
Source organism: Cytobacillus sp. Hm23 (assembly GCF_051842895.1). NCBI lineage: Bacteria > Bacillati > Bacillota > Bacilli > Caryophanales > Bacillaceae > Cytobacillus > Cytobacillus sp. Hm23. The sequence continues at coordinate 63,737 of NZ_JBPXRQ010000011.1, forward strand.
TACTCTAAAGCACCACTTGGACACCTTTCGATTACTTCAACTATTTTATCTACAGTTTCGCCATCTGCATTAATCCACGGTCTTTTTTTAAGATTGAAAACTTTGGGTAACCCTCTAACACATTTCGCAGCATGAATACATCTTTCTTTCGAAAATGTAACGTCAATGTATTCCCCGGTATAACGCTTTTTTTCTACACCCATATTTATTTCACTCCTATAGTACAAATTGGTTCGAACTTTAATTAGATACAGTGATTATTGTAAGAATAAATAGAAAATTAATACTTTACGATGACCACTAACCTGAGTTTTAAATGAATTAATATGAAATCTAGCCTTATCCGATTTATAATTCTTTGGCTTCAATTTCATTGAGCATATTATTTTCCCCCTTTAAATATAGTTTTGGTAAGCAATTCAGTATGCAGCGATTCTAAATTGCTTCCACAAAAGAATGGCTATGAAATTATCTCGAATTAATAATATCTTAATTCGAGATAATTATAAGATTAAATTTCCCTCATGTCAACTATACGTATGAACTGATTGTTTAAAAGCAAATATGTATCATGACACAAATATAAGTTAAATTTGTATTATTCAATTCAAATATACTAAATCTTGATTCTTTTTCTTTTTCCGACAGAAGACTCTCACCTCAAGGAATGAGAAGGGCGAAGCCCAATGAGTAGGTGTGAGATAAATGTCGGTTGCGTCAGCCAAAACTATTGGTAGAATATACTTGTACAGATTGCTCTTTGAAAACTGAAGATATGAGGTTGTTGTAGGAATTCGTCTGCAACGTAAAATCTTCAACGCTCCATCGCCCACGCTCGCCGAAGTTGCGAAAACCAAGCTAAAGTAGGGAGCGTGTGAGTATACGTACAAGCTTTGCTTTCAGGGTAGGGACTTACCCGTAGAGCCTGCTAAATAACTTGCGGTTACGCTAGTGTTCGCAGGAATCTCCCACTTCAAGCGAAGCTAAGTGGTGAGTAGTTCAACTAAAATAAAAAAGACCTTACATTCTATTTTGTTAAACGGTGATTTACGATTCGATCGTAAAAAGGTAAATTTTGAATTCTCTATAACTACTAATTTAATTACTTATGAGATAGAAACATTAAAACCAATAGGGAACACACTTTTCTCAGATGTTGATAACAAAATCAAATAGCAATAACCTTATTGGAGAAAAGGATAGTTGAGGAAAGGGTTAGGGAACAGTGGCGGCACAACTATTGTTTTAAGGTTTTAACATACTGGGATTGTATACTATCTTGTTGACAGTTTATAAATATAATAAAAATTCCATTAAAGATTATGAAATAGCATGGTTTGTAAAGGGTGGTTGAAAAAGAGAGCACATTTATTGGGTAGTCGTAAATGGGATATCATTTAAATGAAGGCATTAGGAAATGAGTTCAACAGTTGTGTCATTAAGATAGGACTTTTCAATGATGAAACTAATATAATATCATGAATCTCAATTACTATGAGTGTGTTAATTAAACATGCAAAGATTTAAAAAATCATTAAACGATGAGTGAACTATGGAGAATAGTCCATAGTTCACTCACTAAAGTTAAGATTAATACAGAATTTTTATTAATCTCAATCTCTAAATTAGGATATAGTTATATGGATAAAAATAGTAAATAAAAATGTTATAGGGTAGATTACCATGCACGGCTGTACTGGCCAGGAGCTTCAATTGTTACCCCTAATTCTTGAGCTGCTGTTTTAGGCCAATATGGGTTGCGTAATAATTCACGACCGATGAATATTAAATCTGCGCGGCCATTCTTAATAATTTCTTCAGCTTGCATGCCAGTTGTAATTAAGCCAACTGCACCTGTTTGGATATGAGCGTTTCGTTTAATGGTTTCTGCATAAGGGACTTGATAGCCAGGAAATACATCGAATCTAGTTGGAATTACGGCGCCAGAGCTACAATCAATTAAATCAACGCCTTGTTCTTTCATCATATGAGCAATTTGAACATAATCTTCAATAGAATTTCCTTGATTATCATATTCATTAGCTGAAACTCTTACAAATAATGGTCCAGACCATTCTGATTTGACAGCATCAATTACTTCTTTCAACAAACGATAACGTTTTGCTAAATTTCCACCGTACTCATCGGTTCGTTTATTAGTTAGTGGAGAGAGAAACTCATTTAATAAATAGCCGTGAGCAGAATGGATTTCAATAATATCAAATCCAGCCTCTTTAGCTCGGCGAGCTGCCAAAGCAAATGCGTGAATTACATCATCAATGTCAGCCTTAGTCATTTCAATAGGCACACGACTTTTATGATCAAAAGCAATGGCTGATGGTCCGTAAATAGCCCCTTCAACTTGCGACTTTCTACCTGCATGTGCAAGTTGAATAGCTGCATGTGAGCCATTCTTATGTAATTGATTTGTAAGTTGTTTGAGACCTTCAACATGAGCAGCATCCCAAATACCTAAATCATTTGCAGATATCCTACCTTCTGGCTTCACTGCGGTTGCTTCAATCATGACTAAACCCACTTGTCCAACAGCTCGGCTAGTATAATGAGTAAGATGCCAATTTGTTACTTTCCCATTTTCCTCAAAACATGAATACATACACATTGGAGACATTACAATTCTATTTTTTAAAGTAACGTCTTTTATTTTGTGTGGAGAAAATAGAGCTGACTCCATCCTACACGCCTCCTAACCTAATTAATTAAATATAGTATATCATTTCATATATTAAATAACACGAAAGATGATTGTAAGACTCTTTTCGTAAATTTTGTTGCTATTGTTCCCAAATTAGAACCATTAAAAGTGGTTTTATGTGTTAGTCATCGTTGTATAGAAGAAAAGATGCCATGAACAATAGTTTTGAACGTGTTGATTCCTTAATAGGAAAAATAATAATCAATGCAAAAACAGACCTTACATTAGGATATTGGTTTTCTTTCCAAATACTTTGTTGTTATTGTACTAGCAATGATAGCATAATGAGTTTTAAGAGAACTCAATAATCAAAACAGTAGATAGAGGTATATGTGCTTATATCTTAGAACGACAAGTAACACTTTACGAACATATATAATAAGAAGGCACAATCTCTAAGTGCCTATATGGCTATTACGTTTTCTGAAAAATGATAATCAATGCGACTCCAGTCTGGATATTAGTAGTAAACATAAAAAAACCATTAAAAAAGAAATCTCTTTTTAATGGAGGAGGACATCTTTTTTCTAATTTTAACAGCTGTATTAGGAACATCAGTAATGATTCCATCAACTTTCCATTTGTAATACAAACGAATAGATAATGGTCTATTGACTGTATAAGTTCTAAGGGTCACATTTTCTTTACGACATTCGTCAACAAATTGCTTGCTTAAGAGGTTATGCTTGACATGAATACTCCTTGTGCCAGCATTTTTTGCACTTTCCCATGCTTTTTGTAATCTAGAGGACACTAAAAATGCTGTATCTAGCTGAGGATCAATTTTCATAACATTTTTAATACTATGATGATTAAATGAAGAAATGACTGTTCGGTCATCTACTTTGTATGCCTTTAACATGTCACAAACGATTTGTTCAATGCCTTTATATTCGATGAGGGAATTTTTCAATTCCAGATTTAATAACATTTTTGTAGTTGAAAACCAGCTTAGAAAGTGATCTAAAGTTGGAATTTTTTCACCCATATGCAAAGGCGTAAACCAGCTCCCCGCATCTAATTCTTCCAATTCTTTTGCAGTGTAGTCTTTTACGTAACCTACGCCGTTTGTCGTCCTGTTTAATGTTTCATCGTGAATAATCACAGGGATATTATCTTTTGATAATTGAACATCAAGTTCAATCCCATCTGCACCAAGCTCTTCTGCAGTTAAGAATGCAGTCATCGTGTTTTCAGGAGCTAATTTACTTGCTCCGCGATGGGCGTATACGAGAGTAGACATAAACCTCCCACCTTTTTTTACAATATTATACGCATGTAAGAAATAGAAAGTGAGTAAAGTAAAGGTTCTTTTTTTCGTAAACTATGTTGCTTTTTTCACTTTCATTAGAGTGATTGATTTATAAATGATATGATTTTTATTGTTTTTAGAGAAGGAAAGGTGCACCGAACGTTTAGTTACATTCGTATTTAGCTCTTATTACGGAAAGCAACTATTAATAAGAAAACATCTAATATAATCGATTTAATTAATATTACTGAGAGAAGTGATCTGATAATTATCTTACCACAATTCTTCTTATTTTCTCCAAAACTTACAACGACAAAATAATTATATTTTGTAAATGTAAAAAATATTAGTGGCTAAAGAAATGATGAGGAATATACAATTGAGGTATTTGAAAAAGGTTGTTATCCTACTTGAGCACATCACTAATACAAAAGCAGGATAACTCTCTGTATTTAGCTGAATAATGTCTTATTTATCTTACTCAGCACTTGGGGAAAAAGCGTAGATTTTCCATGTTTCTTCTTGAATATCTTTTTTCAAGTAGTACATACCTTCAGCATTTTTAGTGGATGTTACATCCAAATCCAAATCGCTGTTTTTAATCTTGATTTCATAGTTCAAATCCTTGATTTGTACTGTAACGTATCTATCAGTTGATGTTGTTACCGATAAAGAAAAATTGTTGTCCGCACTAATTGTAAATTCGTCAACTTCTTCTTTCATTTGTTTAACAAGTGATTTATAGCTCTCTACAGCTGCTATTCCTTGAGCTTGGTAATAGCCGAGAGAGTCATTTATATATAATTGCTCTAATTCATCAAATGATTGGTTTGTCGATAATTCATTCTCATTTTCTATATATGATCTTAGTAACGAGGTAATTTCATCATTAGTCGGTACGTTTGCTAGCTCTTGATTTAATGCTCTATAGATCATTACTACTGCTTGAGCTCTTGTTGCATGATCCCTAGGTTTGAAAGTTTCATCATCGTACCCTTTAACAATTCCTTGTGCACTTGCTTTTTCTATGACATCATACGCCCAGTATGAATTTGTAACGTCCGGGAACGATTGTTCGTTGCTTTGTTCAAAAGATATTGTACTTTCAAATGCACGTACGATCATAGCTGTTAGTTGGTCTCTCGTAATTTTTTCATACGGTGCAAATCTGCCATCTTCCTTCCCATTAACAATGCCAAGGTTACTTGCAACATTTACATATTCATAAAACCAATCGTCAGATGTGACATCAGTAAATGTTTTACCCTGAAGGTTAGTTTGTAGGCCCATTGCATTAACGAGTATTTTTACAAATTGTGAACGGGTAACATTGTCATTAGGTCTTATTTCCATATCATCTTGGTTATTTAAATAACCGTTAATAATATCGGCTTGAATAAAATGATTTATTTCAGTGTATGCCCAATAATCTTCCTCCAAATCAGTTGGAAGATAAGCAGAAACAGGTTTGTCTTGAGCAAAAACAGTCTGCATAGGAAGACTAAACAGGACAAGTACAAAAGCTAAGAAGATTTTAGTATATTGAAACATTGTTTTCTCCTTTCTGAACAAATGTTGTTACATATAAATTTTATCTTGGTAGAGAATGTAAATCATTATTAAAATAATGGAAAAACAAGAGTGATAAGGAGTCAAGTGTTAAATGTTGACTCCCTTTTAGTAAACTTCACTAATATTACGTTTGTAAAAATTTAAATCAACTGTTATCGTGTTATAGAAGAAAAGCTACGAGGATTACTAGTTTTATACGGATTCTCTTTAAATTAGTGACTGTTCTCACATTGATTGTTATTCTTCGTTAAGAAGTAAACACCTACATGTGGCATCTCTTTCACTTGTAAAACGTATACAAGCTGTTAAAAACTATTTCTAGCATATTTACTTTGATGACAATGGCAACAAAGTTTACATAAATACCATAATTAATATAACAACAATCAATTACGAAATTATCCAGTGCTTAATATTTGAACCGACCAGTCATTTGTTGTATGATATAATCATGACTTATTAGTCATATTGTAAAGTAAAAAAGGATGAATATGAATTGTTTGTGAGCTAGTACATAAATTAATTTTGTGTTTTGGGAAGTTATATACGTGTGACTTTCCCCTTGTATGCAAGCTTTCGCTCGTGTTTGTGATGAAATGCACGTAATGGAGGTAAAAATTGAAGGGAGCGATGACTGATGGGTCAATTTAAAGATCGGTCCGAAAAATTAATTGCAGAGTTGATTAAACAAGGAGTGAAGATAGAGCTATCAAAACCGAGAGCGGATATATCTTCACTTAAGACATTCAATGAAATGACTAGTAAACAGTCGACAATTATTCATGATTGCTAAACAATAATAGATGAAAGTATCGGAAGGGGAGCAAAAATGAAAATAAGTGATTTTTCCATTAGGAGGCCTGTATTTACACTAGTATCTATGTTACTAGTTATTATATTAGGCTTTGTTTCACTGTTAAATATTCCACTAAAATTAATACCTGATATTAAACCGCCAATCGCTGTTGTAGTTGCATCATATCCTGGTGCGAATCCAGCAGAGGTGGTTGAAAAAGTAACGAAACCACTTGAAACTAATCTTTCGACGCTGCCTGGGCTAAAGACGTTAACTTCAACATCACAGGAGAGTGCAAGTTTAACGTTAATGGAATTTTCATGGACGACTTCTATTGAGGATATTGAAAATGAAGTCCGCAGTAGAATTGATCAGACACAACTTCCTGACGATGCAGGAAAACCAAGCTTTATGAAGTTTGATCCATCACAGTTTCCAATTATCCAAATGTCTGTAACAGCAAATTCTAATGATAAAGAAGAATTGCAAAGTTTAGCAGATGGACTATCTCAGGAATTAACAAAGATTGAAGGAATTGCAAGTGTTAATTTATCTGGGAATACGATAGACGAAATTAAAGTTGAGCTTGACCAAGATTTACTCCAACAATATTCATTAACTCAAAATGATATTGTTGATTTTATGAAAGCACAAAATATTTCATTGCCTGGAGATACGATATTAACTGATGGGAAGGAGCTAACTACTAGGGTTATAAGCTCGATCACATCAGTGGATATGCTGAAGGACATAGCAATTTCAGTAGATCCAGCTACTGGTGAAAAAGTTACTCTTGGTGATATAAGCGAAGTGAAAGTTGCTCCACAAAACGAAGATACAATCACACGTGCAAATCAGGAGCCTGCTTTACTTGTTAGTGTACTACAACAATCCGACGCAAACACTGCATCCGTTTCAGCTGCGTTTAAGGAAAAACTTGATGACATACTTGGTAAAGAGAAATACGAGGACGTAGAAGCCCAAATTTTATTTGACCAAGGTGATTTTATACAAGTAGCGATTGATAATATATCTACTACGCTTATACTAGGTGGACTATTTGCGATGGTCGTATTATTCTTCTTCCTTCGCAGTGTGAAAAGCCCGTTTATTATTGGTGTTGCAATACCGTATTCAGTTATATTAACTTTTGTACTCATGTATTTCTCAGATTTTTCATTAAATATCATGACACTAGGTGGACTTGCACTAGGAATTGGGATGTTAGTAGATAACTCGATAGTTGTTATTGAAAACATATACAGGCATTTATCAATGGGTAAAGACTCAAAAGAAGCAGCCTCTCATGGTGTGAAGGAAGTAGCTGGTGCCATTACAGCTTCAACATTCACAACTATTGCGGTGTTTGTTCCAGTTGTCTTTATTACAGGGATTATCGGTGAATTGTTTACTGAATTTGCAATGACTATTGCATTTAGTTTGTTTGCATCATTGGTCGTAGCATTAACAGTAGTTCCGATGCTTGCAAGCCGAATGTTAAAAGCACCAAAAGAAAATAAAGAGAAAGTACGTAGAGAGTCTCCTTTTATGAAAGGTCTTGATCGTGCAATTAAGTGGGCTCTTCGTCGTAGAGCTGTTGTAATAATTACTGCTTTCGTATTCTTAGGATCAGGACTCTATGGTATTACAACTGTAGGGATGGAATTTTTACCAAAAACTGATGAAGGCTTCTTTTCTATATCGGTTGAGTTGGAAAATGGAACAGCGCTAACTGAAACAGACAAAGTAGTTGAACAAATTGAAAATGTGTTAGCAGATGAAGACGATGTTGATGTATATGTCAGCTTGCTTGGCTCTACTCAAGAAAATTCATTTAGAGGGACTAGTCAAGGGAATATAGCAGAAATCTCTGTTAAAATGAAGGACTTTGATAATAGAGAGCGATCTACATTCCAATTTGTTGATGATGTGAAACGTGAGATTGAAAAAGAAGCTGAAAGAGTAAACCCAACGGCAGAAGTTTCATTCAATTTACAATCAACTACTGGTTCTGCGCCAAATACACTTTCTTTTAGTGTGAAAGATACTAATAAGCAGCGACTAGAAGATGCAGTAACAAAAATTAATGATGAGCTTCTTACAATAGATGATGTAACAGAGCTTACAACTGATTTAAGTGATACTGTGGAAGAAGTACAAATGACAGTTGATCGTGAAAAAGCATTTGCTAATGGCTTAGCACCAGCTCAAATTGCTATGGCTGTTAACAATGTGACACGTGGAGTTAATGCAATTAGAATTACCGATGAAAATAATGAAATATTTAACGTACACGTTAGCTATGATAAAGACATTACATCTAACCTAGATCAATTAAAAACATTGTTAGTGAAGAAGCCTGATGGTTCATATATTCCTGTTGAAGATGTTGCTGATATAACAATTGGTGAAGGTCCTGTCAACATACAGAGAATTAATGAGCAAAATGCAGTACAATTTACTTTGAAATATTCAAATTCAACCAATTTGAGCACAATCTCTAGCGAAGTAGATGAAAAGATAGCTGATTTAGATTTAAATGATGAAACTGAGATTACGTTCGGTGGAGATCGAGACCTACTAGAGTCTTCAATCGATGATATGGTATTTGCGTTTATTCTAGCGATTGTTTTTGTTTATTTAGTCATGGCAGCTCAATTTGAATCATTAAAATACCCGTTTGTAATTATGTTTACCGTTCCATTAATGGTCATTGGGGTATCCATTGGCTTAACAGTTACTAGAGTTCCTGTAAGTTTAATGGCAATTATTGGTTTAATTGTATTAGCTGGTATTGTTGTAAATAATGCGATTGTGTTAATCGATTACATTAATCAGAAGAAGAGTGATGGCTATAAAACGTATGATGCAATCGTAGAGGCGGTTAAGGTTAGGACGCGCCCAATATTAATGACTGCCACAACGACTATACTAGGTTTATTCCCGTTAGCACTCGGGCTTGGTGAAGGTACGGAAATGAATCAGCCGATGGGTATTACAGTTATTGGTGGATTAATAAGTAGTACATTCCTAACATTATTCGTCATTCCTGTTGTGTATAGCTTCTTTGATAAAGAGACGAGACGACTGAACAAAAAATACGCTACACCTGACGGTCATCTCATTCCGGCATATTTATTAGATGAAATTCACGAAAAACCAGAAATCAAAGAACAAGCTGAACAATTGCCACCAGTAGATGAGACAATTTATAGCGAGGATAATTTACCAGTAGTTGAACAAAAGGAACACAAAAACGAAGACATGGTATCTATGCTCGAAAATATATTAAAGATAGTAAAGGATCAAGAAGAGAAAAAGAATGATAACATTGAAGACGATAAAGAGAAGTAGAAATCTTCAACAAGATACAATGAACTATGTAAAATAGGTGGAGTCGGCTTTCTCCACCTAAACTCAATCAACCTAAATAATGTAAGAGGGTTTTCTTTCTTTTAACTATAAATTGTAATTGTAAGAAATTATGCTGTCCTTCTATAAAAGGGACAGCCCCTCTCATTTAAAGGATATAGGAAGTGATTGGATGAAAGATAAAAAAATATTCATCCTAGAAACTGCGATGAAATTGTTTGCGCAAAATGGATACCATAACACCTCCATGCAGGAAATTGCCCATGAAAGTGGCGTGGCGAAAGGATCATTATATAATTATTTCTCATCTAAAGAAGAACTGTTTTTGTCAATTTTCAAGCATTTTTATGAGCATTTTACAAAACAAATGTCTGAGCAAATCAACGATGAAATCATATCTGAAAGAGATCGTTTTATTATTCAAATCCATCGCCAACTAAAAGAATTTACAAAGTATCGAGACTTTTTACAAATGCATATGAGAGAGAAAGCCTTTCCAGAGAGGGGCAAAATAAAAACTTATTTATTTCAAATGCGAATCGAAATGTATCGTTGGTACAAAAGTCGCATTCTTGCTATTTATGGAGATGATATTCGCCCATTTGCTTTCGATTTAACTGCAATGTTCAGCGGGATGCTCGTAGAATATTTATCCTTTCTCATATTTGACTATCAAAAGCTTGATTTAGAGAAACTAGCTGGATACTTAGTAGATCGATTGGATGACCTTGTAAAAAGTGTTGCAAATAAGCAAGAGGTTATTATTAATGAGGATTCAATACGTCAATACTTTAGTCACCTTACGAATGATAAATATCAAGAAATCGTCCATATGATTTTGCAAATGAAGGAAATAATTATTGAAGCAAATTTATCAAATGATGATGAGAAGCACTCGTTAGAGACGTTAGAAGTTTTACTAACGCAGTTTCAAAACAATGATGAATCTCCGCGAGTAGGAGTAGTACAAGGGTTATTGCTTTTTTTAGAAAAACTACAGATAGATGACTTAATGAAGTATATTACATCTATTCGCAGTATGATATAGGAGGGGACAGTATGCGCTTTGTGACGGCAAAAAAGGATGACCGCTTATTTGTAGGTACTGTTAATAAAGAAATGACAGAAGTGCTAGATTTAAACGCCGCTGAACAGGAAGTTTTTGCTGATAATTTACTTCCAGCATCTTTGCTACAGTGTATCCAACTTGGTTATAAGTTTGAAGAACGTGTTCAACAGATAGAAAAGTGGGCTAAGCAGAACAACAATGTTTACACTTTAAATGATGTAGAGTTGTTAGCACCTATCCCTCGACCATCGAAGAATATATTTTGTGTCGGCAAAAACTATGCTGACCATGCGATAGAAATGGGAAGTGTAGCGGATATTCCAACCGATGTAATGATGTTTTCTAAAACTCCAACGACTGTCATTGGTACTAATGATATCGTATTAAACCATCGACGTATAACTAACCAGCTCGATTATGAAGGGGAGCTTGCAGTCGTTATCGGTAAGAAGGGGAAGTGCATCTCAGAAGATGAGGCATTAGATTACGTATTTGGATATACTATAGTAAATGATATTACTGCGAGAGATTTGCAAGCACGGCATAAGCAGTTTTTACTAGGAAAAAGCTTGGACACTTCATGTCCTATGGGACCAGTAATTGTTCATAAATCGCTTGTCAAACAGCCGAATCAATTAAACATTGAGACGAGAGTAAATGATGAGATACGTCAGAGTGCAAATACAAAACAATTTATTTTTTCTATTGAAAAGATTATTTCAGTACTATCTCAAGGTACAACGTTAGAGCCAGGAGATATTATTGCGACAGGAACACCAGCAGGTGTCGGCAAAGGCTTTACCCCTCCTAAGTTTTTACAACCTGGTGATGTTGTAGAAGTTACTGTAGAAGGAATAGGTACTTTATCCAACTCCATAGAAAAATAGATTATGTTATATAAATTATCATGTGGTTTGCTGAAAGAGATTTGGGTTAGCAACATCTACAATAAACTTTTACTAGACCCTAAAAATTTCAATATTTGTTCAAAAGGCTGTTTATTTTCTACTTGATAAAAAGTATGAAATGGACAGCCTTTCGTTGTTACTCTTTCTATGATGGATTCAATTGGAAAATGCTCAATTTTTAATTGATGATTTACCTCATGCCAAAAAAGAGGACTTGCCACATATGCACCTTCATTTCCTCTTACCGAATATGGTGCAATTATTGTTTTACCTTCAGCGTGCTGAACATAGTCGATATATAAGCGATTTTCCCGCTTTTTTTTCAATCGCTCTACCGTAAATTTCTGTGGGTCATTTTCTATTAAAAAATTAGCAATAAATCGAGTAAATAGCCGTGTATCATGATAAGAAAAAGTGTTAGTTGGTAATGGGATATATACTTGTAATCCTTTATTACCTGATGTTTTCACAAACGATTGTAGCTGTAATTGATCAAATATTTTCTTCATCAATAGTGCTGCTTGAACAGCCAGTTTAAAATATTGCCTAGAGGGGGGGTCAAGGTCAAAAACAATTTCATTTGGGCCCGTTGACTTAATGTCTTTAAAAGGAACGTGAAATTCAATTGCAAGTTGATTTCCAAGCCATGCTAACGTTTCAGCATTGTTACATAAGATGTAAGTAATATCTTCATGTTTAAAAGTTTGAACAAAATCAGGAGCGTATGCTGGACAGTTTTTTTGATAAAACTTTTCACCATACATCCCGTGTGGGTAACGGATTGTAGTTAATAATCGATTTTGTAAAAAAGGAAGCATGTAGCTGGAAATGCTGTTTAAATAATCGAGATAATCGTGTTTAGTAATAAATCTGTCTTTCCATAATCTTTTTCCTGGGTTTGTTACTTGAACAACAGTAGTAGATTCAGGCTGGTTTAGCTGTTGTACAACGTGAAGCTTTTCCCATGTGCATTCATTTACATTTAAATCCGTTAAAAAACTTGAAAATATTGGTTGTCTTAAAGTGCCATTATAAATTTCAAGATATTTTAGCTCTACACATATACTAGGCTGGATGTAAATAAATTGAGCTGTTTCAGCTTGTTTGTTGTCTTGAATTACTTGAGAAAGTGTAGCTCTTTCAGCAGGACTCAAGCCGTGCAAAAATAAACCTATTTCGTAAATGCTACCCTCACGAAAGAGACCTACGTGAAAGTAGCCATTTGATTTTTCATATTTTGTCACAAAAAACTGACCTATTTTCCAGTTTTTCAACTTTATCCAACGCGTCGTTCGTTTCCCAGCTTCCCATTTACTATGTATTTGCTTCGCAATAAGCCCTTCACCGTTATGTAACTGCACTTCATTCCATAAGGAATCAAAATGACAAGATTCACTAATAAGTTGAATAAGATTCTCCCTATCCATTGTGACAGTAGTAGGGAGAGCAAGCTGTGAAAATAAGTGATGTAATTGTTCCTTGCGTTTAGCATAAGGTAGATGTGTCGTCATATTACCGCTATATTGTAGCAAATCAAATACTAAAAAATGGGCTGGGGCCTGGATAAGGCTGTGTTTAATTCTTTCTTGATCTTTTAAGCGGCCCCTAAATTGAATTTTAGAGAAATTAGCTTTTATTGTTGAATCCAATATACATATTTCACCATCTAAGATGATAGGAAGAATTGATTCAATCTTCTCCAGCCTCATGCTCTCAACAGATGCTTTTATTTCAGGGAACTGGTTTATTAAATTATTCCCATTACGACTCATTAACTTACATTCATTATGATCAATAAACAATAGCCCTCGAAAACCATCGTATTTGACTTCATAAGTCCATTCTTCTCCTTTTGGAGGGGTAAATGACAATGTTGGAAGCATAGGTCTCATCATGCTTTTTCCCCATCCTTTCATTTTACATTTAAATTTAGAATACCTATTTGAGCCGAAGAAAATACTTTACTGATTATAACTATATTTTTCTTGAACCGATTGAATAAAAGATTCATACAATAGCCTAGATAATAATTCCTTATTGCCTACAGAGAGGTGGAAATAAAGTGATACAGACACATAATAAATGTAGTTGTAATGTTCCAAAAACACTTCAACCGAAGAAAGAATGTATTATTCAGGATGAGACATGTGGTAATTTTACTTTGAGTTGTGGATGTAAAGATGATATATGGACTTCCCCTTCTTTTCCTGTTGGAGGTACAGTTACAGTGTTTTATGACAAGGGCTGTGCAGATATATTAACAGTAAATATATATTTAAATTTAAATATTGTAGGTACATTAACAATTCCTAATGCATATCAAGGAAATAACGGAAATACACGTTCAATTACTTTAAAGTCTTTTAATCGAATTGAAATATGCTGTCATGGTCAAACAGATCAATCCAAGAGTTGTACAGGTAAATTTTGTATAAGTATTAATTACCCATGTATGTAATGAAAAGGTATGTAACACTTGATGAAGAAAAATAATTTAAATTGGAAATAGTATTGAAACAAAGTTGTTTTTTATTCATGTGTAACAAATGAATGAACAAGTTAATGATCTTTTTTAGTTATTATATTTTTCTGCAACTATCTCTCCTTTTATTATTAATAATACAAAAAATAAGAAATTTTCTAAAGGAATTATAATTACAAAAAATCACAGTTATAGAAGTACTAAGGCACATTTATATAAATAAATTGGACAACCTCTCTGGTGATTATGTAAGGGCAGTATTTAATAATTAAGTCATTTTGAAATTTTTATACAAACTTAGTGATTCCGTTTATACAAGCTGCTATGTTAGTACATAAATTATTAGCAAAGAAGGGAGGGGAAAAAATGTCTAATTGTTGTTGTCCTGATAGAGGGGATGAATTTTTTAAAGATGAATTATGCGGAAACTATACGATAGAATGTGGCGAAAGTGAAATAATTTGGACTACTGAAAATGAAGCAATGGAAACTTTTCCAGTCACTGGTTCGGTAACAGTATTTTTAGATAGAGGCTGTGGAGATTTAACAGTTGAATTGTTACTAGGTGGCGAAGGCGGTTCGGTGGTTAAAATGTTTGATATAAGTCCAGTTTTAATGGGTAGTGGTAATAATGGAAACAGTATGTCCACTACACAAATAGGCTTCGATACGGTTCGTTTGACTTGTTCGACTGGGATGGGTGCTGCATGTCGTGGGAAATATTGCTTATGTATTAACTATGAAGCAGTAGTTTAGTTTTATAATGGGAAATTCTATTCAATCGGTTTTTTAGTATAAGCATAAGCAGTTTTTTTGTCACATGCAAAGGTCTAAATCCACAAATTCAATAATGTTAATTTAACTCAATACTAATGATTGTTATTATTATAAATGGTTTGTGGATTTAGTCTCTTTGTAATTTACATGTTCGTTCAACAAACTTCGAAATTAAGAAAACAATCAATTATTTCAATGCATGTGT
Organism: Cytobacillus sp. Hm23; assembly: GCF_051842895.1. Taxonomy (NCBI): domain Bacteria; kingdom Bacillati; phylum Bacillota; class Bacilli; order Caryophanales; family Bacillaceae; genus Cytobacillus; species Cytobacillus sp. Hm23. Next base: position 78,886 of record NZ_JBPXRQ010000011.1, read on the forward strand.
AGGTCATATACATACCGTAGTTGATATGATGTTTTGGGGAGGTGAGAATATGCCATGCTGTTGTCCAAATGGCGGAGATAGTAATGGTGGAAACATTCGTAATTGTGTTTGCACGGTTTTAGAAGAAAATATAAATCAAGATGTAATTATAACAACTAATAATAATACTCTATTGTATGCATTTGGAAACATAAGAGAGTCTAGTACTGGACAAGGGAACTGTTTTCTTACTGTATACTTTAGGGTTAGTGAGGTAGATATAGAAACAGGATGTGTAATTTTACAATTGCTGCAACCAGAAGGAAATCGAGAAATTATGCCAGGAAATGAATGTTGTATTAGATTAGATCAAATTTGTCAAAATGATGAACTTGTATTAAATCCTATTGACGACACGGTCGTTGTAGATTGTAGCTGTCTATGTTCAGTTCAAATTATACCTCCATTGCCCCCAGTGCAATGAGATCAAAAGTATAGGAGTATTACAAAGTTCAATCAATAATAAAAGTATACTACCTTGGAATGGTCATTGTTAAGCTAACCTTACTCATCATATTTATAATGATAGGTAAGGTGTTTTATTCTGATATTATATATGATCTATTTGTATTGTGTTGAAACTTAGTTTGGATTTTTACATCTTGATTAATAATAGGAAAGTTGAATGTTTTTCTTTTTTACTACATAACAAAGGAGATTTTTATATGCAAAAAGCTGTATTTTTAGATCGTGATGGAGTCATTAATGAGGTGTTGTCACATCGTGTGAAATTTGTAAATAAACCGAGTGATTTTTATTTATTGGATGGCGTAGGTGAAGCGATAAAGTTGTTAAATCAAGATAACTTTAAAGTCTTTGTCGTAACGAATCAAGGTGGGGTTGGGTTAGGGTATATGAAGGAACAACAGCTAATACGTGTACATGAGAAAATGAAACTTGATTTGAAGGAATACGGAGCGATGATTGATGATATTGCTTATTGTCCCCATAAACCTCACGAGGGATGTGCATGTCGAAAGCCGGAACCAGAGATGATTACGAATCTTGCGCAAAAATATAACATCGCGCTTAAAGATAGCTATATGATCGGAGATCGTGATGTGGACATTTTTGCAGGTAAGTCGGCAGGGACAAAAACCATTTTAGTTGGAAATGATGAACAGTTTGGATTAGCTGATATGTGGTTTGGAAATTTATTACTTGCTGTTAAATGGATTATAGCCGAAGGAGAACGAGTGTGACATAACAGATATAACAGGCGAGAAAAATTCCCGCCTGATTTTAGTAATTGTTCCTATGATGTTACTTTTTTGCGTGATGTTCTTTGTTTTGTTTTTGTAGTACCTTTGTTATTAGCTGGCGTTGTGGATTGTGGTTGTTGTTTAGTTCTGTCAATACTTGCTTGCAATGCACTCATTAGATCAACTACATTCGTTCTTGGTATATGGTCAACGGAAGTTGTTTCATCGGTGTTAACTTTTTCCTCGATAAGCTCCATTAATGCAGTACGATAATCATCCTTATATTTGCTTGGGTCAAAGTCTGTCGTTAATTGATCAATTAATAACATAGCTGTATCAAGCTCTTTATTATTAATCTCTATTTGCTCTGGTATATTTGGAACGTCACTAACATTTCGTACTTCATCTGGATAATGAATCGTTTCCATGAGGAGGCCATCATGATATACCCTGACAATAGCTAGATGTCGCTTAGAACGAATAGTTATTTCGGCAATGCCAATCCGTTTAGATTTGACAAGTGCTTCTCTTAATAAAGCGTATGCTCTAGTTCCATTATCATTTGGGCCAATAAAATAGGAGCGATTAAAATAGATAGGGTCAATATCATCTAAATTTACAAAATCAATAATTTTAATACTTTTCTCCTCATATTCCTCTTTTATTTCTTTCATTTCTTCTTCAGATAAAATGACAAATTTTCCTTTAACATATTCATAACCTTTTACTAGGTTATCATTTGTTAGTTCCTCATTACATATTGGACAGATCTTCTCATACTTAATTGGAGTTTTACATTTTTTATGTAACGATCGGAATTTAATATCTTTATCTTCAGTTGCAGCATATAGTTTTATTGGGATCGTTACAAGTCCAAAACTAATTGACCCCTTCCAAATTGTGTGCATGACAACGCCTACCTTCCAAAGATTATATAATGTTAGCATTAACAACAAAAGGAATATGATAAGTTACAATCTTTTCCTTGATAATTTTTAAGTGTAGACAAATACAGCAGTAATCAGAAAATGAGCTCTTTTCAAAAGCTTTATGATTATTTTGATTAGGCTGTTGGCACTATTAGTTGCTTTTCGTAAAATGAGCTAAACACGAATATAACTCATGTTCGTGGCATCTTTTCTACTCTATGAACAATAACAACCATATCATACACATCAGTTGCTCAAAAGTAAGGGAAAAAAAGCAATACATAAGCTATACGATGGATTTAGTCTTTGTCTTAATTTATGGAACAAAAGGTGGCATAAATGTTTGAGATAAGTGTGCTAATGTTTAAAGGGGGGAAAATAAGTATTAATGTGAGTACAGTTTAAAAAATCTATTTTGTAAACGGTTGCAAAATAGCGTAAATACGATAAACTAAAGTTAGGAAATGAATTCTGAATGTTTAGATAAGATATATTTTATGGGGGGAGAAACAATGGGGAATACTTATTTTTTCACAGGCTTTCCTGGATTTATTGCAAGTCAAATTATTCGCTATATGATGAAGGAGAGCTATGAAATTGATCATATTTACGCGCTTGTTTTGCCTGATATGATTAACGAAGCCGAAAAGGAAATAGAGAGGCTATCTGAAGATAAGTTAATTGATAAGACTCAATTTTCCATTTTACCTGGTGATATAACCAAGGATAACCTAGGTATAGCTGATAAGTATATGGCTTCATTAAGGACTACTGTTACACATGTTTTTCACCTAGCAGCTATTTATGATCTAGCCGTACCAAAAGATGTTGCATACCTTGTGAATGTACAAGGTACAAGTAAGGTGAATGAATTTGTAAAAGAAATGAACAAGCTTCAAAGATACATTTACTTTAGTACAGCTTATGTTGCAGGAGACCGTGCAGGAACAATTTTGGAATCTGAATTAGAAAAAAATCAAACCTTTCAAAATTATTACGAAGAAACGAAATATGAAGCAGAAGTGCTTGTTAAAAAGATTTTCAATGAAGTCCCAACAACCATCATTCGTCCTGGAATTGTGAAGGGGGACTCTATAACAGGGGAAACAATAAAGTTTGATGGGCCGTACTTTATCTTGAATTTTCTTGATCGATTGCGCTTTTTACCTATCTTGCCTAACATTGGCAGAGGTCAAGTAGAGCTGAACCTAGTGCCTGTTGACTATATTATTGCTGCTTCCTGCTATCTAGGTCACGCTAGTGTTGGGAAGGGGAAAACATATCATTTAACAGACCCTTCTCCGTATAAGGCTAGTGAAGTTTATACAATGTTAATGGGTGAACTCTTACACAAGAAACCGCGTGGTAGAATCCCAATTTCTTTAACAAGAGCTTTCTTGCAGATTAAAAACTTGCGTAAGGTATTAGGAGTGGAGAAAGAATCCTTAGACTATTTTTCGTATGAAGCAAGGTTTGATTGTTCTACTGCTAAAAATGATTTAAAAGGTAGTGGAATTACATGTCCTGATTTTAAATCTGGTGTTAAAGAAATGGTCGCTTATTATAATGAACATAAACATGATAAAAATAAACAACTTATTATTAGATAGTACGATACGATAATGAAACAGTTTTGAATTTGTTAACTAGATTACTACTCATTGTTAGTTCGGAATAAAGTTTGATCAAAAATACTTTAACGAGTACTTTGTAATAAATAGATAGAATCCATTTTGATTATAAGATTGATCAAAATGGATTCTTATTTTTTATAAAGGCTGTTTTCGCATGGATCGTTGTTTTTCGTACTAAGAAATCAATACGTATAAGCAAAGCGCTCGTCGCATCTTTTCTCATGTAAAATAAGGTCAATTGCATAAATATAGAATTATTTAGCATAATTTTAAAACACTGTTTATACTACGAAATAAATAACTCCAACTATTAGTAGTATGCTTACAACAACGAATACTACATTAATCCACTTTTTGCCTAGTCTATGGAAAATTCGTACAAACATAATTCTCCCCCTTTATATATTTCTACGTTCGTAAACAAAAATAGAAAGAACCCAAGACATGATTATTAACATTAAACATATGGTAGATAACCAAAAGGACAGAGATATTACATTGTATCTCAATAAGTCGGAGAGTATAAAACTAATGTTTATATCTATCCATTCTAATATTCGTAAACCTAATATGATCAAGCCACCTATCGTCAATATAACTATTAAATCTAGGACCTGTACGAGACGAGATCCCGTCATGAAAAAAATAGGAAAATAAATACTATAAAACAGAAGTAAAATGAGAATAGATATTACTACAGATTGAACACTAAACCAAGGGAGTTCATTTGCAGGAAGAAAAAAACCGGTGACCCACCTCCATAAGGTGGTTATAAAGAAGGAGATTGCCATGAACATAAAAATTCCTATATATTTTGAGGTTACGATATCCTTTCTGCGAAGTGGAAAAGAAGCCAACAATCGACTGTTATTATTTTTCTCATCAGATTTACTTGCAAGTACAATTAAGAAGTGGCTGAATAGTGCTGCTGGTACAGCAAGAGGTAAACCTTCAAAAGCGCCTAATAGAAAAAAGAAAAAACCGATGAATACAAATCCAAGAAATATAAACCTTCTTTGAATTTGTAAATCTTTCATAAGTAGTTTCATCATTTTTAACAAGCCCCCTGTGTATAAACCAAAATATCATCTAATGTAGGTTTCTCTACAACAACTTGACTATCAAATGAGCTTTCAGAAAAAATGTTTTTTGAAATTAAACCTTCGAATCCTAGAGGAGATTGCTGTAAACCTAATAATTGTTTATTCATTGGCAGTGATCCAATAGGTCCTTTTAATATAAAATATTCATCTAATAGGTCCTCTTTACTACCACTAAATATTAAATGTCCGTTACTTATATAAACAATGTAATCTGCTATCCTTTCTAAATCTGTACTTATATGAGTTGAAAAAAGAACTGATCGATTTTCATTTTGAATATAATCACTTAATATCGATAATACTTTCCTTCTAAACACAGGATCAAGCCCAGAGGTAGGTTCATCCATTATTAATAAATCAGGTTCATGTGCGAGTGCAGCTGCCAAGGAGAATTTGATTTTCATTCCTTTTGATAAGTTACCGATTTTTTTACGTTCAGGCAATTTAAATTCTGTTAAATATTGTTTGAAAACAGCATCGTTCCAGTTTGAATAAAATGATGCGATGATCTTTCCCATTTCCTTTATAGAAAGATGGTTATAATAAAAGTCTTCATCGTACACAAAACCAATTCTTTGTTTAATTTCTCTTTCCCATGTTCCCATCGACTTGTTAAATACAATAACTTCTCCTTGATCAGGTGGAATTAAGTTCATAATCGCGTTAATTAACGTTGTTTTACCTGCGCCATTCGGCCCAATTAAACCGGTGATGTAACCACTGTTAATCTTAATATTTAAATCATTCAAATTAAAATCTCTATAAGATTTAGAAAACCCACACAACTCAATTACATGCATATAATTATTCATCCTCTCCATACAAAAATATAAGCATATTAATTAATTCTTCGCGATTGATTCCTAAAACTTTACTTTTCATAATAACTTGCATTAATTGATTTTCTAATCCTCTACATTGGTCTTCTCTGATTAATTCTTTTGTGTTACCTGAAACAAAAGTTCCTTTGCCAGCGACAGATGTTATAAGACCTTTTTTCTCCAACTCATCATATGCCCTTTTCGTTGTTATCACACTTATCTTCAAATTCTGAGCAAGATTTCGAATAGAAGGAAGAAGTTCCGCTTCTTTAAGGTGTCCTGTAAGAATTTGATTTTCAATTTGCTCCACAATTTGCGAATATATTGGTGATTTTGAATTTAGAGATACTGATATATGCATAGTTTCACTCCAAAGTTCCCCTAACTGTTTATATCGTATATATACAGTATATATGATAATTATTTGATATTCAAGAAATAATTACCAATAACAAAAAAGATCCTACAAGAACTGTTGGCATAGAAATAACAAACCTTGTTAAGGAAAGTGAAGAACGGTTTTTTGTGAAGTGTGCCAGATTATTGAAGTAATAAATATGTAATCATTAATAAAAATCCTAGAATAATAAGTGAACAACCTACTTAGAGATATCTGTATGGTGTTGCATTATGAATTAGGGGTTGTTTACATACTCCATGTAATTTATGATTTGCATTCTGCCTTCTTTATGTCATTTTTTTACTTGTTGAAAAATATACTTTTGTACAAGGCTCTTTTCGGTAACTTTGTTACTTTTTCACATACAACTGAGTAGTTGATGTGTTGATATGATTATTTATAATATTTAGAGAAAAAGAGATATCCCGAACGTTAGTTATATTAATATTTAGCTCTCATTACAAAAAACAGCTACGTACGAAGATAAAAAGAAATTACAAATAAATGCTTCTTGTTAAATGTTTATATGAAATGTCATTAAATTCAACTTGTTTATTAAAGTAGCAAACTACTATTGCTCTTAATTGTTAACAACATAGGTCTATTTATATAAGAATAGGTTTTGAGAAATCTATTGTTTATATGATTATTTCTTAGAACGAAACAACAAACTATTAGAAAACAGCTTTTTGTATTATTAAAAACGAAAATAGTGAATGTTGGTGATGTATTTGGAAGAATTAATTTTTTTATTTGTTGATTGGCTAAGAGAATTTTCGTATTTTGGGATTTTAATTGCATTAACATTTGAGTTTGTACCTGCTGAATTAGTTCTTCCTTTAGCTGGCTATTCTGTGTATCAAGGAGTAATGAATTTTTGGTTAGTTGTGTTAGCTGGAACCATTGGAGGAACGCTTGGTCCATTAACATTGTATGCACTTGGACGTTTTGGTGGAAGGCCGTTCCTTACATCGTTTGGAAAATACTTTTTAATACGTGAAAAGGAGCTAACAAAAGCAGAGCGATTTTTTGATAAGCACGGCGGGATTGTAGCTTTTTCTGCTAGATTTTTACCTGGGATTCGGACGATCATTTCAATACCTTGTGGAATGGCAAAAATGAATGTAACAAGCTTTAGCTTATATACGTTTGCGGCTACGCTTCCTATCACATACTGCTATGTTTATATGGGGTTCAAATTAGGGACAAGATGGCAAGATATTGCACAAATAGCTAATAGATTTATGTATATTGTAGTTATTATTATGATAACCACTATCATAATTTACGTTATGTTACATACTCGAGAAAACCGAAAAACTTGACAACGTTTACCATGTTTTGTGAAATGAATGCATAATAAATGTTCGTTTCTTTGACAAAGGGGAGTAGCGATAAGGGTATACCTTTAAAATAAAGTCGTCAATGCATGGATAAAAACCCATCTGCTTTGTTGGCATATTTAATGTCTAGCAAGACCTTTGCCATAATAGGCAAAGGTCTTTTTGTGCTTGCTAACAAAGCCCCATCGCCGTTTGAAAGCAATTGACCGCTTTATTGATCTGTAATAGGTTGAAGAAACAAATAATCATTAGGTGGGATACAATTTGGATCTTTCGTTTCGTTTAATCATTATGCGTTTTGCGGCAAGCTGGTTTGTTAGATTACTAGCAAACAGGCCTGGAATTGAGACAATCACATTTCTGATAGTAGGTTGGGTAGGTTGAAATTAAGTATTCATACGTTAGCACATGAGGAGGTTGGTCTGATCTCATCCCATTTACCAGAGTCGTTTTTGTGGAAAATAATTTTTTGGCTAGGGTTGATATTGCTTGCATTTGGCGGTTGGTTACTCTCTAGTGAAAAACAACAAAAGGTAGAATTTGATAATGAGACCTGTCGTAAAGAAAGGATTAATTAAGGTAATATCCAATAAAATTCCGCTTTGAAATATTTAGAATACTAAATATATTAAATTCACCCCAAAAAGAAGTGGATAAGTTCGTACAACTATAACGTATATGAAATTTTAACAATAGGGGTGTGTAGTTTTTGATAAAAGTTATAAGAAATGGCATTATTGCATGTGCTCTAGTAGGAGTAATAGCGGTAGCAGGTACTATTGCACATGCAAATGAAAATAATACCGACATTGAAAGCACTATAAGCTTAAACACAAACAGTGAAGATCCAAATACAATACCAGGAGACTTTTTGTATTTTATCAAAATTGCACTTGAAAAAATACAGCTTGCAATTTCGTTTGATGATATGTATGATGCTGAGTTATTAGCAAGGTTTTCATCTGAAAGATTGTTAGAAGCCGAGAAGTTAATAGCTAATGGTGATAAAGATTTAGCGGAGGAATTGATCCTTAAGGCTACAAAGCTAATAGATGATTCTGAAGGTATAATTGAAGATAGACAGGATAAGGAAGCAAAGAGCCGTAGTGAGGAAGATAGCAATAACGAAATTTATGGAGATTCAAGCCAACCTAATATCGATAATAATGGAGATACTAACATAGAACAGCAAGATGAAATGACCGATATCAAAACACAACTCGCACAAAATATTATATCTTTAACTGCTGCTTTGGAGAAAGTAGGGAATAACAATGCACAAGAAGCACTAAAGAAAAATATTGAAAAAAGTTACAAGCGAATTGGCGACAAGATGACAAAACTTGGAGCATTACAAGAAGAACAAAAAAATATTGAAGATGATATTGAACTAATAATTAATGAGTTGTATGAAGACATTGAAAATGATGCTCAGGGTCAAAAACATGACAAGAATAAGAAACAAAATCACAAAGGTCAGAAAGAATTAGAAAAAGAACAGAAGAAAAAAGAACATGAAATGAAAAAAGAACAGAAAAAAAAGGAAAAGGAACTAAGGAAAGAGGAAAAAAACAAAAAATAGAACATCAATGAAAAAATAGTAAATGATGTAATTGATGTATTGTAATCATTTCGTAACCATTTCACTAATAATACGTGATATAATAATCCGTGTTAACACAAAGTGCTACCAACACTAAGTGAGGAAAATACATATCCTACAATGATAACTAGAAATATTGTTAACAATTGTCAAGGTATTAAGGCACTCAATATAATTGAGTGCTTTTTTTCTTGATTACACTTAGGTAATATTCGGTAATTGTTAGTGGCTTATGTTGTTGAACATGCCATATTGTTATAATAAAAGTGTTGTAGATTATATAAGTAAGATGAATATAGTGGTATGAAAAAATAGTCAAAAAAAATGACTATTTTTCTATTTTCTACCCCTATAAAAAAAGCAGAGCTACCGAACTTCATATTAGGAAGAGGGGTGTAATCGGTGCTCAGTCTGTTGTTTAAAATTGGCAAGAAAGAAAAATCATTAGAAGCAATAATTGGAGAAATCCAAAGCGGTAACAGTCAATTACATTACAAGATTATAAAAAAATATCATCCTTTTATTGCCAAGACTGTCTCCTCTGTATGTAAACGATATATTGATGAAACAGATGATGAGTTTAGCATTGGTCTGATTGCTTTCAATGACGCAATTGAAAAATTTGAAAGAGAAAAAGGTCGTTCTTTTTTAGCTTTTGCTGAATTAATAATTAAGAGGAGAGTCATAGATTACATTCGGAAACAAGCACGTAACAGGTCAATACCATACGATTTACATGAAAGTGAAAACGATGCCCGTCCTCAAACACTAGAGTCACATCTATCCTTCGAAGAATATGGCAAACAAGTTGAACAAGAACGACGAAAAGAAGAGATTGAGCAATATAAGCAGGAGCTTAAAACATTTGGCTTAACATTTCAAGATTTAGTAAATCAATCACCAAAGCATGCCGATGCTAGGCAAAATGCCATTACTGTAGCGAAGATTCTTGTTGATCATGAAGAGCTTCGAGGTAGTTTGTTGGCTAAAAAACAGTTACCAATAAAACAATTAGAAAAACAAGTAAAAGTGAGCCGAAAAACGATAGAGAGAAACCGCAAATATATAATTGCCATTTCGGTCATTCTCACTGGTGATTACTTGTTTCTAAAAGAATATTTGAAGGAGGTGATCTAAAATTGAAAAAGGGGGTCATTATGGAAATAAGCAGTAAATTTGTTACAGTATTAACAGATGATGGAGAATTTTTACGGACAAATAAGCTGCTGGAACAACAATATGATATTGGTCAAGAGATTATATTTCTGCCCTTTCGTGAGGGGAAAAGAAGTTATTCATTTTTGTTAAAAATTACACGAATTGAAAAATGGAAGCTTGCACTTGTTAGCACAATAGCCGCTCTATTAGTTTTCATTTCTATTTTACCATTTTATACGCCAAATAAGGTATTTGCTTATATGTCAATTGATATTAACCCAAGTATAGAATTATCAATAAATAACAAGCTAGAGGTTTTAAGCGTAACAGCACTTAACACCGAGGGTGAAAGAATTATTGAGAATTTACCAGATTGGGAAAAACAAGATATTACGTTTGTCACAAATTCTATCATAGATGAAAGCAAGAAGAATGGATATTTAATTGAAGGTAGTAATCTACTTATTACAACGGTACAAATACATCAAGAATCTACAACAAAAGATGTCGAAAAAAAACTAGAAGAAAAAATTGTAATAATATCTGAAACATTAGAAAAGGATACTATTCATGTCACCTCTGTTAAAAGTGATGAAAATACACGTAAGAAAGCAGAGGAACAGGGTATCTCTACTGGTAAATACTTAATTGAAGAAGCTGAAAATAGAGATAAAGACCATAAGGAAGGTGAGGGTGCTAAAACATCCTCTAGCAACTTAAAAAACGAAAACATTATTAAGTTAGAAAATCAAAGGGATAACTTAGAGAAGAAAGAATCGAAGGATAAAAAAGATAAAAGGGATCATGAGAACAAAAAAGACAAAAAAGATAAAAGGGATCATGAGAACAAAAAAGACAAAAAAGAAAAATGGGATCATGAGAACAAAAAGGATAAAGTAGATAAAAGGGACCATGAGAACAAAAAAGAAAAATGGGATCATGAGAGCAAAAAGGATAAAGAAGATTAAAGAGGTCATATGAACATAAAAGAAAAAAGTGATGACGACAATAAAAAATATGGATGAACAGAAAGAACTATAAGAACATATTTTTTACTATTAAAGTAAGGCTCTTTTAGTATGTATGGTTGCTATTGTTATTAAATTAGCAATATAAAAAGTAGTATTAAATTGTTGGTTACTATTGTACGTGTTTTCTTCTTAATACATCAATGCTAAAAATCCTAAAGTAATGAGGAAGAATAAAATATAAAATTTACACATGTTCAAATTTACTAAATGGTTGCACTTCGTTTTAGAATACTCTACATAAAAGTGCTATAATAAAAATGGACAACATAGCAATGAAGGAGAGTATACAATGATAAGTAAAAATTTACTTGATGGTTTAAATGAACAAATGAATTTTGAATTTTATTCTGCACATGCATACATGGCAATGGCAGCATACTGTTCGTCTGAAAGCTTTGATGGTTTTGCGAACTTCTTTTTAGTTCAAGCAGAGGAAGAACGTTTTCATGCGATGAAATTTTATAACTTTATAAATGCTTTAGGTGAACGTGCAACAATTATAGGCTTCCCTGAACCAAATAATGAATTTTCATCACTGTTGGACGCTTATGAAAAAGCGTTAAGCCATGAAAAGGAAGTTACCAAGCGTATATACCAATTATCAGACATTGCATTGGATGAACGTGAACATGCAACGATTAATTTTTTGAAATGGTTTATCGAAGAGCAAGTCGAAGAAGAAGATTTATTTGATAGTATTATTCAAAAATTAAAGCGTATTGAAAATGACAGCAATGCTATCTTTATGCTAGACAATGAATTTGCTGGCCGCTCTTTTTCACCAGAATCTGAATAACACAGTTAATACATAGAACGAAGCATATGACAATAAGTCAGTATGAGATGAACCGAGTGATAATATCACTCGGTTTTATCCATATGGTATTAAATTTTTTGTGTGGTGACCTTCACCTTATTATTTAGGAAACTGCCCGTTAATATGATGCTGAGCTTGAGTGACGAGTCTTTTCGTAATTTCTCCACCTACAGACCCATTTGCTCGTGATGCACTATCTGGACTTAAATTCACGCCAAATTCTTGAGCGATTTCAAATTTTATTTGATCTAACGCCTGTTCTATACCAGGCACAAGTAATTTATTACTACTACGCCCCATTTCAAATCATCTCCTTGTTTATGTGTAAAACATTATAAGAATGAAATATTCTTATTAATTATAGTGTTAAACGTCATGATAATTTTATGCGGAAGGAAGATATAAATATCGTTTCAACAGGCAATAAATATTTGGAAAAACAAAAAAAATATGTATGTTAGGAGCTATGTGTAACATTATAAAAACATCTGTTCAACGCAAAAGTTATGTTCGGAGGTAAAAGTGATGGTGCTTACAATTCCCGATAAAACGTCATAATATTCAAAACTCATTTAGCTAATATACAGATAGGTACGTTTTATATAAAAGCTCTTTTCGTATGCCATATTGTTCTTTCGAAGTTTTTTGTGATTATCATCATTTCTAAAGGTGCCATGAAACTATAGACATCTATTTGTAAGAAAACAACAATCAATGCCCTATATAATTGCTATATTCTTTGGAGAAGAAAAGATGCTTAAAACGATCGTGGTTTTTCTGTTCATCTCTTTGTACAATCAGCAACAATCAAGGTGGAAAAACGCATAATAAAAAGAGAGGAGTTAGCCTCCCTCTCTTATGCAATTCAAAAGGATGGTAGTTTTGTTCATTTCGTAAAGAAGGTGGTAATTTGGCTAATTGCAGATTAATGCTTGTCGTTCTAGCATAAGGGACATCTTCGTGCAGGAAGCACAGGAGCTGGTGGTCTTACACAAGCACAACCGATAATGATTAACAGCACGAATAAAACGATAACCAAAGCAAAAATAGATCCAAACCCATCACTCATAAATACCATTCCTCCTTTCATTGTATATTAATACTTTATTAAAAATGTGGTAAATTGATTGTACGTTTATACTTAATGAATACATCCATTTTTTCATGTAACAATGATATTTTTTTATGATATGATTATGTGTATATGTAATGAATGAGGGAATGAAGAATTAATGTTGAAAAAATTTCGTGAACGCATAAGTGGCTTAACACCTTTTCAAATTATTGTCAGTTATTATTTTTTGGCAGTCTCAATATCAACAATTTTAATCAGTTTACCTGTTGCGCATAAACCAGGTATTGAACTATCTTTTTTGGATGCTTTATTTACTGCAGTTAGTGCAGTAAGTGTCACAGGATTAACTGTTGTGTCAACTGCAGATACATTCAGTACTACAGGTGTGTTTATCCTTTTGTTAATGCTTCAAGTTGGTGGTATTGGTATTATGACTTTAGGGACATTCATTTATGTTTTAATCGGTAAAAAGATTGGTTTGAGGCAACGTCGGTTAATTATGACCGATCATAACCAATCAAATTTATCTGGTTTAGTCATCTTAATGAAGCAAATTCTTTGGCTCATTATTATCATTGAACTCATTGGTGCAGTTATTTTAGGGACATACTTTTTGAAGTATTATCCAACTTGGCAGGAGGCATATTTACACGGTTTATTTGCATCAGTTAGTGCGACAACAAATGGTGGTTTTGATATTACTGGGCAATCACTGGTGCCGTTTGCTAAGGATTATTTCGTACAATTTATTACGATTATCTTAATTACTTTAGGAGCGATAGGGTTTCCAGTACTAATTGAAGTAAAAGATTATTTATTAAATAAAAGGGAGAATGGTCAGAGCTATCGCTTCTCACTTTTTACAAAGATTACAACAATAACTTACTTTAGCTTATTAATCTTTGGTACACTTATCATTCTGCTATTTGAATTTAATCATTTCTTTGCTGATAAAACATGGCATGAATCTTTTTTCTATGCTCTATTCCAGTCGGTCACAACGCGGAGTGGAGGTTTATCGACGATGAACGTTAGTGAGTTTACTGAACCTACCTTGTTAGTTTTGTGTGCTCTTATGTTTATCGGAGCTTCTCCCAGCTCAGTAGGTGGAGGTATTAGAACGACTACCTTTGCGTTAAATTTACTATTCTTATTCCATTTTGCTAAAGGTCGTAAAACGGTTAAAGTATTTAAAAGAGAACTTCATGAGGAAGATGTGGTTAAATCATTAGTAGTTACCATGATGGCATTTATGATGTTTTCACTAGCTATTGTCATATTAACTTTAACTGAGCCTTTCACATTAACAGAGATTATTTTTGAAGTGAGCTCTGCATTCGGAACAACAGGTCTATCAATGGGTATAACACCAGGGTTAAGTGTGATAGGAAAAATAATCATCATTTTGTTAATGTTTATAGGAAGAATAGGGTTGTTAACATTCCTCTTTTTAATAGGAAAGCGGTCAAAAGAGCCAAATTATCATTTTCCGAAAGAGCGGGTTATTATTGGATAATTACACACTAGAAAACATTGGAAAGCCTGACCAATATAAAGGTCAGGCTTTGCTGTGTTATATGTAATTTGTTAGTTCCAGCACGTAGCCTTCTCGAGGTCACTTCGATATATCTCTCGAAGGTATACGTTACCTTCGAGAGATATATATGGCTCCAGTGCAAGTCGTAGATAAACGAGATCCTTTTTTATTTTAATGATTATGTTATAAAATTTGAGATAAAAATGCTTTTGTTCGCTCATGTTGAGGATTGTCAAATAGTTCTTCAGGAGTACCAGTTTCAACAATTTCACCATGGTCAAACAAGACGATACGGTCTGCAACTTCTCTTGCGAAATTCATTTCATGGGTAACGACGAGCATTGTCATACCAGATTCTGCCAATGTTTTCATAACATCAAGCACTTCACGAACCATTTCTGGATCAAGGGCTGATGTTGGTTCATCAAATAACATAATTTTTGGTTGCATAGCTAGTGCTCGAGCAATCGCCACACGCTGCTGCTGTCCACCTGATAGCTGACCTGGGTATTTATCTGCTTGCTCTGGAATACCGACCCGCTCAAGGAGCTCATGGGCAATTTTTTCTGCTTTTTCCTTTTTCCATCGACGAACCCAAATAGGGGCTAATGTAATATTTTTAAGTATTGTCATATGAGGAAATAGGTTAAACTGTTGAAATACCATTCCTGTTTCTTTACGAATTTCTTCTATGTTCTTCACATCATTTGTTAAGCTAATGCCGTCAACAATAATTTCTCCATTTTGAAATTCTTCCAATGCATTTATTGTTCGAATAAAAGTTGATTTTCCAGAGCCGGAAGGACCAAGAATAACGACCACTTCACCTTCTTTTACTGTAATATCAACGTTTTTTAACACATGTAGCTTTCCAAACCATTTGTCTAAATTGTTAACGGTTATAATATCGTCTCTTTCTTCAAGCGGTGTCGTTAATTTTTCAACTGCAAAAATACTACTCATATATAATACCTCCTATCGTTTCCCAACTGCGAGTGTTGCTTCTAGCTTTCTACTTACGTAAGACATTAAGTAACAGAAAATAAAGAACACAAAGGCTACAAAAACGTATGATTCCATATGTGTACCTAAATATTGTGGATTTGCAATTATTTTCTTTGCCATACCTAATAAATCAGATAAACCAACAATTGTAACAAGAACGGTATCTTTAAAAATACCGATATATAAACCAACAATAGGTGGTATGACAATTTTTAACGCTTGTGGTAATATAATAAATCCAGTCATCAAAGTCTTGTTTAAGCCTAAGGCTTGAGCTGCTTCAAACTGTCCACGTGGAATAGCTTGTAATCCACCACGAACATTTTCTGCTAAGTAAGCGGCTGAAAACATGATAAACCCAATCATAGCACGTAACACATTATCTACTTCAATTCCATCTCCCAAAAACAAAGGAACCATCAGTTGGGAAATAAATAGCACTGTAATTAACGGAATACCTCGAACGAGCTCAATGAATAGGATACTAAACCATTTTACAATTGGAAGATTACTACGTCTTCCTAGTGCAAGCAAAATGCCAATAGGAAATGAAAAGACGATAGCGACCAAAGCGATTAATAATGTTAGTAAAAATCCTCCCCAGACACTCGTGCTTACCTCAGGTAATATACCGAACCCAGACAGTAAGAAAATAGAAATAGGGAATAATAAAAACCAGCCAATGAGAGTAACGTTTTTTAATTTGTTAAATTTAATTGCTAGAAAATAAGCTGCAATTAAAATGACAATGTTTGCACCTAACCAAATTCTCGTTATACCTTCTACGAATGGGAGGCAGGCTACAATTAACATGATAATTCCAAGTGTCCATGCAATTGGTCTAACGATTCCTTTCCAAATACCATATGAAAACCCAAGCATAGTAGATACATAGGCTAATAATACCCAAACTCGCCAAATGTCAGCAACAGGATATTGACCAACGACAAAGAGTTTAAAGTTATCAGCAACAACTCGCCACTCTGCAGTAACAAAAATCCAGTACGAAGCATTTTTAATGACAAAATAGGCTATAACGATAGATACAAGTGTTAATGCTGTATTTGCCAAGTTACTAAAAAGATTTGCTTTTAACCATTGTACTACCTTGTTAGGTTCTTTATCAGAATTTACATCAAGTTGTTTCGGTTCTTGCTTTTCAACACCAATATTCCCCATCGTTACCACCTACCTTTCAACGATTTGTACTTTTTTGTTAAAGATATTCATTAATAAGGCTGTAAATAAATTAATGAGTAAATATACTGCTATCCAGATAAGAACTACTTCAATCGCTCGTCCATTTTGGCCTAACGTAGTTTTACCTACACTTACAAGTTCTTGAAATCCAATTGCAACTCCTAAACTTGAGTTTTTTATTAAATTTAAATATTGGCTCGTAACAGGAGGGATGATAATCCTAATGGCTTGTGGGAAAACAACGAGCCTCATAGTAGTCGACGGTTTTAGTCCCAATGCATTAGCTGCTTCTTTTTGCCCTTGTTTTACACCTAAAATCCCCGCTCGAACAACTTCTGCAATATAAGTTGATGTATAAACACTTAACGCCATCAGCAATGCAAGAAATTCGGGCCTAAGTACATAACCACCGGTAAATCCTTTTCCTTCAATAGAAGGGGTTGAAAGATGGAATGGAGCCTGTTGCGTAACGATAAAAGCTGCTACCATCGAAATGATTATCACAGCTGCTGACCAAATAAAAGGGTAAGTTCGTTTTCCTAAGTCAATTTGCCTTTTAAGTTGAACACGCCACATGATAATAGAAAGGATGATTCCTAATAATAGAAGAATTGTCCATAAGAGAGTACCAGAAGTTTGGGTAAACCATGGAATAGCGACTCCACGATTTGTAAAAATTAAAGCATTTGATTCAACTTCCTGTATTTTAGGTAATTGAAGCAATACAGCAAAATACCAAATGAATATCTGTACAAGTAAAGGAGTATTCCTGAATACTTCAATATAAATACTTGATGATTTGTTTACTAGCCAGTTTGAAGAAAGTCTTGAAATACCAGCAACTATGCCGATTATAGTAGCAAATATAATCCCGAAAAATGCAACCTTTAGTGTGTTTACAATCCCGACAAGTAATGCTCTTCCATAGGTATCAGTTGATGCGTACTCGATTATACTATCGGATATTCCAAAACCAGCTGTTTGACTTAAAAAGGAGAAACCAAAAGCAATGCCGATCTTCTCCAACCCGTTTATTGCGTTAATTGCAAAATACGCACCAAATAAAATGACAACGACTGCAAAGCTTAGTTGTAGTAAAATCGGAATAACTCTTTTGTCTCGCCAAAACGGAGTTGACACTGATACATCTTTTTTCATACATCCACCTCACAATTGAAAAGGTCTGCATTAGTAACAACATAAATTTGCAGACCTTTCGTTCATTATTAAAGCATACAAAGTTAAATTTAGCGGAACGGAGGAGAATACATTAATCCACCGTTTAAATACGTATCATTTAAGCCACGCTCTAAACCGAAAACAGACCCTAAATTACGTTCGAAAATTTCACCGTAGTTTCCAACTTCTTTAATAACTTTATAAGCGAAATCATTATCAAGATGTAACTGTTCTCCAAGGTTTCCATCTTGACCTAATAAACGCTGGATCTCTTTGTTATCACTATTTAACATTTCATCTACGTTTTCAGAAGTAATGCCTAATTCCTCAGCACGCATAGTAGCAAAAGTAACCCATTTTACGATATCAAACCATGTGTCATCTCCACCAATAACTGAAGGTCCTAGTGGCTCTTTTGATAAAGTTTCGTCTAAGATTTTGTGATCACTAGGGTTTTCCATGTTTGCTTGTCTTGCGATTAACCCAGATTTATCTGTTGTCCAAGCATCAACAGATCCTTCTTCATATGCTTGAACAGCCGCATCCTGTGTATCAAAAACTGCAGCTTCATATTGAATTCCTAAAGAATCAAGTACGTCAGCTAAGTTAAGCTCAGTTGTCGTTCCTTGGTCAACAGAAATACGAGCACCTTCTAAATCTTGTAAACTGTTAATTCCGCTGTCTTTACGAACGATTATCCCTTGTCCGTCATAAAACGTGACAGGTGCAAAGTTTAAACCAACTTCTGAGTCACGGTTTGTTGTCCAAGTTGTATTACGAACTAATACGTCTACCTCACCAGATTGTACAGCTGTGAAACGCTCATCTGATGTAAGTGGACGATATTCTATCGCGTTTGCATCCCCTAAAACAGCAACTGCAATTGCCTTAGCAAAGTCTACATCAAAACCAGTATATTCTCCATCAGTTCCTACATAACCAAAACCAGGTAATGAACCGTTAACACCAGCAATTAATTTTCCTCTGTCTTTTACTGTATCAAGTAGTGATTTTGACTCTTCACTTGATGCATCATCTGAGCATCCAGAAATAGCTGCAACTACCAATAAAAGAAAAACTGTGAAAATTCCAAATCTTTTTTTCATTTTTTTCCCCCTTATGTATTTGTTTCAACTGTATTACTAGTTCAAATTAATCAATTTCAGAATATAAAGAATAGTAATAAAGTTGATAATCTTAATATAATATAATTTTTATTATATTTCAATATTTTCTAATATTTTTGTAGTTAAAGGATTATAAGTGATCTAAACATTTGAGAAATGTATATTTCATAAGTAGAGAGTAGAAGATGAATTTTTCGCTAGAGGTATATAGGTAGAAATTAATAGGTAAGTTAAGAAATTATCATATAGATGATGTCCACAAGTTAAATAATAACAAAATAATTATGCTAGAAGAAGAAAATAAATACATTAATGCATGAGAGGATCACGTAGTATTTTCTTTATAAGCTTAACAATTACCTATTAAAGAACGATCGAAAAAAATATATAACTATAATGTGGAAAATAATATAAATGTGGCTCAAAAGTAATATAGACACAGGGGGAGATTGAAAATGCTACTTGTAACATGCTTATGAGCCACTTCTATTTATTAATATTAATCAGTACCGTAACTCGTATCTTCTGTGGGATGCATGAAAGGTGCACCATTTGGATTGTTGTTCTTTTCAATTAAATCTCTATTTTCTGGTGTGTTCCAACCAATGTCATTAGTAGGATGTACCCAATCATCACCAGCCATAATTTCAGGATCAATGTCATCACTCCATTGATTTAGTGGTGAATTTGGAGAATTATACATGCTATCACCTATGACAACACCATTTTTATTAACAAAAGGCTCTTGCATTTTTTTACCAGTTCCTTTAAAGCTTGGAGCGTTAATTTGATGGGGTTGAGTTTCGTCAAGTATTGGTGATGATATCTTATCCTCTTTTTTAGCCACTGAGTCTACACCTCACTATATTTCAAATTGTTATTATATATGTCTACTGTATTGCTTGTTTTTTCAAACTTGTATCTTTCTCAGCTATAGATCTTTAAATTAGATGAAAGGGTTTATACTAATGAACAAGCTTACTCACAACCTTATTGGTATTATAATCGAATTTTTCATTTATCATGCATACGTTTTAGTCGTTCGAACAATATAAAAGGTGAAGGACAATGATGAAAAGTACAGGCAGGTGAAAATATGAACAATGATACTTTTGCAATTGCCCAGCTTGCATCAGATGATTTAACAAAAGTTCAGCGTATTGAGGAAGAGCTTAGAACTGATACAGGTGAGGAAATTATTTTGATTGCATATAAAAATACAGAACGTCAGTAAGTGTGTTTGGAGGGAATAAGATGAAACGAAAAGTAAAATATAATGCAGCAAGAAATAATAATTTTACCCCAAAGGAAAGTCTACCTGATACTGAGTTTTCAGCTGAAGCTGACTATGAAGAGCCAATAAAAGGGGCCAATAGAAACTCTAAAAAAGGGTATCAGCAAAGAAAAGAGGAGGAGTAAAGATTCATGGGAAAAAGAATGCAGAAGAAACAGCACGCAGGTGATCAAAACCATAAGATGTCTAAAGATTTATTACGTGAAGAGTTTGGTGGGGAGCTAGGGGATTATAATGCAATGAAGCCCTACGAAGGAGCACTTGAGTCGAAAAATAAGAACTGTGACAAAGAGTAGCAACTTTTCAAAGGTGGAGATACATCTCCACCTTATGTTAAATTATTTGGTTTTAGCTATATTATCTATCGTTGATGTAAAGTAACTTGTCTTGTTTGTCGATGGATCAAAATATACTAATAACAATGTTTGCTCATGAACAATTTTATTTGATAATAAATAGTGTGAAAGATTAAAACTAAGCTCTTCAATGACGGTGTGCTTGTGTATATCTTTTTCACTAAGTTGTAAATGTGTAAATTGACGTCCGAAAACGTGAGGGTTGTTAACAATATCACGATAATATGCTGCTCTAATTGGTTTTTCTAGTAAATCATTCCACCACGGTTTACGTGGTTTATGCTTTTGCTTACGTAAATAATCATATTTCATTAATCCTGAAATAATGGCCAAATCTTTTACATTTGTTTCGTGCAAAAATTGATATAACCTTTTAAATAAATCCTCCAATTGATGTCCAATTCTAATCCAACCTTGTTCATCCCAATACGTACCGAATAATTGAAAGAAGTCAAATGGAGTAGGATAGCTATTAGTTACAAGGAATTCTATCGTTTGATCCATTCTGTGGTCATTCCAATACTTTTCTAACACGTCTTCAACCTGTTTAATACGCATAATGTCATCAAATGGTAAAATATCATTTTCCAGAATTTCATATGGTGATGTGTCCATATATTTATAGCCGTGGTCATGTGCAGTTAGTCGAAGTCCTGTTCCTCGTAGCATTTTCAAAAAGCCAAGCTGCAGTTCTTCAGGTCGCATAGCAAAAACATCATTAAAAGTCTTACGGAATGATCCATAGTTTTCTTCAGGTAGGCCGGCAATTAGATCAAGGTGCTGGTCAATCTTACCACCTTCCTTAACCATCGTCACAGTACGTGTCAGCTTTTCGAAATTTTGCTTGCGCATGACAAGCTCGTTTGTTGCATCATTTGTAGACTGAACACCTATTTCGAATCTAAACAACCCAGGTGGTGCTTCTTGATTCAAAAACTCAATGACTTCTGGACGCATAATGTCAGCAGTAATCTCAAATTGGAACACGGTACCTGGCTTATGCTCATCAATTAAAAACCTGAACATCTCCATCGCATAACTTCTGCTTATATTAAAGGTTCGATCGACAAACTTTATTGTTCTAGCACCGTTATCCATTAAATAACGAATATCGTCTTTTACCTTTTCCCGATCAAAATAACGTACCCCAACTTCTATTGATGAGAGACAAAATTGGCAACTAAAAGGACAGCCACGGCTTGTTTCAATATAAGTTACTCGCTTGGATAAACTTTGCCTGTCTTCTTCTAAACGAAAAGGTGAAGGCAGTAACTTTAGATCAAGCTTTTTTTGCGGACGCTTTATAACTTTTTGTTTTTCTTGTCGATAAGCAATCCCATCAATTTTTTCAAAATTATTGTCAAGATTAAGTTCGTCAAGCAATTGTTTAAACGTTTCTTCACCTTCTCCGATGACGATAAAATCAACTTCAGGAATTCTATCTAACCATTCACTTACATCATATGTCACTTCGGGACCACCTAATACAATAGTAAGCTTTGGGTTTATTTTCTTTAGCATTTTTATCACTTTTATTGTTTCTTCTATATTCCATATATAACAACTGAAACCAACTACATCTGGTTTTTTTCTGTATATATCAGTCACGATATTCATCGCTGGATCTTTAATAGTATATTCTGCAAGCTGTACATCATACTCTGGTTCAGCGTATGCCTTTAAATATCTAATTGATAGGCTTGTGTGAATATATTTTGCATTTAATGTACTTAAAACTACATTCATTAGATTTTTTAGCTCCTTTTACTTCGCTATAGCATTAACACGTCGATTTATTCTATCATAATTTTAACCGAAAATTGTATTCTAAAAACAAGCAGTTAATGTTATACAAGTTTTTTTTCTTTATTTATGGCTCATATCGTATCAATTGTTGCAATACTAACCAATAATTTACGGTGTTATATGTTGTATATCGTTATTAAGGAGGAAAAAAGTATAACATTTAATTCACATACCGTCTTTTAATTTTTCTATTATAATAGAATTAAAAGTTTAGGAGATGAGAGAATGTATAAGAAAATTAGATGGGGGATACTAAGTACTGCAAATATAGCTCAAACTGCAATTATTCCAGCGATTCACAAAGCAACTAATGCCGAAGTAGTTGCTATTGCTAGCGGAAATGAGCGCGTAAAAAGTGTTGCTAAATCATTATCCATACCTAATGTATATAAAAGTTATAAGGATTTATTATTGGATTCTAATGTTGATGCTGTTTACATTCCTCTACCTAATGGCTTACATGCAGAATGGGTAATGGAGGCTGCTACACACGGTAAACATATCTTATGTGAAAAACCAGCAGCACTGAATTCTTCAGAGATGAAGGACATCATCGACACATGTCGGAAGAATAATGTCATTTTTATGGAAGCATTTATGTATCAATTTCATCCACAACATAAAAGAGTAAAAGAAATTATAGCATCTGGTGAAATTGGTGACATTAAACTAATGCGTTCAAGCTTCTCATTTACATTAAATGACCTTGAAGGTAATATCCGTATGGTTCCTAAATTAGGAGGGGGGAGCTTGTATGATGTTGGTAGCTACTGCATTAATGCAATTCAGTACATATTAGATTCAGAACCTATTGATGTTTTTGCTCATGCTCATATTCACGAACTATATCATGTAGATATGTCAACATATGCTCTATTAAAATTACAAAACGATGTGATGATTTCTTTTGATTGTAGTTTTGAAAGATCTTTTAGCGCATATTATGAATTAATAGGTACGAAGGGCAAATTGGTTTTACCGCGGGCATTTACACCTAACTTATATAATAACGTAGGGAAAATAATCATATCAAAAGAGCAAGAAGAGTCTAGAGTAGAGTACTATAAAGCAGACCAATATGTCCTTCAAATAGAACATTTCTCTAATTGTGTATTGAACAAATCGCAACCTATATATACTGGAGAGCAAAGTCTAAAAAACATGAAAGTTATCGATGCGTGTTTTCAATCTATAACAGCGGGTGAAAAAGTAAACATAAGCTAACATTTTATGAACCTGAGCAAATTTATAGGTCAAATTGAAAGTTTATCGGTCAATTTCCTGTATTTATGGGTCAAATTCAGTTCTTTCTAAAAAACTAAAAGGAAAAGCTGTCTCAAATTTGAGACAGCTTGCTTCATGTTATTTAGTTGGTTCAACCATGCGTCGAACAATTTTAGGTATAAGTTTACGAGGTCCAAATCGAACCGATGTCGCCATAATACGGTTCATTAAACCAGGTATGATTACCGTCTTGCCCTTCTGTAAACCTTCATATCCTGCTATTGCTACTGACTTAACATCCATCACCTTGCCACCTGTGAAATTTTTTGAGTTGTCCATGTCGGCAGCAGATTGAAAGCCAGTTTCAGTAGGTCCTGGACAAAGAACACTAACTGATACGCCAGTACCTTCTACTTCATTTGCAATGGCCTCAGAAAGAGATAACACATATGCTTTTGATGCCGAATAGTTAGATAAATATGGTCCAGGCTGAAAAGATGCTGTTGATGCTACATTTAATATTTTGCCAGATTTTCTTTTAACCATTCGTGGCAAGAATAGTTTAGTTAAATAAGTAAGTGCTGTGATGTTCACTTGAATCAATTCCAATTCTTTGTTGATATCCGTTTCAGCAAAGAACCCAAAACTTCCAAAGCCAGCGTTGTTTACAAGAACTTCAACATCAATTTTTTCATTTTCACAATAATCGTATATTTGCTGTGGTGATTCAGGATTTGATAAGTCTTTTGAAAGTACCTTTGCTTTAATATTGTAAGTTTTCATTAAATCGTTAGCTAAATCAGTTAACTTTTGCTCATTACGCGCGATAAGTAAAACGTTATGATTATCTTTGGCAAATAGATGGGCTAACTCTAAGCCAATCCCACCAGAAGCACCAGTAATTAATACAAAGTTATTAGACATATAATAGCACCTTCCTAATTTACAAGAATTTTTATTTTAATATTTTTTTTGCCAGCTTTAGTCCATTTTTCATATTTGGGTAACGTAATGGTATGTCAAATTTAGTCGTTTGCTTAAGAACACTTTTGTAATGGGAGAACGTATCAAAACTATGTTTACCATGGTATGCACCTACTCCACTAGTTCCAACACCCCCGAATGGAAGGTGAGGAGAAGCTAGATGGTAGAGCGTATCGTTAATACATCCACCACCGTAAGAGATGTTGTTAATGATGTGCTCTTGAGCTTGTTTATTGCTAGAAAACAAATATAGAGCTAAAGGTTTCGGTCGCTCGTTTACCATGTTAATCACTTCACTCGCATCACTATATTCAATGACAGGTAGTATTGGACCGAATATTTCATCTTGCATTATTGAATCATCCCATGTGATATGATCTAGAATGGTAGGTTCAATCGCATGCAATTTTTCATCAATATTTCCACCAACGATAATGTTTCCGTCACTTAAATATTTCACTAGGCGCTGAAAATGGCGTTCATTGACTATATGAGTATACTCTTCATTAGTAAGAGCATTATCAGAATAAAACTCATTGATTATTTTCTTCATGTTATTGATGAGCTCGTCTTTTACACTATGGTGAACGAGCATGTAGTCTGGAGCAACACAAGTTTGCCCAGCATTAAAGAATTTACCCCATACGATTCGTTTTGCTGCAAGTTTTAAATCAGCTGTTTCATCAACAATCACTGGACTTTTGCCACCAAGTTCTAAAGTTACTGGAGTTAAGTTTTTTGATGCAGCTTCCATCACAATCTTGCCAACAGGGACACTGCCAGTGAAGAAGATATAATCAACGGGTTCATTTAAAAGTTGTGTACTTTCTTCTACGCCGCCCTCAACTACAGCTATATACTCTTCATCAAAGGTTGAAGACAACAGTTCTTTTAAAATTGCTGAAACAGTCGGTGTTAACTCTGAAGGTTTTAAAATGACAGTATTTCCACCAGCAATTGCACCAAGAATAGGAGTGAGTGCTAGTTGGAATGGGTAATTCCACGGAGCAATAGTAAGGGTAACACCATAAGGCTCAGCATATCGATAGCTTGATGCGCCAAAGTGTGAAATAGGAGTTTTAACTCTTTTTGGTTTAACCCATGACCTCAAGCCTTTTTGAATAACTGAAATCTCAGCTAATACTAGGCCGATTTCAGACATGTAAGTATCAGCTTCAGATTTGTTTAAATCAGCCTTTAATGCGGTAGTAATCCCACGTTCATTTTCAAGAATTGCTTTTTTCAACTTGGTAAGGGCGTTCAATCTGAAAGTAACATCTTTCGTTTTACCGGTGAAAAAAAACTTTTTTTGTTTTTTTACTAAATCGCTAATTTCAGTCATGTTAAATTCCCCCTATACTTTTTATTTCAATTCACAGTTGTTTTCCAGTAATGAAATAAGATGCTTCATATGCTCTACTGCTTGAAGAAGGGTTAAGTAATAATAATTACCTGTGCCCTGTTGTCTAACATCAACAAGACCAGCTTGTTTTAAGTTTTTTAAATGATGCGAAATTGCTGGTCTAGATAATGGGAGCTTTTCAGCTATTTCATTAACATTAAGTCCTGTTTCTTCATGTTCATCTAACAAAAGTATGATATCTTGGCGGGTTTTATCTGAAAGGACTTGAAAAGCAGGGATCGCTTCACGGAATACTGCTAAAATATCTTGAGGTTCTGTTTTATGTTGCTTCATGACGACACCTCGTTCTTTCGTTTAAACTTTTAAACCAAATGTATAATATTAAAAACCAAATGTCAATGGATTCGATTCAATTGTATTCTATAGTTGAAAAAATATTAAACTATCATTAATATAAATAGACGTGAGCAAGATTATTCTATATTTTATAAGAACTGGATGGTGTCAACATGATTCGTACAATCGTATGGTTTATCTATTTTTGGCTACATTTACTATTTACTGTCCCTGCCTTACTAAAAGCGAGACACCTAGATAAGAGAGAATTACATTCAGAACGAGATCAAATTGTTTTAAGAGAAACAATACGTTGGTCTAGAACATTAGTCAATCTGACAGGCTCAAAGATCAATGTGAAAGGTAAGGAAAATATACCAGATAATCAGCCTGTTCTTTTCGTAAGTAATCATCAAGGGAATTTTGATATTCCTATTTTACTAGGCTTTTTAGACAGGAAAATGGGATTTATTTCAAAATTAGAAATTAAAAAATATCCTATTATTTCGCATTGGATGTCAATGATGAGATGTGTTTTTATGGATCGTAAAAATATACGTCAATCTGTTAAAGCAATCAATTTAGGGATTAACAATATAAAAGAAGGGCATTCACTTGTTATTTTTCCTGAAGGTACACGAAGTAAAGGAAATGCTATAGGTGAATTTAAACCAGGTAGTTTTAAGTTAGCGACTAAATCAGGCGTGCCAATTGTCCCAGTTACGATCAATGGCTCTTATAAAATCATGGAAGCGAACAAGAATATTCTTAAAGGAGCGAATGTTGAAGTAATTATTTCTAAACCCATTTCAAAAGAAGAGTACGATGGTATGACGATCAATGACCTTGCAACAAATGTACAAAATATTATTGAAAAAGAATTAGTATGAGCCTATATTAGGTTACCAGGTGTATCGTATTTACATTAAGAGATATTTAGCCATAATAGAAGAGTCTGAAGCTAAGAGCAGGCTCTTTTATTGTCTCGAGAGAAGTTGTCTTACACATATATCTCACTCTGAAATTACGCTGAAAGCAAGCTTGATATATTCATTCCTAAAGGCAGTTTTCGTATTAAGAAATAAACACGTACACAACTAAAGTTCGTGGGATCTTTTTTTCTGTATTAAGAAAACTAACAATGTAAACTACTTTTTGGGTACTAATTTGATAACAATAGCAACAAAGTTTACGAAAAGGGCCTAACGAAATGAATTTGTGAAAAATATAAATTGTAAGCGAGCTTACAGAAAAAAATCGAAGGTGGATATAGAATAAAAAAATAGTGTTAGGAAAATCATATTGTTAGTAATTTGGGAAGCCCTAACCTACGGATGGTGCTTGTTATCATTTAGGTGAATTTATTAAAAGGAGTGAGTATATTGACAACATTGGCAGAACAACTAAAGGCATACAACGAAAATGCAGTGAAAAAAATGCCTGAAGAGGTTTTAAATAAAATGGTGCAAGCAACTACAGACCTTGCACAATCAGATATTGCAAAAGGATTAGAAATAGGTGATCATGCTCCAGATTTTACTCTGTCTGATCCGACAGGAAAAGAACTTAATCTATATGAGCAGCTACAAAAGGGGCCGGTTATATTAACCTTTTATAGAGGTGAATGGTGTCCTTATTGCAATCTAGAACTTAGGGCATATCAGCAAGCATTACCGGAAATAAATGCTTTAGGTGCCCAATTGATTGCTATTAGTCCTCAAACACCAGATCATTCATTGTCAATGAAGGAAAAAAATGAACTTGCATATCCAGTCCTAAGTGATGCGGGATCTCACGTAATTAAGGAATATAATTTATTATTCGAATTACCAAAATATTTAGTTGAAGTGTACAAAGGTTTCGGTATTAATTTAGAAGAATTTAACGATAGTGATTGGTCATTACCTGTCCCAGCAACATTTATAATCGATAAGGATGGGAAAATTAGATTAGCTTCTGTCAATCCTGATTATACGAAACGAATGGAACCATCAGAAGTAATTAACGAACTACATTCATTATAATTATATTTAAGGGTCTAAGCTCAATTTGAGTTAGACCCTTTTATTATATTGTTTTTCATTGACTGAAATTCAGTCTTACAAAGAATTTATATACTTAGCACTCAGGGCCTTTTCTACTTTTGCTGATTTCGCATTGCTTGTTGCTACATAGCGTTAAATGAGAGCAATTGCATAAGTTCATTTGATGCTGTACTATATTGGTCTCAATAGCAACAAAGTTTGTGAAAAGAGCTTATATTAAGTTAGTTATTATTTTGTACTTTATCATTTGAATGGTTGTTTGCAGTGTTAGTCTCCACATTTGTTGTTTCAAAATTTAAGTGTGCTTTTAAATCCTGTTTAATTATTTCAAACGCATCATAATCAACGATATAGTCATATTGATCGTTTGAATAACCAGGTACTGTGTACGTTTCTATCGTTACATCTCCTGTTGCATAATCATAGAAGGATAACATTTCATCAAATGTCAAATTTGTAATAATATTATCTCCAATTGCGTCAAGTGCATTTCCGTATCTTGTTATAGAACCAAGTGATGCAGCTTTTTTTACTATAGCTTCTAAAATCAACTGTTGTCGTTTCCCTCTCTCCACATCGGTATCAATTTTCCTTGTTCTTGCTAAGGCGAGAGCTTCTTCTCCGTTTAGTGTTTGCAATCCTTTTTCAAGGTGGATAGCTTTTGAACGGTCTTGACTATCCTGCTCTGTAAATGTAACAGGTACATCAACTTCAATCCCGTTTAGGGCATCTACTATATCCATAAAAGAGTTGAAGTTAACAGTAGCATAATAATCAACAGGTATATCAAATAATTCCTCTACGGTTTGTACAGCGCCATCTGCTAAACCAAAATGATATGCGCTATTAATTCGGTGATTTTCTCCATCATAAAATTGTAAAGGGACATAAGAATCTCGAGGGATGTGTACAAGTTTAACTGATTTTTTGTCCTCGTTAAACGTAGCTAGTAACAATGCGTCAGTTCGTGGCCCTTCGCCTAATCTGTCTCCAATATTTCTAGTTTCACTGTCATCAACACCCATTAATAAGATAGAAATATTGTCTGATTTAGGATCCACCTCATCAATACGCCTTTCTGATTGTTCTCCTCTGTCAAGTTCTTTATGTGCTTTTTCAACAGTTGTTTGTGCTTTATTAAATAGAACGGATGCGTATACCCCTCCAGCTAATATGAGGAACAACAAAGGAATTGTCACGTATATAAGTAGTTTTCGATGTTTTTTATTTTTTAGCATTAGTTTCCTCCAAATTAAATCTACTATTCGTAAATAATAACATAAGCAAAAAACATAAAAGTTACAAGTAAGTAACAAAGAGAATACAAAATGCTAGTTTTTAATACAAAACCTGCATATAAGGAGCAAGTTTCACTTTTTTTCGAACAGAGTTCTCTGATGAATTGTTGTTTTTCCTACTAAAAAATAACCATGTATACAATTAGACTACGCGGTATTTTATTTCCATAAAAACGACATTTTTATATCCTAGTTAAAGAACGATACCCAACAAAAGATGAAAAGATGCCCAAAAATATAGTTGCATTCGTGTTTAGCTGCTCTTACGAAAAGCAACAATTAATGAGAAAACTGCCTTTTGCATTAAGTAAGTTATCAAACCATATGAGGTTTGTATGAAATAAAATAGAAATTTTAGTGAAAATATTACAACTGTATTATCACAGGAAATAAACTGTTATATACTATGGTAACGTTTACAAAACTTTAAAACTCAGCAATTGCAGAAAAAAATAAAAATTGTATTACAAAAAAATAATAAATGTTTGACTTTTGTCACAGTCAAAAATCATATAAAAAACTACAATTAGATATAGGGGAATTCAGTAAAAAAGATTAGGGGTGATGTAATGTCAATACTACCGAAGAAAAATGAACTCGGTTTTTATGAAATTAGATTAGAATCAATAGGAGGTCTTGGGGCTAATTTAGCTGGAAAAATGCTAGCAGAAGCAGGTGTGCTCGGGCTTGGATTGAACGGCTCCAACTTTTCCTCATACGGCTCAGAAAAAAAAGGTTCGCCTGTAAAAGGTTTCGTTCGTTTTTGTGACCCAGATACAGAAATTAGAGCACATAGTCCAATCGAACAGCCACATGTCATCGGAGTTTTTCATGAAGCATTATATAAAATGGTCGATGTGGTCAGTGGATTAGCTTCGGATGGTATCGTATTAGTTAACTCAGTTCGAGAGTTCGATGCTGTTAAAGATGATTTACAACTTAAATATGGAACATTGGCGATTGTTGATGCTCTGGGAATAGCAGTTGAAGAAAAAACAAAGGTCAATACCGCTATGCTTGGTGCTTTGTTTAGAATATGCGATTTCTTAGATGCAGACGCTATGCGTGACGTTATTCGAAAAACATTTGAAAAAAAATATCCACATTTAGTAGAACCAAATATTCGAACATTTAATCGTGGATATGCGCAAGTACAGTTTAAAACATACGAAGTACCAGGCGAAGTAGTTGAAAAACAGTTTACTAGATTAGAAGCAAAACTAGGGTATGATACACAAACTTCCGGAGGAATAATTACTACCAATGCAAATAGTATTTTTAAAGATTTAAGTGGTTCTCGCCAAGGTTTCTTACCGCAATTTGACCAAGATAAATGTATAAATTGTGCTGCTTGTGATACAGTTTGTCCAGATTTTTGCTTTGTATGGGAACAAGGTGAAGATAAACGTGGTCGAGAGCAAATGTTTCTTAAAGGAATTGATTATCAATATTGTAAGGGATGCCTTAAATGTGTCGAAGCTTGTCCTACTACTGCATTAGCAGATTTGCGAGAAGAGATTGGTTTCGCTGAAAAGAATCAAGTTAAGCATAAATTCCCATTAGTATCAGGAGGTGTTTTATAGTGGCAATGATAGAGGAAAATGTAAATAAAGTTAATAGAGCTGAGCAAGTCGTCACGTTTGAATCAGGAAATGAAATGGCCGCAATGGCTGCTGCACAAATTAACTATCATATAATGGGGTATTTCCCTATAACGCCATCAACTGAAGTTGCTCAATACTTAGATCAAATGAGATCAAGGGGAGAACATGACATCCAGCTAATAGCTGCTGATGGTGAGCATGGTTCAGCAGGTATATGCTATGGGGCATCTGTAGCTGGAGCTAGAGTTTTTAATGCAACGAGCGCCAATGGGTTATTGTATATGATTGAACAATTACCAGTACAATCTGGAACTCGTTTCCCTATGGTTATGAATCTCGTAACACGTTCTGTAAGCGGGCCGCTTGATATTAGAGGTGACCATTCTGACTTATATTATGCTCTAAATACAGGGTGGGTTATTTTAACGGCTAGAAGTCCCCAGGCAGTGTACGACATGAATATTATCGCGCTGAAAATTGCCGAGCATGCTGATGTGAGGTTACCTGTAATAGTCGCATATGATGGTTTCTTTACCTCTCACCAAAAAAGGAAGGTAGAGTATTTCAAAGATCGGAAAGTTGTACAAGAGTTTGTTGGAGAATGTCCTACTGATTATCCTCGAGCAGTTGATTTACACAAGCCAGTTACAATTGGGGCACATATGAATGGTGATGACTTAATAAATAATAACTACCAGCAATCAGAAGCGCTTTATAACTCATCAGAAGTATATAAGCAAATTACTCGTGAGTATGCTAAGTTATCAGGCAGAGAATATCCTATACTAGACTTATATAAAATGGAAGATGCTGAAGTGGCATTATTTCTATTAAATTCTGCAGCTGAAACAGCAAAGGATACAGTGGATAAACTTCGTAGTCAAGGTGTGAAAGCTGGGGTAATTAGTCCAAATATTATTCGGCCGTTTCCTACAGAAGAGGTTAAGCATGCATTGAGTGATGTTAAAGCGCTATTAGTTGGTGAACGAGCCGATTCTTACGGAGCTAATGGACCGAATATCACACATGAAGTGAAATCAGCCCTCCAAGAAGATAGGGATAATAAAACGATTGTACTGAGTCGTGTTTTTGGAGTGGGTGGAAAAGATTTTTTTGTTGACGATGCAGAGGCTTTCTTTAATGAGGCAATTTCTGCGGTAGAAAAGGGATATGCCGATAAAGTATTTGATTACTACGGACATATAAAAGGATATCCAGAAGACTCACTTAAGCAAGCGATAAAACCAATGCACGGTGATACGTTTAAATCAGGCCTCATTAAAGTAACTGAAGATGTAGAAACGAATAAATTAAAAGTGAAAATTCCTCCATTAAGAGCACTAACTAGCAAGCCAAAACGAATAGCATCAGGGCATGGTGCATGTCCAGGTTGTGGGATTTTTTCTGGGTTAGAGTTGTTCTTTAAAGGCATTGAAGGCGACATTGTTGTCTTATTTCAAACTGGTTGTGCGTATGTAGTAACTACAGCATACCCTTATAGCTCACATAAGCAAACGATGATTCATAATTTATTCCAAAATGGCCCTGCAACTCTATCAGGTACAGCAGAAGCTTTCTTAGAAATGAAACGCCGTGGAGAGATCGATGTTGCAGATGATGTAACATTCGTAATGGTTACAGGTGATGGAGGTATGGATATTGGAATGGGCTCCGCGATAGGGACAGCTCTACGTAACCACAAAATAATTATGCTTGAATATGATAATGAAGGGTATATGAATACAGGCTCACAAATGTCATATTCTACACCTTTGGGTCATATGACAAGTACTACAGGTGTAGGTAAAATACAAAGTGGTAAAGCATTTCATCATAAGGATACTGCTCAAATAATGGCTGCTACTAATATTCCATATGTCTTCACTGGGACAGAAGCATTTCCGCAAGATTTGGTCAAAAAGGCAGCGAAAGCACAATGGTATGCACAAAATGTTGGTACAGTTTATGGGAAGATTTTAATCACATGCCCTCTAAATTGGAAGTCTGAGGATCGTTTCGGTCAGAAAATTATGGAAGCAGCTGTTCACTCTTGCTTTTTCCCACTATATGAAATTGAACGTGGAGAAACAATGATAACATACAATCCGGAAACGAAGAACAAGCGAATTCCATTAACAGAGTGGTTGAAATTTATGGGTAAAACTAAGCATCTTTTAAAGGAAGAAAATGGTGAGATGCTTAGCGAGTTTGAAGATGAGGTAGAAAGAAGATGGCAACGTTTAAAAGCATTTAATGACAATCCATATTTGTAAATAAACAAGAGGCTAACTCATTAGAAGAGTATTGTTTGCTCGGTAAGGTCAATTGATATGTTGACTAAAACGAGGACTATACTCTAAGAGTTAGTCTTTTGTTTTGTACTGTAGTAAATAGACAAAGAAGTGCAAAGCATAGTTTCTATTTTGAAGTGATACAAAATATTTACATTAATACAAACTTTAACTATGATATAATATATTATATTAAAAATTCGACAATTTTGAATAATCCTACATTATTCAACATGATTGTTACTTGCCACATTTTGATTAGTCCCATAAACGGTACAACTTTGATTCCTGTATAAGAAAAGCTTTATGCTACTACTATTTTTTAAAAGATGAGAAGAGGCTAAGAAACGTTTTTGCTGATGATGAAAAAACGACTAATTGAGACAATATTTGTTTTAAAGGGGAGGGTTAATGAACTTGAATGAAACAACTCATGATAACGAAGTTGAAAAGTTAAAAAGACAAATATCACAGCTTGAAAAGAGTAATAAGCAGCTTCAACAACAACTACTTGACATTCGTACATACTATAAGAAAGCAAATGAAGCTATCGTCGTATTTGATAAAAAAGGTAATTTTGTGAAAGTAAATGAGATGGCATGCGAAATATTTGAACTTCCCGAAGAACAATTACTTACTAAGAACATGACAGATTTTCTAACTGTCGTTCCAAAAGAAACTATGATTAAGAGGTTGACCATTTTTGAAACAAATAAGCAAGTAACTAATGAATTTCCGATAAGGTTGAATAATGGAACATTAAAATATATAGAATATGGAACAACCATAAACGATATTGGAGATTATTGCGTTTCACTATTTAGAGATGTGACAAAACGTAAAAAAATAGAGCAAGAACGTTCTATAAATGAACAAATGTTACTAGAATTGTTTGACCATACTGTAGATGGCATACTTATTTTCGACAAAGATGGTCAATTTGTTGACATGAATGAACCTATGAGGACATATTTAAATATAAGAGAAAGTCAAATACGTTCTTTTAATATTTTTCAATTTGTACATATGAATGATCAGCAATACATAAAGACTGTGCTAAAGAATCTTGTCATAAACCGTAGAAAGAAGGGAGTACTACATGTCGTACTCCTTGATGGTAAAGAAATATACGTTGAATACTCAGTTGCAGCAAATGTAAATAGTGGATCTAGGATAGCGATCATACGTGATATCACTCAAAAACGAG
Source organism: Cytobacillus sp. Hm23 (assembly GCF_051842895.1). Taxonomy (NCBI): domain Bacteria; kingdom Bacillati; phylum Bacillota; class Bacilli; order Caryophanales; family Bacillaceae; genus Cytobacillus; species Cytobacillus sp. Hm23. Next base: position 113,897 of record NZ_JBPXRQ010000011.1, read on the forward strand.
ATATGGAAATAGAGCTTGAAAAAAGTGAAGAGAGGTTCCGAGCGATTTTTGAGCATGCCCATGAAGCAATTATGTTATATGATGACAGTTTTCAAATAAAAAAAGCAAACCATGCTGCTAGTCGTACTTTCGAATTACCTCTTGATATTCTTATTTCAAAAAAATTGTCCGACTTTGTTGACAATAAACATCCTAAAATGAGGGATTTATTGGGGAAATTCCGTGATAATATTGAAATTAGAGATGAATTAGTTTTTTATATGCCTAATGGTGAGAAGAAATATCTTGAATTTACAACTAAGAAGGGAATTATAGATGGTTTAAACGTAGTTGTCTTCAGAAATATTAGTAAACGCATTGAGATTGAACATCAGCTTAGGGAAAGTGATCAGAGGTTTAGAAATACGTTTAATTGGGCGTTGGATGGCATTGTTTTTTGGGATCATCAATTCAATATCGTTGATGTAAATCCAGCAGCATGTGATATATATGGTTTAAGTCAAGAAGAATTAACTAGCTCAAATTTAACAGATTTTATTGATGACCTAGCATGTGATAATGGAGGTCTAGTAAACTTTAACGAAGAAGGCGAATCAACGGGTAGATTAAAAATAAGGGATAGTAGAAAACAACTTAAGTATCTTGAATTTGCAGCAAAGCAAAATGTTGTAGAGGGGCTTAATATCACAATTGTCAGGGACGTTTCTGAACGGATCGGTATGGAGGAACATATAAGAAAATCAGACACACTTAGTGTTGTAGGTCAACTTGCTGCAGGAATTGCACATGAAATTAGAAATCCAGTTACCGCATTAAAAGGTTTTATACAATTATTAGAAAGTAGTATTAAAGAAAATTATCAGATGTATTTTGATGTCATTACATCTGAAATTAATCGTATAGAAACGATCATAACTGATTTTTTGATGTTGGCAAAACCTAAGCACGAATTATTTGTACATAAGGATGTATCAACAATTGTCAAAGAAACAATTGATTTATTATCCGCACAGGCATTGCTTCATAATATAGAATTTGTCACAGTTTTTGAGGATGGTTTACCTTTTATGTATTGTGAACCAAATCGACTGAAGCAAGTATTTATTAATATCATAAAAAATGGCATTGAAGTGATGAGTAACGGTGGAACGATTACTGTTAAAACCGAAATGAGAAACCAATCTGAACTGATGATTATGATTCGAGATGAAGGTAACGGCATGCCAAAAGAAATGTTATCAAGATTAGGTGAGCCATTTTTTACAACAAAAGAGTCTGGAACAGGTTTAGGACTGATGGTAAGTTATCAGATTATCGAAGAACACAAGGGCAGTATCCATGTTGAAAGTGAACAAGGACAGGGTACAATTTTCTATATTACATTACCAGTAGAGAAATGATCGACCCTATTTCACGTTCATTGTTATGTAACTCAACATGTAATACGAGTATAAACTTTTGCGACTATAACATCAATTAAAAAGGCTGTTTACGAATTGAATGTTGCTTTATGTACTAAGGAATAAATACGTATAAATCAAACTTTCGTGGAATTTTATCCTAATTTAGTCACAATAACAACAAAGTTTACGAAATGACCTTATTTTATTTAACATTTGTATATACCTTGTCATATAATTAACTAAAGTAAAAAATGTTGGTCCAGGTAAAAAGGGGGTCATATACATGAAAATCAAACAAAAGATTGGTTTTTATACACTACTTTGCTCAAAAATGAGTATCATTTCAAAAGCAGAACAAGAGGAAATCATGACAAAGATAAATAACAACAAAAAAATTAAATATTGATATATGCTCTAAAGCTAAAAGCTAGGTGAAGAATATAGGTTCACCTGGCTTATTTGTTGTTAATATGCCATTTATTGTGGATAGAAATATAATCTTTATTAGAAGATTTTGTCTAATTTTGCGAATCTATTTACAAGAAAAGAATATTTTGTAATAATTCACAAGTAATCATTTTTTAGTATGTTTGGAAAACGACATTTAGAGTGAAGTAGATCATTTCATACAATTTTGTGACAACTTCCTCTAAAGATCGCATTTGAGGGGAGAATGGTGGAGAAATTTATGAATAAGCTTAATAGTCTTCAATTAAAGATTGATAAAAAAAGAAAAGAAATGTTAACGTTAGCTTCCAAAAGAGATTACTCAAGTGAAGAGGTTGTTAAGTGCAGTCAAGAATTAGATAAGCTAATTTATAAGTACCAACAACTAACGTTGAAGAAACAAGACCGTCTATCTTATCAAGTATTTTTCTTCTGGGACAAGCCTATGAAGCAAGGTAAAGTGAAGTCTGGAACTAAAACAGGATGATTGCATATAGTTGAAGAAGATAAGATTGGATTTACCACTTTACAAACGTTAGAAAAATACTTAAAATAAGTTTATATAATATTAATTATTTTAATGTTTATAATAATTTAAATATTCAACAAACTCCAATTTATGTAATAATTTTACCTCCAAATTTATATTTATATATGATGTATTGTGATGAACGTCACAGACTATCTTGCGAAGATTTGGTCAAATAAAGATTGAGATAACGCTTACATTATTCGACATCATATTCAGCATTTTAGAGACTCTCCAAAGAAACTCACCTAGATAAAACTTAAAACCGCCTAGAATACTCAATACTCTTTTACCGTTAAATAAAGCTTATTGTACACCTAATAACCCGAGTACCAAGCAGAGACACTATGCCATTTCCTTTTAACAAATGGTTGATTAGAATTAGGTCTTTTAATTGGTTTTTTAAGGCTCTTTTCGGAAACTTTGTTGTAAATTTTCCTACATTAGAACAGTTATAGCGGCTTTGAGGCATCGTTCATCATATAACATAATGCCTTGAATACTATAGTACGAAAAAAAGCCTTTTTTATAGACATTATTGTGAAAATAATAACAAAATGTTATGGAGCATTCGTTTGAGAAACGTCAGGTTGGTTATACAGCAGCATTATTGCTAATTGTTATTCACATTACACTATGTCTCAAATATTATAGCAAGATTTAGACGTACAACTGAATGATGTAATAGAGCTTATTCAAAAAGTGCAATAGTTTTTTGAATGAACTCATTTATAAATTTTTTAGAGGAGTGAGGGTAACGAATGCACATCGTAGTTTGCGTTAAACAAGTACCAGACACAAAGATTATTAAAATTAATCCTAAAACCAATACGTTAGACCGCCGGAGTGCTCCCGCTATTTTGAACCCGTATGATGCTCATGCAGTTCAAGAAGCAGTCCGCTTAAAAAAGCTTGTAGGTGGGAAAATTACAGTATTATCAATGGGTCCACCGCAAGCAGATGCAGTAATTAAAAAATGTATTGAAATAGGCGCAGATCAAGGATACTTAATTTCTGATCGGGCGTTTGCTGGAGCTGATACGTTAGCAACTAGTTATGCCTTGTCGAAAGCTTTAGAGAAAATTAAGAAAGAACAACCAATAGATTTGGTCTTATGTGGAAAGCATGCAATAGATGGTGATACAGGGCAAACTGGACCAGGAATAGCAAGAAGGTTGGATATACCTCCGATTACAAATGTTATTGAAGTGGTGGAAATTAACCAGACAGAAGAAACGATGTTAGTTAAAAGGAAATTATCTAATGGATATGAACTCATTCAAACAACTATCCCATCACTCTTAACAGTTGAAAAAGAAATAAATGATATTGAATATGCACCATTACCTAACATGATAAGTGCTGCACGTTATTCTCCTATAGTTTGGACTGTTAATGATCTTGAAGATGTAGATCGAAAGCAACTAGGACTAAAAGGTTCTCCGACGATAGTAGGCAAAATGTTTACACCACCTAAGCCAGAAGGTGGAAAAATAATTGAAGGGACAGTCGATGAACAAGTCAATCAAATTATTAATCTACTCTTGGATAAGAAAGAGTTATTTGAAGAAAAAGTTGAAGGATGAAGAAAGCTGCTTGAACTATCAGATAACCTCTAACAACGACTACTTATCAAAGAATGAATAGGGGGAAACGATATGGAAGAAAACAGAGGTGTTTGGGTCTTTATAGAGCAAAATGATGGGAAGATAGAAGGTGTTTCTTTAGAACTACTAGGAGCAGGTAGAAAACTAGCAGATAAACTAGATGTTGCTTTGGCAGGGGTTTTACTAGGTGATGGTGTGAAGGAGCTGAGCTCAGATATATTTGCATTTGGTGCAGATGAGGTTTATGTCATTGATGATCCGATTTTGAAAGATTATCGAACTGAAACTTACATGGCAGGGGTCGTGAAAGTTAGTGAAAAATATAAACCAGAGATTTTTCTATATGGTGCAACTCCGAATGGGAAGGACCTTGCAAGTGCTGTAGCAACAGATTTAAGTACTGGGTTAACAGCAGATACAACGATGCTAGACGTAAATGTCGAAAAAAGATTATTAGAAGCCAGTCGTCCTGCTTTTGGTGGAAATATTATGGCAACGATTTTGTGTAAGAAGCATCGACCACAAATGGCTACTGTACGTCCGAAGGTTATGAAAGCGCTATTACCAGATTACGGTCGTTCAGGCAACATGATTGAAGAAACGATTGATTTACAGGAAGATCAATTGCGCACAAAGGTATTGCAAATAGTGAAAGATGTGGATAAGAAGGCAGCGCTAGCTGAAGCGCATGTTATTGTAGCAGGTGGCAAAGGTTTAGGTGATGAGAAAGGATTTCAACTCATTCATGAATTAGCGGATGTAATTGGAGGTACAGTTGGAGGTACTCGTGATGTAGTAGAAGCTGGATGGCTACCACACGAAAATCAAGTTGGACAGACTGGAGAAACAGTAACTCCTAAAATATATTTTGCTATAGGAATATCTGGTGCAATTCAACATGTTGTAGGAATGAAAAACTCCGAATATATCATTGCCATTAATAAGGATGAAAACGCACCTATATTTGATGTGTCAACATATGGAATTGTAGGAGATGCGCTTGAAATCGTTCCAAAACTAATCGAACAATTCAAGAAGGCACGTACTCAGAAGGACGGTGAAGTTAGCTATGTCTGAAAAATTTGATGTAATAGTCGTAGGAGCAGGCCCAGCAGGCACTTCTTGCGCATATACTTGTGCTAAAAATGGTTTGAATGTACTTCTTATTGAACGTGGAGAATATCCTGGCAGTAAAAACGTCATGGGTGGCGTGTTATATAGAAAACAAATGGAAGAGATCATCCCAGAGTTTTGGAAAGAGGCTCCTTTAGAAAGGCCGGTTATTGAACAACGTTTTTGGATGATGGATAAAGAATCAATGGTTTCCTTTGGATATAAAGGTCTTGAATGGGGGAAAGAGCCTTATAATAACTTTACGGTTTTACGAGCTAAATTTGATCAATGGTTTGCTCAAAAAGCAGTAGAAATGGGAGCACTATTAATTAATGAAACCGTTGTGAAAGAATGTATCGTAGAAAATGGTAAAGTTATCGGTGTAAGGACTGATCGACCTGATGGAGATGTATACGCAGATGTTGTTGTTTTAGCAGACGGGGTTAATTCTCTATTAGGAAAACAACTAGGATTTCATAAAGAATTTAAGCCTGATGAGGTAGCGTTAACCGTCATGGAGGTGATTAATCTCCCAAAGGCAAAAATAAATGAAAGATTTAATCTCGAAGATAATCAAGGCTGTACAGTAGAAATATTTGGGGACTCAACTAAAGGGAACTTAGGTACTGCCTTTTTGTATACAAATAAAGATAGTCTAAATTTAGGGGTAGGGACTACACTATCGAGTATGATTAAAGCAAAGATGAAACCATATGATTTACTCGATTATGTAAAATCGCATCCGATGGTCAAACCTTATGTTGATGGTGGTGAATCGGTAGAATATTTGGCGCATCTTATTCCTGAAGGTGGATATCATTCTATACCAAAAATCGTTGGTAATGGTGTTCTCGTTGCGGGCGATGCAGCACAATTTGTAAATGCAATTCATCGAGAAGGATCAAATATGGCAATGTCATCTGGACGACTTGCGGCAGAAGCAATTCTCCACGCAAAAGAAAGAGATAGCTACTCTGAAGCAACATTGAATGTTTATCATGAGAATATTTATAACAGTTTTATTGGAAAAGACTTGAAGAAATATAAAGATGCAACTCATACATTTGAAAATAATCCTCAATATTTTAAAGAATATTTACCAATGATGAATAAAGCTGCAAGTAAGTTTTTCACAGTTGATGGAACACCTAAGAAGGATAAACAAAAGGAAATTATTCGAACAATTAGAGGTGAAAAAGGTACATTTAAACTCATGTCTGATATGTATCGTGCGTGGAAGGCGGTGAAGTAATGTCAAATACTATTGAAGATAAACAGTATTTAGTACGTTTTAAAGCAGATACAGAGTCCCACTTAACAGTTTTAGACCACGATGTATGTATAGAAAAGTGTCCTGATAAGTTGTGTACAGTATTTTGTCCAGCAGAAGTTTACAAATGGGAAGATATACGTATGCATGTAGGTTACGAAGGCTGTCATGAATGTGGAAGTTGTCGTATTGGTTGCCCTTACCAAAATATCAAATGGGAATATCCGAAAGGTGGGCACGGTGTAGTATTTAGACTAGCATAATAAGTGAAAAATGGTCGTTTGTGATTATGATAGTGACCATGAAAAGTATACCTCTTAACATGTGAGATAATTATTATTAAGCCGGCTTAGTACCGGCTTTTTATATACCCAAAAATCGATGTAATCAACCTTGTTGTTCACATTTCGAGGCACGTCTTTACCGAAATATATTAACTAACCAAAGTCGAACACTTTGCATTCATTATCATTACATAAGCAAGAAATAGTCCTCTAGCTCTATTTCAATTTCTTTTCCAATTCAATTTGCGATATATCCTCTTGTTGTAACCATTTACCAAACTTTGTCCTTTTCTTATCAAATTCAAACCACGATATCACCTCCATTAATTTTTTGCTACCATTCTTGCCCTATGAGTCTGAAGTTGGTAGCGAATTTTTCAATTTTTGGGATGATCGTTGCCGCCCTGGTCCGTGTTTATAAATGACGGTGCTAGCAAGTGCATTACCTACGATTAATTAGTTGCTAGTTCTAGAATCTAGAGCGCAACCACATCCATTGCTTATTTGTTTAAATAGTCCATTTTAAAACGACATGCAAAGGAATCTTACATCGATGAGTTGAAAAAGATGCTAAAGAAAAGTAAACTATTTAACGCAATCACGTATTCATAAAATACAACAAAGGCAACGGAAAGAGCTAGAAATTGAGGCGATGTTGTCGTGCGTTGATAGCTGAGGCATGAAATTTTCAAAAATCACGGGATATTGCTCGAATAGTGAGAGCAATATGTAACCGGTGAACATGACGACTGTTTTGTCGCATTGAGCAGGCTATTTGCTTATTTAAGAAAGTATGAGAGCGAGTAAAGGAAAAACCAGCGTGGTCGTAACCACCAATTGCTGAAATTGGAAAAAATAATAATGATAAATAACTAATTCAATCGTTAAACCTAAGGAATGAACTTAAAAAGTTGCATTCATGGAGTGATACTATTGAATAAGTATTATATAGTTGTTTTATTGACATTAGCCATGTTGTTAACAACCCCATTATTGACCTTAGCGGAAGAGTTACCAAAGCCACCTACAGAATCGAGAGAAGAACTATATCACGATATGTTCCTCAGTTTACTTTCATCCGAAATTGACAAGCCAATATTAGAGTATTACTCGAAATTAATAAATGAACCCCCTGTCGTTTACTCTTATATGATTGATGTTATTAGTGCTGAGAGGGTTTATGGTTATCGATCATTTAGATTTTATGTCACGTTAGAAGTTCATCCAGTTGTAGGGCCACATATCAGCGTAGGAAAAGATAGACTGAAATTTGATATTAGCGCGGGAAAAGCTGAATTAATTGAGTTTATGCATTTAGAAACACACCAACTTCCCGAGCATTGGCAGCATATACTTTTAAATTAATAAAAATACATTTAATTAGTCGGTGAAAAACCGGCTTTTTTTGTGTGGACATAAAATACAAAAGGAGGTGGCGCAATGTTCCGGTAAGCAGTTTCCACCTACAGACGAGGTTGAACGCCGAGCAAAATATAAGCGAAGCAAACTGTTTTTTGGCAGAAGATAACACGAACTCTATCAACAAGCTTCCGAACTATTAACAGACACACCTTCATCATCGTAAAAGGAAAAGTTTTATATCGCGGTGAACATCATCAAAATTCTATTAACAAATCCAGCCGATATACTCGTGGGCGAGCCACCGAAGTTAGAATCGGGCAAGGATAGTGAAAGCATCAAACAAAAGGCGATTAATCGTATTGTTGAGGAAATGACATTACTTAGCAATGACACAAACTCACTGTTGGCAATGTTAACGAGGGATGCTGGATTAAGAAAAAGTTACAATATACGGGAAGTTTTATCGGCGATTCGATTTCGTGAAATCGGTACTTAGCCCCTATCCGATTATCGAAACAGTGCCGTCATTTTAAGTGTTTTAGGAGTTAGTAAACGGTTCGGTGAGGAAATTCAGAGCGATTAATAGAGTGTGGGTGGAATACTTTGAGTCAAAGGGCGAGTCATACTTGAACGTTATAAAACACGTATAAGGTTACGTTATATATGAACGTTATCAACTATCATCAAAAGGCTTCGATATTACTTGGAGCGTGCACACTTAAAGAAGCTGCTACGATATTATTGTTATATACACGTTGTGTTTGTCCTAATTAGCTAAACAACAATCAATTGGGAAACATCCATTTTGTTACGAAGTAAAGAGGTTATGTAAATAAGTTATGTGTTAGTTTTCACATAATTGAATAAAAAGAGGTAAAGCAGATAAGTTAACCGACTTGTTTATTTGAGTAGTTAATTAAAAGGCAATCAGATTTTATATGTTTCTCTAACTCTTTTGCTAACTCAAAAGCCTTGTGGATGGAATGAATAGATTTGATAAGAACCTGAGGATTTTGGTAATGAAACATTCCATCTACGTATGCAGGGAACACTATAACTTTCCATATATATATTTCTGAATTGTTGTCTATAGGTTCACCTTCTAAAGCTATTAGCCAATGAGTAGCCATATTCGTATGATCTACTTGGTCTTGAATTTGTTCAACAAATTTACTACGATCACTATCGCCCATACAAATACATGATTTTTGATAAAAATCTCGATAATTAGGATGTGTATTCATTTCGCCACTCCTTTCTATCTAAAAAAATCTACATGATTAAAAGGCTGTGACTATATTATATGACAAAAAATACAATTTTCATATCATATTTTTTAAATTTTCAGAAAAAGTTCACATTTATTATTGTTGTGTAACATAAGCAAGTCATTTAAAATATTTATTTTGTATATTTTTTACTATTTTCGAAGTTTGATTTGAAACTTGTGGAATTGAATATCCAACAAACAACGGCGATGTAGTAAATCGTGGAATGACTTTAGCGTAAATCTCATTTTCTACATAATAGAAAAAAAGATTATAACTATTACAGTTTTTGTGAAAATGATTTAAAACATAATGAGTTGCTATTTGGATATAATCTGCCATCACTAAATGTTTCTCAAAAGATGGTAGCTTGATATTTAATTCAACAAACCCCATTCGAGGGAAGGATGAAATATTGAACAATACACCATCTTTTGAAGCAATAGGAATGCCTTCAAAATCCTTTATTGAAACATTTTGTGAGTAATCAACATAATTAAGACCTACAATTTGCATGTGTGGGTGTCTTAACGATCCGCCCGAATATGGACCATGGTTTTTAAAAAATATGACTGACTGATATTCGTTTGTGTTCATTAATTTTATCCAATGCTTTAAGCTGAAGGCTATGAGTCGATACAAATGATCTTTTGAATAAGTTGAAAGTTCTGAGTGACATTCATCGGTTTCAATTATTACGGTTTGATATGCGTCTTTTAGAACTGGATATTTATTCTTTAGTAGAATGATTGACCCGTCTTCGTCTATAATATTTTCCAAACTATCGCGATCACAGAATGGACATGATGCATTTTTATTTATTATATTTTCTGGTTTATTTGCACCTATAAGCATATTGAATTCTAGGTGTGTATTAGACACAACAATTTCACCTACTTTCTTACTTTTGAGATTCTGCTAGGAAGTAATGCTACTTCTTAGATGTACATAATGGGAATAAAATCTCAACAGTCGTCCCTTTGTTTTCAATACTATGAATTTTTATATGTCCGTTATACATATTAACGATCCTTTTACATACGACAAGGCCAAGACCAGTGCCTTTATCCTTCATTGTAAAAAATGGTGTGAATACTTTCGATAATACCTCTTCCGACATGCCTTTTCCATTATCTGTGATCTCAAGTTTACAAAATTTATCTCTTGTACATAATTGTATCTTAATTCGTCCATCGTTCTTTATCGATTCAAGAGCATTTTTTGTTAGATTTAATATGACTTGTTTAATATGATCTTTTGAAAGGCGCACATAAACTTTATGTATTGGCTTAATAACCTCTAACTCTACATTATATAAATTTGCTTCTGAGCGCAGAATAGGGTCAAGTTCATCTAAAATATCTACTAGACAATACTTTTCATTTTTTTGAATAGTAGGTTTTCCAAGAACTAAAAATTCACTTGAAATTTCATTAATTCTATTAATTTCAGTTTGGATAACAGAGAAATAATATTGATCTTCTTGGTTTTTATATTTTTCACTTAACAGTTGGATGAGTCCTTTTATACCAGTTAAAGGGTTGCGAATCTCATGTGCAGTACTTGCTGCTAATGCTCCCACTAACTCAAGCTTTTGAGCATCATTCTGTAGGCGTTCAACTTTGGCTTTTCTTTTAAGTAAAATATATTCTCCAAATAAAAATATGATATTAGTAAAAAAGAATGTAAGCCCTATAATTAACAAGCTTGTTTGAATGAGTTCTTTTTTCTCTAAAGCTAGAGGTTGAGCTTCTATTATCCATGGTACTTCATTAAATTGTTCTTTAATTGGGAAAGGTTCGTTAATATTTTTAGCCTGCTTCGTTCCAAATAAAAATGGCTGATTGGAATCAGAAACTTTAATAATCATATTCGGTGTTAACTGATTCATGACATTTTCCATGTAATTAAGACGTAAGCTCGCTAATAAATAACCTTTGATTTCATCCTGATTTTGTGTAATAGGTGTGATAACTACTATGACTTCATCACCACTAACTCTACTAAAAAGGGATTTTGAGATTGTTGTTTTTTTAGTTTTTTGTGCCTCTAGAAAATATTCTCGATCGTAGATTGGAACATTCTCAAGCATCGCAGTTGAGCCTACTGTAATAACTCCACTTTTATTCACAAAATACAATCCATCAAATCGAGGGTCTTTTTGTTGCGTATTTTGTAAAATTTGTGTTAAATTACTTTCACTCTCATCCAGGATGTTATAGACTAATGCAAGCGTTTCTAGACTAACTTTTGCCTCTCCGATAAAACTGTCTATATGATTTTCATGAAATTTGACAATCTCTTTCGTCTCATCATACAAATCTTTTTTTAAATCATCTACAACATAGTTAATTACTATCGTAATAATTAATATTGATGGAATGATTACTAATAAAATGTATAAATAAATGTGTTTAAATACTCCATGCTTTTTCTTCAAGATATACCTGCCCCTTGTTTTAAACATACGTATAGTATTATATCAAATCTTAAAGAAAAAGCTATAAAATGGAATAATAAAGTGGGTGGAAACAATATTTTGTTTCCACCCACATGTATTTTTATCGTCTGTTGCAGACTCATCCTAGACGTTTTCCTCATCATCAGGATTACCGGCCTCATCATCAGGATTACCGGCCTCATCATCAGGATTACCGGCCTCATCATCAGGATTACCGGCCTCATCATCAGGATTACCAGCCTCATCATCAGGATTACCGGCCTCATCATCAGGATTACCAGCCTCATCATCAGGATTACCGGCCTCATCATCAGGATTACCGGCCTCATCATCAGGATTACCAGCCTCATCATCAGGATTACCGGCCTCATCATCAGGATTACCAGCCTCGTCGTCAGGGTTACCAGCCTCGTCGTCGACATTACCCTCATCATCAGGATTACCGGCCTCATCATCAGGATTACCAGCCTCGTCGTCGACATTACCCTCATCATCAGGATTAGCTTCACCAATCGTATCATCATCTACATCTTCATCTAATTGAAAAGTTCTAAATAAAAATAGAGCGAATTGTGATCGTTTTACTTCGGAATGTGGTGAAAATGTTGATTCAGTTGTTCCTTTGGTTATATCGTTATTGAATAAAATACCAATCATATCATCGTGACCACTATCTGTTATATCTGTAAATGGGGTCGTTGTATCACCTTCTAAATCAAATGCTCTAACTAAAACAGTAGCAGCTTGACCTCGTGTAAAAGTAGCAGTCGGATTAAAATTCTCTGCTTTTATGAATAATCCAGCTTCAACGGCTGCTGCAATTTCTTTGTAATACAAATCATCTGGGTCTACATCTTCAAACCCTGGGTCCTCAACGTCTGTTGTATCCAATTCCATCATTCTAACAAACATTACAGCTGCATGCTGCCTTGAAATATCTTCCCAAGGTTGGAATGTCCCATCTTCATATCCTGTGATGACACCCATATCTACTAAATCGTTAATAGCTGAAACAGTTTCTTCATCCATATTTTCGAGAGAAACATCTGAAAAATTACTTTCAAGTGCCTCTTCAGTCTCTTCTTCTGCTTCAGCTGCTTCAGCTTGATTTCCTCCTCCAATTATCCCTAAGGCTGGACTAACTGCAAAGGATGTAACAAGCATTGAGCCAACAACGACTTTAACAGTAGCTTTTTTTAGGTTTGGAAATCTCTTTTTGACATAGTTCTGTACACTTTCTTCTAAATCATTTTTATCATTATTTTGCTTCGATTCAAATTCTGTTGCAAATTCTGTTTGGTGCTCATTTACATAAACCGTAATTGTTGTGTTGTTACCATGTGTTTCAACTTCATGTCGTAAGATTTGTACCATTAAAAAAATCACCTCGTCTTGGAGTTAAACAACTACTAAATAGTTTGTAATACGAGGTGATTTTTATACACAATGATCATAATTTAGTTTTAATGATCAGCTCTTTCGTAAACTTTGTTGCCCTAAAATAGAAGATATTAACATCATTTTATTCAATAGTCATCATTTTATAAAAAAATAGATACCACTAACTTTAGATATCCACGTATATATTTTTTAGTTCGAGAAACAACGAAAACAGTTTTATATTTATAGTTATATTTTTTACAACAGCGTAGCGTTACATTGATTTGATATGTTTATCGGGCAGAGTTTTATTGAGCTTCGTTATTTTTCTTCTAGCTTGACAAGTTCGTTTGTAATTGTTTCTTGTACTGCTGTCTTAATCTCAGCTGAAATAATGTCTTCTTTTTCAAGTCGACTAATGGCTTCATGCTCCACATATAGAATGTGTTTTTTTAAAGCAGCCATTTGGTTTTCCTTTAATTCAGGGTGTTCCTTAAATAATTGGTTAAGATCTTTCTGTATATTTTCTATATGTGCGTCATAAGTAGCTAATAACTCCTTGTAAACTGGATGAGGGATATATAGTTTAGATTTAACATTATATAGTTCATCCTTTGATGCTTGGTATCGGTATAGTTGGGCTAAATATCGTTCATAATCATCAGAACCTTTTCTAGTAGAAATAACGCCTAGTTTTTTTATAAGCGGCTTAATTGTTAAACCTTGAAATACAAGGGAGAATAGTACAACACTGAATGCCAGAATTAAGATATCTTCTCGTCCGGTAAAGTCACGAGGTAAGCTTAATACGAGCGCAATGGATAGAGACCCTTTTAATCCTCCCCAATTCAATACATGCTTCCAATTTGCTGGGAAATTTTTGACGATTGATAAACTAGTATAGACCGCAATACTTCGACCAATTAATACGATGAGCAACGCTAATCCAATCATACCCCATCTGTCAGTTAGATCTATTCTTGTTATTTCCAACCCAACCATTAAAAAGACAAGTGAATTTGCAAGTAACGCGGCGACGTCCCAAAAATTATTGATATTTAGTTTTGTAGTTGGACTCATCCCTATTTTTGATCCATAATTACCGAAGATAAGTGAAGCTACAACTACTGCGATAACTCCTGAAGCATGTACGCTTTCAGCTAATAAAAATGATCCGTAAAATAAAATAATACTAAAAATAATTTCGAGGGGGTAATCATCAAAATATTTAGTTAATAGTGAGAAGGCATATCCTAATGAACCACCAATTATAAGTCCTAGTGAGATTACCTTTACAAATTCCCAAGCACCTAAACCGGCACCTACCCAACCTTGATCAATATAAGAGAGTAAATAAAATGCAGAAATATTAAAGAGAACAACTGCTAAGCCATCATTAAAAAGAGATTCACCTTCAATAACAGTAGCAAGGCGTTTTTTAACACCAACGCTTTTAAATATTGATAATACACTTACAGGGTCTGTAGCACTCATTAATGCGGCGAATACGAAGGCTGCAGGTATAGATAAATTTAACAAGTAATGGGATGAAAAACCAATGATAAGGAAAGACAAAAAGGTTCCGCCAAAGGCTAATGCAATAATGGGCTTTTTATTTTCCAACAAATGTGTGTATGGGAGTTTCAGTGCAGCTTCTCCTAATAAAGCAGGTAGAAACAATGTAATGATAACAAAGTTGAACACTTCTCCTTCGGTAATAAACTCCTTCAATGGTTCAAGTACAGGGATATTTACTAACCCAATAATAGTACCTACAATAACAAGTGCAATTGGATACGGTTGCTTAAACTTTTTTGCTATTGCAGTTATTCCTGCCGCAAGCATGATTAGAATCATGCCAAGTTCAAAAATGTGGTGCAAGTCTAATTCGTGCATTTTTTTATCCTCCTTAAAATAAACGACGTTTACAATAATTGCAACTTTCTTAATTATTCGTTCTTATCCTATCATACTTAGTTAGAAAAAATCACAAAGATTAACATTATTTTCATATGAGCTGAATTATTCTGCTGAATATAGTAGGTTTTTATATTTTGCATCATAATCGTAATTTCCTTACTCTTTTTTGGGTATTAAATTGATATTTTTCGAATATTGTTTAGAAGGACTTTCATAAACAATGTAGAATAGTAGAAGTGGTTCAAAATAAAAATAAGGTGGGGAAAATATGAAATTTGAAACTTATACATACGAACGCCCAAATATGAAAGAAATTGAAGCTCAATATCATTTGGCTATTAACAAATTCAAAAATGCTAGTAATGTAGATGAGCAAGAACTAGCAATGAACGACGTAAACAATATTCGTAATGATGTGAGTTCAATGTTTAACCTTTGTTATATCCGTCACAGCATCGATACAGAGGACGAATTTTACAAGCAGGAACAGGATTATTTAGATGAAGTTCAACCTTTGCTTCAAGGGTTAATATCGGATTATTACAAAGAACTTGTCAATTCTAAGTTTAGAGTTGAGCTAGAGGAGAAGTGGGGTAAGCAATTATTTGCATTAGCTGATGCTGAATTAAAAACATTTTCACCTGAAGTAGTAGAAGATTTACAATTAGAAAATAAATTATCCACAGAATATACAAAGTTGATAGCTTCTGCAAAAATTATGTTTGAAGGAGAAGAGCGTACACTTGCTCAGCTAGGTCCATTTGCTGAATCCACTGATCGAGAAATGAGAAAAAAGGCAAACGAAGCACGGTTTGGCTTCTACAAAGAGCATGCTGAACAACTGGATGATATATTCGATAAGCTAGTTAAAGTACGTACAGAAATTGCCGTAAAACTCGGATATAAAAATTTTGTTGAGTTAGGGTACTATCGAATGACAAGAACTGACTATAATGCAGATATGGTTAAAAATTTCCGAGACCAAGTGAAGGAATATATTGTTCCATTAGCTACTAAATTACGGGAACGTCAACAAGAGCGCATTGGGGTCGATGCTTTAAAATATTACGATGAAGGCTTTCAATATAAAACTGGTAACGCAACACCAAAAGGAAGTCCAGAATGGATTATAAATAACGGTAAGAAAATGTATGAAGAATTATCTCCTGAAACAAACGAGTTTTTCAACTATATGATTGATAATAATTTAATGGATCTCGTGGCTAAAAAGGGTAAAGCAAGTGGTGGGTATTGCTCCTATATAGAAAACCATAAGTCGCCATTTATCTTTTCAAATTTTAATGGTACTTCAGGCGATATTGATGTACTAACACATGAAGCGGGGCATGCTTTTCAGGTGTATGAGTCTAGAAATTATGAGATCCCAGAATATAATTGGCCTACTTTTGAAGCTTGTGAAATACACTCAATGAGTATGGAATTCTTCACTTGGCCATGGATGGAGCTATTTTTCGAAGGAGATACGGAAAAGTATAAATTCTCTCATTTAAGTGAATCGTTATTATTTCTTCCTTATGGAGTTGCAGTTGATGAATTCCAACATTTTATTTATGAAAATCCAGAAGCTACACCGAAAGAAAGGAAGTTGGCTTGGAGAGACTTAGAGAAAAAATATTTACCACATCGAGATTATGATGGAAATGAATATTTAGAACAGGGTGGTTTTTGGCAACGTCAAAGTCACATTTATCAAACTCCGTTTTATTATATTGATTATACGCTTGCGCAAATTTGTTCTTTCCAATTTTGGAAAAGGTCAAGAGAGGATCAGCAATCTGCTTGGAATGATTATGTTCATCTTTGCAAACAGGGAGGAAGCCAATCATTTACAAACCTTGTGAAAGTAGCAAATTTAAAATCTCCTTTCGAAGAGGGATGTGTACAATCAGTTGTAGGGGAAATTGATGCATGGTTAAGTGGAGTAGAAGATAAAAAGTTGTAATCGTTGTAAAGTGTTTAGAGGCTGTTGATCTATACAACAGCCTCTTTTACAATGGTTGATTTTGTTTATCGTACTTAGAGATAAACAAGCATACTAACTTATGCACGTGGCACATTTCTTCTCCTTTACAGTTCGCTTATAACCTCAACTTGTTGTTATAAATAACAATAATAAGAAAACTTCCATAAGAAAAAACAAGTCTTTGGTGACATTTTGTAAATCATAACAATATGAATATAAGAGAAGTAAATAGAAAAGGAGACATGCGATGATTCAGTTAAAAACATCAAGAGAAATAGCATTAATGGAAAAGGCTGGTACTTTATTAGTTTCATGTCATAAAGAGATTGCAAAACTAATTAAACCAGGTATATCAACATATGAAATTGACCAATTTGTTGAAAGATATTTAAAGGAGCACGGAGCTACTCCTGAACAAAAAGGATTTCGAGGTTACGAGTTTGCTACTTGTGCATCTATTAATGATGAAATTTGTCATGGATTTCCTCGCAAGAAGCCTCTAAATGATGGAGACATTGTAACGATTGATATGGTCGTTAATTTGGATGGGGGATTAGCAGATTCAGCATGGACATATGCAGTTGGACAAATCAATGACAAAACAGAAAAATTACTATCCGTAACGAAAGAAGCTATGTATAAAGGAATTGAAAAGGCACATATTGGGAATAGAATGGGAGATATCGGTCATGCTATTCAAACATTTGTCGAAAATGAGGGGTTTTCAGTCGTACGTGAATTTGTAGGACACGGAATTGGACCAACTATTCACGAGGAGCCTCAAGTGCCACACTTTGGATTACCACATAAAGGTTTGAGGTTAAAGGAAGGTATGGTAATCACTATAGAACCTATGGTGAATGTTGGTGCCTGGCAGTCAAAAATGGATGATAATCATTGGACTGCCCGTACGATTGATGGGAGTCTATCAGCACAATATGAGCATACTATTGCAATTACTAAAGATGGACCTCAAATATTAACTGACCAACATGAAAGAACTAATGTATAGATACATTTTCACTTTATGATGACTATAATGGTTTGTTACAATCTTTAAGAGCTGTTAATAAGTTATATTACAAAGGATATCAACCATATTTAAATACGAATAGACACACTCTTTTAAGAGTCAATTGTAGTGGATTAAACTTCAATTATAAAATTCATTTGAGTAAGTTGTGAAAAAAATATTTTGCACTAATTAAAAATAGAGCAGGATACAAGCCTATAATAATATTAACGAAGTAAGACATTGTGCAGTAAAATGAATTCTTCTTATAAATATGGTAAGCAATCAGTGCAAGTAACGATCCAAAGTAAGAAAGTGTACTGAAGAAGAAGTAACCATATTTTGCATCTAATAACTTGAATAGGAAAAAACCGAGTGTTGAACCATTAAAGAATAGGATAATGTAGGAAGTAAATAACAAACATATATGTATGCTCTTCATGTAAACACCTCACCAATAATCATATGAACAAGGAAAAACATATAGAACAGAAGAAAACACGAATTGAAAAATTTGATCATATTTTCTCTTATATTAAGTTTATTTCAAAAAAGTATAACCAAGTGGTGGAGCAGTAAGGGTGAAGTAGATAAAAAAAGATCTCATAGATTATGAGGTCTTTTTTATATTTTGGCTTACAGAAGTATGAAATATTGACTACTAGGATAGGGATGTTGCGGTTTGAAATTGAGGACTGTTTGCTGGACATCTATAAAATATTCATAAACTTACTCAATTATATAATTGATTAAAAAAATACCCACTAACTTAACGGGTATTTATAGAAGCTGTCTCTTTGGTGTTGGTCGTTGGATGAAAACTCATATACAACAATTATCTATCGCTTGGACACTTTTCGATGACATTCGTACATACTCCAATCTGCTGTTTTAATACTAGAGAGATTGCAATAACATTTGGAAAAGAGTTTTGCTAAATGTTGAAATACGTAATAAACAGTTTGAAGTGATACATGAAAAAGGTAATAGTTAACTAAGACAACAGATGTTAAAAGAGAAATGATTAGATGAAAATTATATAATATTGTTCACAATCAAAACATACATCTACTGTAGTGGAAGCCGGACTGTTACAGTTGTTCCTTCATTCTCTTTGCTAGTAATAGATAGTTCTCCTTTGTGGTCTTGAATAATCTTTTGGCTAATCATCATACCAAGACCTGTCCCACTTTCTTTCGTAGTGAAAAACGGGTTACCGATATTCTCAATAATTGAACTTGGTATACCTTGTCCATTATCTTGTACTTCTATAAGGAGGTTATTACTTGTGCTCGTGCACATTAAGTGAATAGTACCACCTGTTGGCATTGCTTCGATGGAGTTTTTTAATAAATTTATGAATACTTGCTTTAACTGGTTCGCCTCACATGTAAGGAGAGTAGATTTATTTGAATTCTCGTAATGGATATTGACGTCACGTAAATTACACTCTGATTGAAACAGTAAAATGACGTCTTCTATAATGGTATTGATCTTTACTTGTTCGTATTTCACTGCTTGTGGCTTGGCTAAAATTAAAAATTCACTAATAATTAAGTTTATTCGCTTGAGTTCATCTAATATTAATTTGGAATAATATTTATACGGATTATTTTTATCACTATCTATAATTTTCATGAACCCTGATATGACTGTTAATGGGTTACGGATTTCATGTGCAACTCCTGCAGCCATTTCACCTACTACTGCAAGTTTTTCAGATTGAATAAGCCTTGCTTCTGTTTCCTTTTTACTACTAATGTCTCTGGCTATGACTGAAATAGCTATGATTACCTGTTGATCATTGTAAATGGGTGATAATGTGATTTCAGCATCTACTTTTTTCCCGTGTTTACCTTCATCACTGAATGGTAATGCAACAATCCTTTCTCCAGATAGGACTCGTTGTAATAATTCATTCCTTTCTTCTCGTTTGTAGGTGATTTTTTCAATGTGAAATCCTACAGCTTCCTCGTAGCTCCAACCGTAAATTCGTTCAAATGCATCGTTCATCATAATTATAGTCCCGTTAATATCTAATAACAGTATAGCATCGTTTGAATTTTCGAAAAATGATTGAAAGTATTCTTGAATAGATACCAGTTGCTGCTTCAATATTTGCTCGCTATGTTGGGCACTTAACCAGAGTTGCCTCGTATTAATAGCCAAAAAAATAAAAAATATCGTAGTTAATACTGTAAAATAACCAAAATAGATATCTGTTGTTGCCGAAGGAGTTGCAAAATTTTCTTCGTAATTTGTTATAAAGAAAAATATTAGCATGCAGCTAGCAATAGCCCCAGAAAAAATGATGGGTAATACCTGGTGATAAAGAGTGGTGACTATGATCCCAAATATGATTAGAAAATAGTTCCCACTGTTTGGTGAGAAGAAGTTTAGGATGAAAAAATATGTGAACAATGAAATGATGATTACATACATCGTCAAAGTTGGATTGGCAGCTAAGATTATAAAGCTATATATTAAGAAAAGTAGGGCTAGTCCAATAAGCATGATAGTGTGAAACTCATTTATATATATGGAGATAGCTAATTCTATTGCGTAAACAATGGCTAGCAATTTACTTAAAAATTTGTTCCTATTATGAATAAAGTCTTGTACATTCACTCGTCATCAGTCCTATTTATATAAGTATCTTAATATTACCATAATTATGAAGTATAATGATATGAAAAATCTAAAATTTCTAATAATTACGAAAGAAAAAATATATCTTCTAATTTATACATCGAGTACAAAGCGTTGTATAGTTTTTTTTACACTGCAGCTTTTTCGAAGTTTTCTTGTTAACGATGGTGCTTTTATTATTAAATTTTGAGTCTTAAGAGAGATTCGGTAGTCACGAACGTTGATAGTTTGCTCTTGTATTTTTTTAGTGTGAAAGGAATTCAAGTGAATTAGTCAAATGTTGGCTGCTTGGCATAATAACTGCATATATAGTCTTAGTAGAGGGCTGTTTTCGCATTGATTGTTATTTATCAAACAAGAATAAACACGTAAACAATTAGCATTCGTTGTATCTTTTCTGCTCTAATGCCTCTAAAAAAATCTTATCATTGACATCACTGACTCAGGTGCAGGATGTAAAAATCAATAAAAGTTACGAAAGGCTGTTTTCGCATTAATGATTGCTTTTAGCAATAAGAGTTAGGGGCATCTTTTCTTCTCTAAACTAAAAAATCATGTCGTACACATCATTAACTCAAATGTAAGTTGAAAAATTAAAGAAAGTTTATGAGAAGATCCTTACGAAAAAAACTAAAAAAAGAGGGGGAGAAATGATGAATAAACTTAAAGAACTTAGGAAACTACTTTTTGAACTAAATTTAGATGGACTTCTTATCACTAGTAATCAAAATAGGCGGTATATAACAGGCTTTACTGGTTCTGCAGGAGTTGTACTTATTTCAGCAAATGAAGCTAAGTTACATGTGGATTTTCGTTATGTAGAGCAAGCGACCAAACAGGCAATTGGGTTTGACATTGTTAAACACAAAAGTAACACGATAAATGAGATCGCCAATAGTGTGTCGGTGCAGTCGGAGCTTATCGGTATTAAGAAGTTAGGTTTCGAACAAGAGCATCTTTCATTTGGTGCATATAAAAAATATGAAGAAACTCTTTCCTCTCAGCTAGTTCCAACATCAGGGATTATTGAAAAGTTAAGGATGATAAAAACAGATGAAGAAATTGATACGATTAAAACAGCAGCAAAAATTGCTGATGGGACATTTAAACATATACTAGAATTTATACGCCCAGGTATTAGCGAGAAAGAGGTAGCGAATGAATTAGAATTATATATGAGAAAGCAAGGGGCAGACTCGTCATCATTTGATACGATAGTAGCATCGGGTTATCGGTCTGCATTTCCACACGGTGTTGCTACTCCAAAGATTATTGAGTATGGAGAGATGGTAACGCTAGATTTTGGTGCTCTTTATAAGGGATACCGATCAGATATTACTCGTACGATTGCTATAGGTGAGCCTGATGAACAATTAAAAGAAATTTATTCTATCGTTAAAGAGGCACTGTCGTTAGGTGTAAAAGGAATGAAGCCAGGTTTATCATGTATAGCCGGTGATAAAATTGTTAGAGATTACATTACTGAAAGAGGTTATGGAGAATACTTTGGTCACGGGACTGGTCATGGTCTTGGTTTAGATTTACATGAACTTCCTTTTTTATCAACCATAGCTAATCATATCTTACACCCAAACATGGTTATAACTGTAGAACCTGGAATTTACATCCCTCACCTTGGCGGCGTAAGAATTGAAGATGATATTGTCATAACAGATAATGGTAGTGAGCGATTAACACATTCAACAAGAGAGCTAATTATTATATGATAGGAAAAAAGGTTAACAACGAAAAATACCGTATAGAGAGAATGTTCTCTTCTATACGGTACAAATTTAGCATTTAATCTTCCATTCTATTAAGGAGAGGCTTTAGTGAAACTTTGTTGCTAAAATTATAAAAGCAAGATGGTGTTATATACGACTGTCATCGTCTTTTTATAGAAAAGAGGCGACACGTATAGTAGTTGTATAGATTGTTGTTTCTTAGTTCGAAGCAGTATGTGTAGTTGTGAGATGTGTCTAAAAAGCTGATTTTAGCCTATAGACTTATACAATTTGCTTCTCGACTGCCTTAACTGCTATTTTTTCTGCTTTTATATCTGTGTGGAACTCCGTAACATCTTCTTTTTCGAGCAGTAAATCAGCGATTTGATCTTCAAGCTGTTCTTGGATGACTCGACGAAGTGGTCGAGCTCCAAATTGAGGGTGATAGCCTAATTCAGCAATTTTTTCAATCGCTTCTGATGAAACAGTTAATATTAAGTTTTGATCTTTTAATGTTTGTTCTAGTTCTGAAATTAATAGCTCTACTATTTTCTGTAACTGTGCTTTTTCCAATTGATTGAATTCGATAATGCTATCAAATCTGTTCAAAAATTCTGGTTTAAAGAATGAACCTAACGTATTTAGAATATTACTTTCTTTAATAGCATCGGTTCCGCTATGTTCAAAGCCTACTGTAATTGTTTTATGTGATGTTCCAGCATTACTGGTCATTATAATTACTGTATCTTTGAAGCTAACTGTTCTACCTTGGCTATCAGTAAGACGGCCATCTTCTAAAATTTGAAGAAACATATGTTGCACATCAGGATGTGCTTTTTCAATTTCATCTAATAAAATGATACTATAAGGATTTCTGCGGACTTTTTCTGTTAATTGACCTGCATCTTCGTGCCCGACATATCCAGGAGGTGAACCTATTAATTTTGACACCGAATGTTTCTCCATAAATTCACTCATATCAAAACGAATCATCATATCCTTAGAGCCAAATAATTCTTCTGCTAAAGTTTTTGTTAGTTCCGTTTTTCCGACACCTGTTGGACCTACAAATAGAAATGATCCAATTGGACGATGTTTTGCTTTTAGGCCAGCTCTGCTTCGACGAATAGCTTTTGCAACCTTCTTAACAGCTTCCTCTTGTCCTATTACTTTTGATGATAAGTTTTTCTCCAAGTTTTTCATTCTATTATGTTCATCTTGTTGTAACTTCCCAACAGGGATACCTGTTTTTTCTTCAATAATTTTTTGAATAACTTCCGTATTTACCAATGCTTTTTCTACATTATTTTGATCTTTTAATTGTTTTTCTAGTTTGATTTCTTCGTGTCGTAAATTTGCAGCTTCTTCGTAATTTTCTTGATTTGCTGCAACCTCCTTTTCTTTTGTTATTTGAGATAGGCGATCTTGTATAGCTTGTTCATCGGTGTGACCAAACTCTAAATTAATTTTCGATCCAGCCTCGTCAAGTAGATCAATAGCTTTATCAGGTAAGAAGCGATCTTGGATGTAACGGTGTGATAAAGTGACACATTGTGTGATTGCTTCGTCAGTATACTTTACATGATGGTAGTTTTCGTATTTTTCTTTAATACCATGTAATATTTGTTCCGCTTCATCAGTTGTTGGTTCTGCTACAGTAACAGGTTGAAAGCGTCGTTCCAAAGCAGCATCCTTCTCAATTTTGCGATATTCATTAAGTGTTGTTGCTCCAACCACTTGCAACTCGCCCCGAGCAAGTGCTGGTTTTAGGATGTTACCTGCGTCCATAGAGCCTTCGGCTGAACCAGCACCAACTAATAAATGGATTTCATCAATGAAAAGAATAATATTTTTTCTTCTTTGAAGCTCTCCAATGATTCTTTTTATACGATCTTCGAATTGACCACGCACACCAGTATTTGCTACTAAAGATGCAACATCAAGTAAATATACTTCTTTATTTAACAGTTTAGTCGGGACATTATTGTCAGCTATTTTTAACGCTAAACCTTCTGCTATTGCTGTCTTACCAACACCCGGTTCACCTATGAGTACGGGGTTGTTTTTGTTGCGTCGATTTAGAATTTCAATTACTCTATTTATTTCTTTGTCTCTACCGATAACAGGGTCAATTAAGCCTGCTTTGGCAGCATGTGTGATGTTGCGTCCAAATTGATCTAATAATCCACCTCTGCCTCCATGTTGAGTTTGTTTAGTATG
The DNA here is from genome assembly GCF_051842895.1 of Cytobacillus sp. Hm23. Taxonomy (NCBI): domain Bacteria; kingdom Bacillati; phylum Bacillota; class Bacilli; order Caryophanales; family Bacillaceae; genus Cytobacillus; species Cytobacillus sp. Hm23. The sequence goes on from NZ_JBPXRQ010000011.1 coordinate 138,530, forward strand.
TTCTTTGGACTCGGATGATGATTGAGAACCTTGAAACATGTGCTCAAAAGGAAATTGCGAAAATCCTTGGAAGCCAGAGGGTGTATTTAATTTATTACGTTCATTGATAAAGCATTCTTGGCATAAAGGTAATTGTTCTTGGTTACCGTTTATGTTCAGTTTTACTACAATAGCAGCTTCTTTATTTTTACAAACTTGACATTCCATAACATAAAACCTCCATATATAAAATTTATTGTTATTAATAAACTCTGATATCAGTTGAAATACAATTTAGTTTAGACTTTGACTAACTTTGACTTTTAATATGAAAAATAGACCGATTGAATCGGTGGGTGTTTGACTAACTTTGACTTTATTATACTCTGACCTTTTTTGACATTCAACTATTTTGTCTTGATTTCTAATAATTTACTTAAGGTCCAAAAATGTTATTGGAATGTCGTATTAGAAAACATGAGTGAACTTCTTCTCATTAGCATGAACAACGGTAGGGATTGATTGTCAATTTAAACTAAGGCTCTTCTCGTAAACTTATTTTTTTACTAAAAAAATAAGTTTTGACAACTCAATTATTTTAAAAGTAGAAAAGGTGCTACGAACGATTGATATTTACGTGTTTATTTTTAAGAACGAAAAGCAACAATCGATGCGAAAACAGCCTAAACGAATAACCTAATGATTCTTGCTAAAAAACTGGATGTGTAAAGGAAAAATAACAGATAGTCGTGCACTAAATGTGGATAATGGGGGATGTAGGAATAATTTAGGAAATTATCATCATACTAACATCAAAGGAATAAATATGTAATTAATTTTTGGTTAAGCTCATTTTTCTTTTAAGTTTTTAGTACTTCAAAAGAAAAGGCTCTTTTCGAAACGTGTTTAGTTCTTATTAGGAAAAGCAACAATTAAAGCTATAACAGCCAACAAAATCAATAAGCAAATGAGGCACATGATGAAAGAGGGACTCAGTACATTTCAGGTTGCAATAATGGTTTTTATGATACAAACAGGCATTGATCAATTAAGCTTACCACGTTATACCGCAGAAGCGTTTGGGACAAATGGGTGGATTGGAATATTAATATTTTCTGTTCTTGTCATTTTGAATTTAATACTTATAGCGTTAGTATTTCGTTTTGGAAAAGATAAAACCATATTTGAAATATTAGAAGACGTAATTTCCCCAATTCTTGTAAAGCCACTATATGTTTTTTTGGCTTTGTTGTGGAGTACAACTGGGGTCTTAGTTTTAAAGTATTATGACTTATTGTTACGTACCTTATATTATCCAACTATGCCCTCACTTTTATTTATTATCTTTACTTTAGTTATTACATATTGGCTAGTTAGAAGTGGAATATACCATATCGGGAAAACAACTGTTGTATTTTTTGGGCTTACGATATGGATTGTGTTGTTGTTTTTCTATTTAACACCTGAATTTAGGATTTTAAGATTTACACCCTTTATTTTTGAAGGGGAGAAAAAGATTATTGACGGCGGTTTTGGTGTGTTAGATGCATTTTTAGGTTATGAGCTAGTTATTTTAATCATCCCATTTATGATGAAAAAGAAATCAGCTTTTAAAGCATTGATATTCGGGAATATCATTACAACATTTATTTTTCTTGTAAATTGCTTTGTTGCTTACGGTTATTTCAGTTATGACCAATTGGTAAATGACACGTATCCATTCATAACTATGATTGAATATTTTCAATTGCCTTTTTTCCAACGCTTAGATGGATTTATTGTTAGCTTATATTTCCTAAGAGTTTTGATAACTATCGTTGTTTATTACTGGTCTGCCGATTTAGTACTTAGACATGCTGTGCCATCTATTAAGCCTCGTTATACGCTCTTGTTTTTAATAATTTTAACTTTTTGTTTGTCCTTCATACCAAATCTCTCAAGAGAGTTAGATGAATGGGATATTTGGTTAGGACTAATAGAAGGGGTGGTATCGATTGCTCTGCCAGTCTTTTTATTATTGTTACTTAGTATTTCTCACGTAATAAAGAAAAGAAAAGGTGTGTCATAAAACACATGTTCAATGATCAATAGAAAAAACGAGCAGCTATTTAATTTCATAGCGCTCGTTTTCATACCGTCAACTAGACTAATTTCAAACCGTTTTCGATGAGTTGAGATAATGCCTTTTCGTCACTTTTTAAGCGGTTTAAGTCATTATGAAGTTTTTCCTGACCTTCAGGATTCAGATCATTTTCAGCTAGAAGCTCTAATATTTCTAAGCGTAATAACCAATCATTAGGGAAGTCTTTATCTAGTTGATTTATCACTTCTAGTAAACCCTCAGATGGATTTGAATGAAGACTGATATCTTCTCTTATTTCACGTACTCTTGTATATAAATGATCTAATGGGCTTAAGGAGTTAGTTACGTTAGAATTACCTTCTTCGTCCTCTACTATGCTTTCTGATGAAAAATAAGCTTCAGGATCTGCTGCACCAGCATAAACAGATGTAACGTGTGACCCAACAGCCATATCATACATACCCCAATCTGGTTGGAAAAGTGTTTGATTGTCATATGTGACTGTAGCTTCTTTGAAACGAATGAGAATTACTTTACTGTTCTTTCTTATCACTTCATGAACTATTCCAGCAACGATGACACCGCTTTCAAACTGTAGTGTTGCTTTGTCATCAATAATAATTCCATACTGCTCTAATTCAACATCAGATAGGTCTTCTAAAGGTTTATCTTCTCCTTTTAGCTTTCCAACTGGAGATCCGAAGCCATCAGCATGAACATCTTTCCCATGATTAGCAAGTTGTTTGTCATCATATGATAAGATGGATTCACCTGACGTATTTAAATAAACTGCTTCTTGTTTTTCATCCTTAATTAGTTTTGAAACAGTCCCAGTCAGCTGTAAGCCTGAACTATACTCAACTGTTGCAGTTGCACCAGATTGTACAGCTTTTTCTAGACTCTCTGTGCCGCCGACATAAAATGCCATCCGCTTTGCATATTGTTTAACAGCATCGATTAATTGATCAAAATCTTCGCAAACAAACAGTTGAGGTTGTTTTGTTGTGATATCGAAACCAGTTGAAATAACATGATCTAGATCAAATGGAATTTTCTTGACTTCATCTGTTAAACAACTGCTACTTTCTCCAACTGATGATAGTAGGCCCGCACCATATATTTTAGGATCGCTGATGCTTCCTATTAGTCCGTATTCTACTGTCCACCAGTAAAGTCGTGATATTTCTTCAGCTTCAGAGATTTGTGTAACAGCTTTCTGTTTTTCTTCAAGATTTCTTTCAGCTTCAGCAATCTCTTCTTCAGTTGTGCTTCCTTTTTCTAATAAATTAGATAATGTACGAACTGCTTCAAATACGTCATGTTCTTCCTTTGTTGCGATAGCTTTTCGCCCAATTTCACCAAAGGTTTTGACGTATTCAGCATATTTTTTATCACAAAGAATTGGTGCATGTCCTGCGGCTTCATGAATAATATCAGGAGCAGGTGTATATTCGATATTTTCTAATTTACGAATATCAGTTCCGATCGGTAGTAGCCCATGAGCTTGGAAGTCAAAGAAAATTACTCCAGGAATATATCCATCTATTGCAACAGCACCCCAATTAAATGGCTGAAGGCTATTATGCATTTCTTCCACTCTTGGTATACGTTCAATGTTCATGCCTGAGGCTGTTACACCATTTGTATAAGCTTCGTGAGCGACATCTTTAAAGAAATTTACATTTTGTCTCATCACATAACGCCAAACAGCGTGATTAATAGGAGTGTACGCATCGTACTGTTGTTCAATAACATACTCTCTTAAATGAGCTGGAATCTCACTTTTTTTTACTATATTCATTGTTATTTCCTCCCTTACAAATAAAAAATTATGAAGTTATTTGTGTCAAAATAGTGACGGTTAATATTATATCACACAAACGCTTTTAAGCTGTTGTGTGATAAAGAAATTTTATATTTCTTTACTTATTACATAATGTATGCACGAAAACATAAGATAAATGCTTCATTTTAGGCTATAAATACTGGAACCATCTTAAACAATTTATAATTATATATATGTTAGAATTCGTGTTATTTAATGATTAATATAATATTTCAATATTTAATAGAGAAATCCTGTTTTGTATTCTAATATTTTTGAATAATTAAAAATTATACATATTATTTTTGAATTTTGTGTGATTTATTGATTATACTAATTTTACCAAAGGATATATGGTATGATATGTAGAGATCATATAAGAATACTAGAAGTTACTCTTAAGTTGCTTTGTTAGTTTTAAAAACATAGGGGAATGGGTATGTCAGATACGATACATTTGACAAAGGACAAGAAATTGATATTTGGATGGTTGTTATTTGGCATTTATTTTTTGATGCTCATATACGTGATGTTCTTTGGATTTTCTAGAAGTACTTATAAAGAAGCTTCGTACAATCTTATTCCATTTAAAACAATAGGTAATTATGTGAACAGTATTGGATACTACAATGCAAGTGTAATAATGATAAATCTAATTGGGAATGTCATTGTTTTTATACCGTTCGGATTATTTTTGTCTTTATTAATCCCTAAGCTGCGAAAAAGCAGTTTATTAATTTTTGTATTCATATGGTTGATTGGCAGTCTAGAATTACTTCAATTTGTTTTTAGCCTAGGTAGTTTTGATATTGATGACATTTTGTTAAATACAGTGGGTGCTTGGCTTGGATTAAAGGTGTTTCTAAAAGTTAGAATGGCATTGAAAAATTAAAGATAATAATGGAAGGAGCTTATTTCATTATGGTATCTATTACTCAATTCGCCCCCTATAGCTTAATAGAAAAAAAGGGTTGCTTAACAAATTTCTTTCGCGATCATGACTTTAATTTCGAGTTTAAAGAAGAGAGCAGTAAAGGTAGTAGCTCTTTATTTAATGATACAAACCTTCATAACTTGCATACATTAACAAGTGAAGAACTTGTTGCATTACAATGGAATGAAGGATTAATCGAAGCTGCTATACAAAATGCCATGAGCTTAGTAAACAAATATATTTATGGCGAAAATGTAGAAATAACAGTAGTCCCAGCCCTTACAAAACCTTATCATATACCTCAGTCACTTTGTATTTTTGCCTATAAAAATCATCATGGTAATATACTCATTTCCGTTCCACCAAATCCAGATATCGATTACTTAAAATACGTGGTAGCACACAAAGCTTTTTACTCTTCTCCACAAAACCCAGTTAATCAATTGAACGGCAATTTTACTTTAGCTGATTGGTTTAAATTGGAGGGGGCAGCACAGTATTTTAGTCTATCCTTCTTTGAAGATAAACGATGGTGGGCTGACGACACAATAGATGAAGAGAGATACTGGGCTAATGTGAAAGGGTTGCTTCAGTCAACAGATGTACAATTAAATAGGAAATTTTATTATGGGTATTATGACGATGATTTACCTACATATACTGGACATGCATTTGCTTATAATACTGTTACCTCTTATTTAGAGAAGTACCCTATTAACTCTTTTACAGAGTTATTTAATATTGATGTACAACGAATTTTTGAAATTTATGAGGACGGCCTTTCACTATGTAAAATATAAATGTAAGCTAATTTAAATAGTGTAGGCATTTTGATAAACTTTGCTATAAATTGATAGATAGTGTGAATGAGTTTTATGAGAGTTCAATATTCGATGTAAACGGGCTTAAGTATTTGATGAAAAGAAACTAACAATATGAAAACACATTAACGGAAAATAACGAATGGCAAACCTTGGATAGGTCTGCCATTCGTTATTGTAACACTTTAAAGTTGCCGGGATTAGTCCCCAACTAGTTGCTCACGTCATCCTGATTAAATTTACCAATGTTTCGTATTTTTACGTCTGATTTAATTGTGACATCAATTTCTGGGTACACTTTATCCCAATCAAGGCTTTGCCACTCTTCGTATGTAAGGCTATTTCTAACTTTTTGGCCTAATCCTATCACGTCAACATTATTCTTTTGTAGAAACTTCATTACAGCCATAGTTTCTTTATCAACAAGCTCTTTTATTATTTTTTCTAATTTCTTTTGTTCTTTAGGTTCTTCAATATTCAAATCACCGGTATACTCTTCTAAAGAACCAGTAACATGGATATCAATTTCCACTGAAAAGTGATCATCTTCTTTTTTTGTAATATGTATTTTATGTTTGTTACGTACATAGGACAGATGAATATGATCTGCAATATCTCCCTTCATTAAATCGATATCAAGTAAGCCTTTACGAAAATTTTCTCTTAAAAAAAATAAGTAGACAGCTTGTTTTCTTGAGATCGTCGTAACAAGTTTATCTTCATTAAATAAGGCGAAACTGTCAAACTCAATATTATTTGAAGTTGCTGAAAATACTGGTAAAAAGGGGTCAATCCCATCATCAAAATAAGATCTAGAAAATTGATATAAATTAACAGATGGAAAAACAAATGTCTTTTCGAACTTATTTAACATTGTATCTAAATATAAACCTAAGTTAGGTTCTTTTTCTAATTTCTTTGTAATGATTTGATCTGCTTTTCCTTTTGTCACAGCTAGCTTTACTCTAGAGCCAATGCTAGGATCTCGTAATGCTGTATGAATAATCGGTAAGATACCTTCTTTTGCGAGTTCTTCCCCAAATAACATAATCTCAAGCTGACCATTTACGATCTCAAAGCTTGATTGCGCCATCGTATCAATCTCAATATCTTTCGTTGAATTCCCAGATGCTTGCAGTGTTTCAAAAACGTTTCCAGCTTCTGTAGCACGTGGATATAAGGCTGTAACATCAAGATAAGCATCCTCCTCTTCAGAAAGGTCATAACCTATTGCATTGATCATAGCTAAGTCATCAATTCCATAACTAGTATAACAGCCACTTAATAGGACAATGCATATTGTTACAAAGAATATGTTACGCATTTGTTTTCCTCCTCATCTGTGTGATGCTTATAAGTACAATAAGGATAATTGGTAATAAAATAGCTATTCCGATTTCAATTCGTGCAAGTATTGTTAAGGCTAATTCAACCTCCCTCATCAATGTCAGGTTCAAAGAAATTATAAACGTAACGACTAACAATAATGCAAATGAGCGATTTGGCTTTATTTTTGGCAAAGCGTGCTTTATAGCTTCATTTGCAGACCAATAATACATGACAACAGTAACTAAAACGGATAAAGAAGCTAAATTATACAGAAAGCCTTCAATTCGTTCCACAAAAGGAAATCTAATGTAATCAAGCAATGTCAACGAAGGAAATGATTCATTTCTTAAATACTCAAAGCTAAAATAACCAAAAGATACAAAGCAAACGAAGAAATAGACCGTCGTTGTAATAACATTTGCATAGAAAAATGCTTTAATTGTAGATCTCTTTACAGCTAAATAAGGAAACAATAGCAAGATAATTTCATACCCTAAATAAGCAGTAAACACGCCGCTACCACCTTCAACTATTTTTTTGCTGCCTTCAAAAATAAATGGTGTAAATCGAGACAACCTAAATTCGGAAAGGTGGAAAAACAATAAAAACATAGTCCATATTGATAAAAAAAAGAAAATAACAGTTGCTTTACTAATATGATAAATACCACTCGTTACAAGCCAATACGTTAATAATATCGATATAAATACATATCCTGTAAATGGCATCGTAGGATAATATAGCATTCTCAACAACATTTCAAAATCCTTTGCGATAAGAACTGCCAATGTACCCCATTGCAAAGCTAAAAGGAGGTAAAAAGGTCGCAACAATGATATCGGTAAAGCATCCTCAAATATGTTAAATATTGACCTTCCTTTACCAAGGTGAAAAACGAGACTAATGAGCACTATATTTAACATGACGATTATGGAGATAAGCAAAACTCCAATCCACCCATTAGTTCCAAAAGCATCAGCTGCTACACGAGGTAAGCTGAATAAAATAATCCCTGATTGAACCATATGGATAAGTATAGCAGTTGGAAAAGGTTGGAGTTTCTCTTGCATTCATAAGTCCCCTTCTCTTACAAATTCTTGTTTAAGCTACTCTAGCTCTTTAAGGGTAGGATCTTGTCGTTATTTTAATTTTTTTCTTGTATCATTTGTAGGGCTACTTATGTTTGGGCGGGTATTAAAAATACTAAGAGGCCCTCTAATGATTGTGTCTTTCCAACCACTAGGATTTGTTGGTGAAATAGGCCAAAAATAAGGTGCTTTTAAGTTAGTTAATCCAGTAAGGTGAATAACTAAACAAGCTATGCCGAATACAATACCTAAGTTACCTAACAAACCAGCTAATAAAATAAAACCAAACCGAATAATTCTAATAGAATTACTCATGACATAACTAGGTATGACAAAAGAAGAGATAGCAGAAATTGAAACAGCTATTATTAAAATATTACTTGTAATACCAGCGTCTACTGATGCTGATCCAATGACAATTCCACCAACAATGCCGATTGTTTGACCAATCTTAGTCGGTAGACGTGCTCCAGCCTCTCTTAATAGTTCAATGGTAAATTCCATCAACAATGCTTCCATTATTGGTGGGAAGGGAACATTACTTCTTGATGTAATTAAGCTAATTAATAATAAGTCGGGTACCATTTCATAATGATATGTAGTTATTGACACATACAGAGCTGTAAAAGAAACAGTTACAAATAAAGCAAAGAGTCGTAGCAACCTTGTGGCAGATCCCACAAGCCACCGTTGGTTATAATCATCTGTTGACTGAAAGAAATCAAAAAAGCTCGTTGGAGCACTGAATGCATAAGGACTGTTCTCCATCATGCCGACAACTTTACCTTCAGTTAGTTTAGACGAAATGACATCTGGACGTTCTGTCGTATGAAATTGTGGAAAAGGTGAATTTGGCGATTCATCGATTAATTGCACGAGCATGTTAACGTCATAAATAGCATCAATCTCTATGTTTTCAATTCTTGTCTTAGCATCTTGAACAATTTGTTGATCAGCAATATCTTCAATATATAATAAATACACGTTACTTTTTCCAATTTCACCGACCGACAGTTTTAGAACTTTTAAATGAGAACTTTTAACTCTGCGCCTAATTAGGGATAGATTCGTATCAATTAGTTCATTTAATGCATCATGCGGACCCGTTATAATTGTCTCAGATTCAGCTGTTTGTATCGCGCGTGTTTCTAATTTTGTAGCTTCGAATATATACGTTATATTTTCGTGGAAAATAGCAGCATTACCATCTAAGATCGCTTTCACTACTTCTTTGTTGTCGTTACTAGGCTGAAATTGGCTTTGCTGTAGAAACGAGTGCACTTCTTCAGGGGCGAGATCTTCTAATTTATCAATAACATCGCTGTTTAATGTTTGTTTGTCAACCATATACTCGAAATATATTAGCCTTACATTTACTCGTTTACAATATTTCTTAGATATGTCAGTACAATCCGTAAATTGCTGCTCAATATGTGAATAGGTAGGTTCAGGGTTACTATCATTCATTTCTAGTTCATTGTCGGATGCCTGCTTCTTAGCTGTGTCATTTTTCATCCGCTTTTTAAAAAAAGTAAACACTTTATCACCCCGAATTTATAGTAATTTCTAATATTTGTGAACAGATTAGTCTTAATTGATGTTTTGTCCTTAGTATGGACTTCTATAGATTCTCTATTCCAAGATAGGATATACGATTATGTCATTTAAGAATCTAGATTAAATATTTTGTTTTTGACGTAAATGAGATATTCCTAATGTTAATAAGAGTAGGGTAGGAAGTAATACTGCAATGATTGCTTCAGCAAAACCAAGTCCGAGTAACCACTTATCAACTTCAATAGAGCCCTTTACAAATAGCGATAAACAAAATGAGACGATGATTAAACTTAATATCGATTTTCTAGGAGAAATCTTTGGAATCGCTTGTCTAAGAACTTGATCAGCACCCCAATAAAAAAACACGACGGTGATAATCACTTCTAATATAAAAAAATGATAAACAAACCCTTCAACCCTTTCTATGAATGGAAACTCCAAATATTCAAGCATAGTTAGGATTGGGAATTTTTCATTTAACAATTGACGATAGCTAAATAAGCCAAAAGCAACAAAACATGTACTTAGGTAGACAAAAGTCACTATGGCATGTCCGAGTAAAACTGATTTTACAGCTGTTTTTGGTTTCAGCATATAAGGTATAAAAAGAAGGGTTAGCTCATACCCTAAAAAAGCTGATACAACTTGTATCCCACCTTTGAATAGTTCTTTGTCACCTTTAAAAACGAAGGGTGTTAATCTTGTAAATCTAAACTCGGGTAGAAGAAACCCTAGTAATAATGTCATTAAGATGACAGCGAAGAAAACAACTGAAGCTTTAGCGATGTGATAAATTCCTCTTCGAACGAGCCAATATGTAAAAAAAAGAGACATTAATACATATATGTATGCTGTACGTGTTGGATAGAAAAATAAGTTCAATTGTAATTCGAAATTTTTTGCTATTAAAACCCCAAGAGAGCTCCATAATAACGCTAAAAAAAGATAAAATGGTCGCAATAAAAATTGTGGGATACCTTCATCCAAAATCTTGAAAATTGATTTCCCATTGCTATAAAAGAAAACTAAACCAATCGCTAATATGTTCACTGCTACTAGCAGAGATACAATTATTATCCCAATCCATCCATTCGTCCCAAAAGTTTCAGCACTGATCCGAGGTAAAGTAATGATGGTAATTCCAATTTGTATCATATATACAACGATAGTGACTTGATAAGGATGAAGTTTTTCTTGCATGTTGTATCTCCTTATTTTGTTACATGTTTTATGGAGCTTTGATTAGTATTAGCAATTGAGTTTTAACTATTCAAAGAACAAATACGATAGGATCGAAAGGTGAAACGTGTATTTAGGGAAGTAATAGAAATTATATTGGAAGTGTAGAACTATGCTGCTCATTGTTATAGGAACTTTTAGTAAACTTGGTTGCTATTTTTTTCACTTCAATTTAAGTAACTGATGTGTTTTATATAACTTTTATAACCTTTGAGAAGTAAAGTAGATCCGAACGATAGTTATATTTGTGTTCAGCTCTTTTTAAGGAAAGCAACTATTAATGTGAAAACTTCCTATAACAAACACCTAAACATAGACTAAGAAAATTTTTGATAGGCATAGGGGGATGTCCATACCGATTATTTACTACATACATATAATAGATAGAAGCGGAAGGATGCTGTTAAATATGTTCAGGCAGTTACCCTATATTAAAAAGTATCTATTTGCATCGGTATTAGGCTATCTTTTTAGAATGGGTAATAAACATCTAAATCAAATCACAGTAATTGAGTATTAATAAACCTTTTCTATTATTGCTATTTATCCTTCTCGCAAGATTTAGTTAGAAAGGAGGAATAAATATGCTACATGAAGAACACATCAGTAATTTAACAAATAGATATTATTATCAACCAGTTAGAGTGATGGGATTTGGCGGTTGGAGTTATGATGGAGTCATCGAAGGTAGGACTGGAACGGGTTTATTTGTTCGTGGTCGTGGTGGAAGAAGGTTCTTTCCATTTCGTGCTGTCGCAACGATCTTTTTGTTAAGTGCATTATTCCGTCGTCGACGTTTCTAATTACCACATACTAAAAGGCTATTTTCCCATTGATTGTTGTTTTTCGTATTAAGAAATAAACACGATAGGCATCTTTTCTTCTACAACGTTAATTAACAATATAAACCACTTTTTGGTACTATTGTGATAACAATAGCAACAAAGTTCGAAAAGAGCCTAATAAAATTAATGTTAGAGGGGATTAATCCCACAGTCAAGATAACATTTTGCATTCAATATATATTGATTGTGGGGTCCGCCTAACATGTATAAAATATTGTTAGAAGGTGAATAAATCAGTTGTCCATTTCTAATTAATGGCATATTTGGATTTGAAGTTATTTGTGAATCTTACAAAGGAGAACAATGGATTCATTAATGTGAAAAACGAGCATTTATAACTGAGTATTGATGTTATCGTAACGGTTGTTTATTAATGCTAAGGAATAACAACACATACAGCCTTTGTGCTATTTTTTATTCTTAATTTTATGATTATCGTGTAATATACAATAAGAGTCTTAACAATGACTTCGTAATAGGGCAAGCAATTGAAATTGAATGTTAAAATAATAAAAATCTTTTATTAAGTATAATCATTTTATAGCTATAGGTATTTTCTATATAATGGATGTAATAACATTTACATAGGAGATGGCACATGAATCACAAAATTAGAGTGTTAGAAATTCGGCTAAATGACCGTTATAAAGACTATCCTGCACTATATCATTATAAAGATATCGATCGAGAACAAATATTTGTCAGGCGTGAATGTGAGTATTATGTGAAGGACGGCATAGTATATGAACAAGTATCATCAGCATTAGAAGATGACCGTTTCGTTTTATATGTGAACAAAATTGGAGATGATACTATCGATCCCAATACACGTGTGAGAGAAAACTTATGTGTGGAAGTAAGGGAGTATAGAAGGATTGGAGAGCAAAAGCTTCTTAAAATATATGATTGTCGTGATCATATGGACGTTTTAGGATATATAGGTAATACATTTATATATATAGAAGGAAAAGAGTATAAAAGGTCGTCGGTAGAGGCAGATGAGGATAGGCAAACATATATTTTATATGTAAATGATACTGGTACTGTCCTTGAATGATATATGAGTAGAAATATAATGGGACATAAAATAAATAGAAGAAAAAGAGCTTGAATGTTGTTTCAAGCTCTTTTGCGCAACAGATTAGTTTAATAGATAAAAGGTTAATGTTAAATACGAGTATAAAGTCGCAAATTTTCTAAATCCGATTAATTTTATCATCTACGAACATAATTCAACAAAACAAATTGACTTTAATTTTCGTCATATTGATAATAAGATTTCACAGCAGTTCGGTAAAACGTTTCACCATTTTCGGTCGTTCCAACAATTTCATAGGTTACATTGTACGTATCAGCTTGGAGTATATCAAGAATTTCATTAGAAATATCTCCAGGGTTTTTTTGTTTAGGTTTATTTTTCTTCACTTTCTTATCAATTTTCAACTTCTTAGCTTTCTTTTCGTTATTTGTATTTTTCGCTTCTTTTTCGAGCTCTCCCCAATTTAAGTTAAGCGCATTTGACCCTTGAAAATTTGTTACTATAAAGTAGGCATCTTCGTTGCTACTATTTAAATCTATTTGCCATTCTCCAGCACCAGGCTGGTCTATAGTAAATGTTTGAATGTAAGTGTTTTTAAAGTAATTCTCTCCCTCAGATTGAATATATTGTTTTGATTTTTTTGTATACTCTTTTCCTTTCGGAGAAATAAGCTTTACATTCACATCTTTGCTAGCTGTTAATATTTGAAATACAACTCTATTATTATCGGATTCTACAGGGATAAGTTCTTCTACTAGTTGATTAGTAGATAAATTACCGCCTCTTAATAATTGTTCAGGTACATATTGTGAGTCAGATGAAGCAGCTGTGAACCAATTTGCCGATGTGTGATTAGATGTATCATTTAACAAAGTTACGATTCTATCAAATGAACTGTTGCCCATCCGAATATTATCGTGATCTATGTCGTCTCCTCCACTAAAAAAGTGAGTGCCATACGGAAGCTTTGAACTCCATACAGGAACAAGACCGTCGTTATCACCGCCTATATACGCACCACCAAACCAAAGAGCAGAAAAGAAAGGCCCCCATCCAGTGCCAGATGCAGTATAATAGTTATTTTTGTATGCGCTTTCATTTTCATCAGTAATTAGCCGGAATTTCTCCATTTCTCCTGTTTGCATTACATATGTTCCTTCATCAGTTCTGCCAATCAAGTCTGCTAACCAATTTGCCCAAGAACTATATGCCAAATCAGCTAAAGGAGAACCATAGTGTGGAGAAGATAATGTAATCACATCGTTTACGTATGGCCATGCTCCATAATGGACGAGCGCTGTTTGTGAATCGACCCCTCCCTTACTATGAGCGATAATAGTAACTTGCTCTCCAAAATAGTCGTAAATGTCCTCTAACATTGAAGCTAGCATTTGACCATTATGCCACATATCCGCAGCATCTCCACCAGTTGCATCCTCAAGTTGTACAAAAGCTGTTCGATAGCCATTAGCATATGCATAATTGTACATATCGTTTTCACCGTAATAAACTGTTTCTTCCCACCAATCCTTAGCGTTTCCGTGTAAACCTTGGACGAATACGAGAGGAGATTTGTTCATATTCAAATTGTCGGGTGATGCCCCTAAGTACCAAGTTCCAGGTGTGTCGGTTACATTAATTGGTTTTGGAATAGCATCAGTTACAATAGCACCTTTTACAATGCTAGATGGAAATACTAGCATCACAGTTAATAAAACGATTAATAGATAAGTACGGATTTTCATTTTTCCAACTCCTTTTATTCATATTTTCTACTATATAGTAAATGCATATAGTTAATTGTAATATTACAAATATTCAGTATATTAATCAAGATTGATAGTATTTTCACAAGTATTGTAAGTTATAGGCTAAGTAAAAAGTCTTATTTTGTTTCAGCATTTGTTCTCCTAAGTTTAGAAAACTATGTTGTTTTTTCACTTGCATTTGAGTGACTGTTTATATGACTTTCATAGTCTTTAGCGAAGAAAGATGCCCCGAGCGTTAGGTGCATTTGTATTTAGTCATTATTACGAAAATCAACAATAATCGGATAACAGCTTTTGTTAAGAAAAACAATATGCTACGCACAAGCAGAAAAAAACAAGGAATTTTGTTGTATTAAATATATAGGGATGGAATGGTATTGTTTGATTTCAACTGTAAGTAACAAAGCTACTCCAAATCAATTAAATCAGTGATTGTTTCTAAGTTCGAAAACAACAAGCTATTTGAAAAATAATAAAGATGATCATAAATTGGGTGTTTTCATCATGTGCATTCGTACAGTCAGTTTTTTTTTATACACATAAACTGAACATATAACTAGAAAGGAGGAATGGTAATATGTATGGTTATGGTGGTTATGGATATGGTGGACATGGACCTTTTGGTGGATTTGCGTTTATTGTAGTATTATTCATACTGTTGATCATTGTACTTGGAGTTGTGGTACGCCCTTATTAGAGTATACAAGTGAACACCATCTTTCATTCATGGAGTTAGATGTTTCAATAGCGTAAAACTTGAATAGGTTGATCGCCTATATGGCTTTTAAGGTAGTACTCTTATAAAAAGAAGAGTACTCCTTTATTTTGTTTTGAGGACAGAAATAGTTTTCACGCTGAAAATAAATACTATTTCTGATATCTTAAACAAAGTTCATCCAAATTATAGCGAGTATAATTAAATACTTCATTATTAATAGTGACTACGTTATAATCGTTTATTGTGGTAGTTAATGATCAAGAAACACATTTGAAAATAAGAAATATTGATTAGATCAACAAATATATCTATTAATGGAGTGGAACATTTAATGAAAAAAAAGATCTTATTTATCGGTGCAGGCAGAATGGCGGAGGCCATTTTTTCTGGTTTACTAACATACAAACAAGAGTATATTGATGAAATTATTGTTACGAATCGAACGGATGAACAAAGGTTATTTGATTTGAAGGAAAAATATGGTGTCACTACATCAACAAAATGGCAGGATGAGGTCGCCCATGTAGATATAATTATTTTGGCTATGCCTCCTGAAGCCCACAAAGAGATACTAGAAGATTTGTCTTTATGGATTAAAGGCCAATTAGTTGTTACCATAGCAGGTGGTATAGGCATACAGTTACTAGAAAATATTTTGCCTGAGGAGACGCCAGTTGCTTGGATTATGCCAAATACTGCTGCAAATATTTCTCAATCTATGTCTTTATACACTTTTGGGAAAGCTGTTAAGGAGAAGCATCGCCAAGAGTTAGATCTAGTATTAACTGGAATAGGTGATGCAGAACTATGTACGGAGCAGCAAATACATGATTTAACTGCTATTACTGGAAGTGCACCAGCGTTTTTATATCGTTTTGCTGAGGCGTTAGAACAGTCGGCGTTAGAATACGGTGTTACAAAAGACCAAGCACGCAAGCTCGTTACGCAGATGATATATGGATCAGCTGCTATGCTGAAAGAAGGACATGCTCCTCACGAACTACGTGATCAAGTGACATCACCTGGTGGTTCTACGGCAGCAGGAATAGAAGTGTTAGATCAAAATCAATTCACAAATATTATTGAGCAGGCGGTTATCGCAACACAAAAGAAGGCACAACAACTAGCAGGGAAATAAATAACTATTTCTTGGTATGTGACTCATTTTACTGAGTAATATTAACAAAAAAGTACAATAAAGAGCCTAAACGAAAGATACCTCAACAGTCCAATCATCTGACTATAGTGAGGTATCTTTTACTGTCTTATTAAGGCTCTGTTCGTGAATTTTGCCGTTTTTTCACTTGGATTTGAGAAACAGATGTAGTGTATTATATGTTTTTTATAGTCTTTATAGAAAAAAGATGCCCCGAACGTTAGTTATATTCGTGTTTAGCTATTAGGTAAGCAACAATTAATGCGGAAACAGCCTTTATTAAATACTATTTAGATTTAATGATAAAAATAAGGTTATGTCAAAATGGTTGTCGCTTTATCAAGCTAAGGCATAACCGCGTAGGATAATAGTAAAAATAATATTGAAGCTTACGAGAAGAGGGTTGTTAAAATTAGTTATTGTTTTAAGCATTATTTTTGTAATATGTATGCGTTTCTGTTATTTTTTAATTGAGAACCAAGTTCAATTAAATATAATACAACACTTCTTATAGTTACATCATATTCGTTCATATAAATGGGAGGGTAACTAACATGACAAACAGAAAACATGGCTTTCAATGGCAATCGTTTTCTGGACCAAACATTGCGTATGTTCAAGAGCAATATGAGTTATATTGTATTAACCCTAATCAAGTGGATGATAGTATTAAACAATTATTTGCTAAGTGGGGACCGCCTACTTTTTCAACTACTAAGCATTGTGAATCTCAAAACAACCAATCAGACCAATTATCAAAAGTTGCTTCTGCAATCCAACTTATTACAATGATCCGAACAAAGGGACATTTGTATGCAAAAACTAATCCGCTACATCAGCATCTTAATAAAAATGCTTCTTCACCTAACTTTCTAAACTTAGAGACGTATCAATTAACGAGAAATGATCTGAACAATATGACTGCCGATATTATATGGGAGCATGCACCTCACTCAATACGTACTGGACTTTCTGCTATCGAAAAATTAAAAGAGCTCTATACAAGTTCATTGTCATACGAATTTAATCACGTACAAGACTTAGAAGAAAGAGCATGGCTATATAAAGTAGTTGAAACTGAGTCTTTATATGAAGAATTGCCACAAGATCAAAAGGTAAGTCTTCTTGAGCGCTTAATTGAAGTTGAGAGCTTTGAAATGTTTTTACACAAAACATTTGCAGCCCAAAAACGGTTTTCAATTGAAGGGCTTGATATGTTAGTCCCAATGTTAGATGAAATCATTTATGCAAATGCAAAAACAGGGACTAAAGACATGTTGATAGGGATGGCACATCGAGGTAGATTAAATGTGCTAGCTCATGTTTTAAGAAAACCATATGAAAAAATCTTTTCTGAGTTTCATCATGCACCAAATAAACATCTTGTCCCTTCTGAAGGATCAACAGGGATAAATTACGGTTGGACGGGTGATGTTAAATATCATTTAGGTGCAGACCTTGATATTCACGAACAAGAAAGTATTCATACAAAGATACACCTTGCGAATAATCCTAGCCATTTAGAATTTGTTAATCCTGTTGTTCAAGGGTTTACCCGTGCAGCCCAAGAAAATCGACAGAAGCGAGGATTCCCGATACAAAACCAAAGTAGCGCATTAAGTATCCTCATCCATGGTGATGCTGCTTTTCCTGGCGAAGGGATCGTAGCAGAATCATTAAATTTAAGCCGTTTAAGAGGATATCAAACAGGCGGTACGATACACATTATTGCAAATAATCAAATTGGATTTACTACAAGCCCAGTTGACTCGCGTTCTACATTGTATGCAAGCGATATAGTCAAAGGTTTTGAAATACCAATCATACATGTAAATGCTGATGATCCGGAAGCTTGCTTAGTAGCTGTACGCCTCGCTTCAAAATATAGGGAGAAATTTAAGAAAGATTTTCTCATAGATTTGGTAGGTTATCGTCGTTATGGCCATAATGAGACAGATGATCCAATGGCAACACAGCCTTTAACGTATAACTTGATTCATAAGCACACTCGAGTAGCTGAAAAGTATGCTGAGCAACTTCATGTGAAGGGACAGTTCAGTGTTGAGCGCTTCAATAATTATAGACAATTTATGAATAACAGATTAACCGAAAGTTATAAACAAATAACTACACAAGAAAATACGAATGATAAGACCAGCTTAAATGAAAGGTTATCTTCCAACGTTTCTGAGAAAAAAACGCCAATAACTGAAAAAGAACTAGTTGATATTAATACTTCATTAGTCCAATGGCCTGAAGACTTAAATGTATATCCGAAATTGAAAAAAATACTGATGAGACGAAAGGAAGCGTTGAACGAACAAGGAAAAGTTGATTGGGGGTTAGCTGAAGTGTTAGCGCTTGCATCAATTATTTCTGATGGTACACCGATAAGAATGACAGGCCAAGATATTGAAAGGGGAACATTTGCCCACCGCCATATTGTTATAAATGATTATCAAAGTGATAGAAAATTTTCTGCTTTACACAACATGGACAATAGCAAAGCATCTTTTGCGGTATATAATAGTCCATTGTCTGAAGCGGCCGTACTAGGTTTTGAGTATGGATACAGTGTTTATGCTCCAGATACATTGGTTATTTGGGAGGCACAATTTGGAGATTTCGTGAATGCTGCGCAAGTAATCATTGATCAGTTCATATCAGCTGGAAGGGCTAAATGGGGACAGAAGTCAGGGTTAGTCATGCTACTTCCACATGGATACGAGGGACAAGGGCCAGAGCATTCAAGCGCGCGGTTAGAACGTTTTTTAACCTTGTCTGCAGAAAATAATTGGACAGTGGCTAATGTAACTTCCTCTGCACAATATTTTCTTATACTCAAAAGGCAAGCAGCTATGTTAAGTGATGAGGGGGTTCGTCCACTAATTATAATGACACCGAAAAGTTTACTACGTCATACAAAGGCAATGTCATATATTGAGGAATTCACTAATCAGCAATTTCAAGAAGTTATTGAACACCCGCTTGTTGAAGAAGATTATGAGGCTGTGACACGGCTTATTCTTTGCACAGGAAAAATTGCAGTAGATATAGTTTCTGAGTTGGAAACGAGATCCACAAAAGCATCAAGTAATATTCATATATTACGTATAGAACAATTATATCCTTTTCCAAAAGAGGAAATTATTCAAAAAATACAACGCTTTCCAAATTTAGCTGAGGTCTTTTGGGTACAGGAGGAACCTAAAAACATGGGGGCTTGGGAATTCATTTATAAACTGTTACAACCTTCCTTACAGCATGTGAAATTTGATTATATAGGACGACCATATCACTCAAGTCCTGCAACAGGAGAACATGTAATTCATAAGTTGGAACAGGAGCAAATTATACAACAAGCACTGAAAATAACAGAGGAGTGGGCATAATGAAAGAAATTAAAGTACCGGAACTCGCAGAATCTGTTACAGAAGGTACGATTTCTGAGTGGTTCAAGCATAAGGGTGATTCCATTTCCAAAGGTGAAGCGATAGTTGAGTTAGAAACTGACAAAATTAATATAGAAATTTATGCAGAATATGATGGTGTATTAGAGGATATTCTAGCTGAGCCAGGTGAAGTTGTTTTTGTAGATCAAGTAATTGCGAAAGTAAATGATAACTCAAATGAGTCATTTTCTAAAGCTGCTACCGAAGAAACAGTTCATGGTGATCAACCGAAAATAGATGTTCGTGAGGGAGAGCAAACGAACAAATTGTCATCACAAAATGAGCGTCCGATAGCGACACCAGCCGCTAGGAAAAAAGCTAGAGAATTAGGGATTGATCTAAAACAAGTTGATTCAAGAGATTTGCTCGGTCGAATTAGACCTGAAAACGTCATAAACTATGCTACTTCAATCGAAGAGAAGCAAGATAAATCAACTATAATTGACAATGCTCAACCACCTTTCACTGACCTTACTCAAACTAAACAAATTGAACGGGTCCCAATGTCACGGCGCCGTCAAACAATTGCACACCATTTAGTTCAAGCGCAACAACAAGCAGCGATGTTGACTACTTTTAATGAAGTAGATATGACTGCAATTATGAATTTGCGTAATAGGAAAAAGCAAAGGTTTGAAGAAAAATATGATGTTCGCCTTGGATATATGTCTTTTTTTACGAAAGCAGTTGTAGGTGCATTGAAAGCCTTTCCGATGTTAAATGCTGAAATTCAAGACAACGAAATTTTACTAAAACGATATTATGATATCGGGGTTGCTGTGTCAGCAGAAGAGGGCTTAGTTGTTCCAGTTCTCCGTGATGCTAACCAATTAAGTTTTGCAGACATTGAAAAAGGAATTAGGAATTTGGCCTCTAAAGCTAGAGAAAAAAAATTATCACTTCAGGATTTACAAGGTGGTACATTTACGATTACTAATGGTGGTGTATTCGGTTCATTATTTTCAACTCCAATTTTAAATGCACCTCAAGTAGGGATATTAGGGATGCATAAAATTCAAAAAAAACCAATTGTTATTGATGAAGATGATACGATTGCAGTTCGACCAATGATGTATATTGCTCTTTCTTATGACCATAGAATCATTGACGGCAGAGAAGCAGTGCAATTCCTTGTCCATGTAAAAGAACTGGTAGAGGACCCTGAATCATTATTACTTGATGGATAATTTAAGATGATGGGAAAGGGTGAGATTAATATTTAATCTCACCCAAAAAATATTATAAATATGACGTTGCTAATTTGCGAGAAAGATGTTCAATAATATCTGTCATTACTTCATCGTTTGCAGATAGCAGTGTTTCACTTTTTATAATTTGTATTTTTTTTGCTTCGTAATAATCTAATAAAGCCTGTTTAGTCGTTAAGCCTTCTTCTAATAAATAGGTTGGTTCTAGTAACTTTCTTAATGCAACTTCATCTTGCATAAGCAGAATTTGAGGATTTAATGAATGAAAAACCCCTTCTTTCATCCCTTGTTCATAAAAATATTTAATGGTCGTTTTTCTTTTTCTTCTGGCAAAAATAATTTCTTCATATAAATTTGGAAAACCAATTTTCAATTCTTCTAAAAACAATTCAGAAATATATATAGCCGTTAGTACTTCTTGCTCAAAAACTTTTTGGAAACGTTCTATATAAGTAAATTGATTATTTTCAATGGTTTGTTCGCCTTGCTTAAAATATTCAATATAGTTTTTCGTTATTTCATTTAATATTTCTTCTTTTGAAGAAAAATAATTATAAAGTGTAGCTTTGCTAATTTGCATATGCTCAGCTATATCTTGTATTTTAAGTGAATTAAATCCTTGAACTCGAATGATGCTCATTAATTTTTGTGCATATGTTTTTCTCATTTGTTCCCTTAACTTAGGATCAATCTTACGCATGGAAAATCCCCCTTAACAACTTAATTATAACATATACTAATATAGCCTTATAATAAACACTTTAGACAAAATAAGTTGTTTTAGTTTACAATGTTTAATAATAGTGTTATATTTACATATGTAATACATTTTAGGCTAAAAAAACATTATTAGTATAAAAAGTTAAAATACTAAAGGAGTTGTTTTACTATGACAAACAAAGTGGCAATCATAACAGGAGCGAGTAGTGGTATTGGTCAGGCAACAGCTTTAAAGTTAGCGGAGCAAGGATATCAAGTGATGTTAGCTGCAAGACGGGAGGAAAGATTAAAGGAATTACAAGAACAAGTTAAGGAAATTGGTGGTCAGGCTTCATATCATGTGACAGATGTAACATCGTTTGAGGAAATGGAAACTTTATCGAAAGAAACGATGAATGTTTTTGGTAAAATAGACGTTCTAGTAAACAATGCAGGGATTATGCCGTTGTCATTTTTGAACAAAAGAAAAGTGGATGAATGGGATAAAATGATTGATGTGAATATAAAAGGCGTACTTTATGGGATCGGAGCGGTTCTACCGTATATGGAAGAACAAAAATCAGGGCATATTATTAATATTTCTTCTGTAGCAGGGCATCGAGTTGGGCCTGGAAGCTCTGTTTATAGTGGTACAAAATATGCTGTAAGAGCTATTACCGAAGGGCTGCGACAAGAAATGAAATCAGGACAAAATATTCGTACAACAATTATTTGCCCTGGAGCAGTTGCAACAGAACTCACTCATACAATTACAGATGAGGATGTTATCCGTAATTTCCAAGAAAGATATGTTGATTTAAAGACATTACAAGGAAAAGACATTGCAAATGCGATTGCGTATGCAGTTCAACAGCCTGATCATGTTGATGTAAATGAAATCATCGTTCGTCCAACAGATCAAATGTTGTAATAGAGTATCATTGCTAATAAATTATATACATGAACAGAGTCTGTCGTTAAGCTTCACAATATGTGTAAAAAGATTTTATTTATTACACTTGAGCTTAAGCTTCAGGCTCTTTTTATTAGGCTCTTTTCGATGGTTGCTCTTGCCACTAAATTAGTATAGTAAAAAGGGATTTAAAACGTTTGACATATTTCAAAATAAAGATGCCACGAACGATAGTTGTGTACTTGTATATTACTTAATTTTAGAAAACAACAGTTAATGCGAAAACAGCCTTTTCCGTTTAGCTTTTCTATTTTTCAAATAAGCTAAACGGCTCACATGTAATATTAAAGTTAGGAGGCTGGGACAAAACCCAACTCTGATATGAAAAAGCCGGTGAAATTTTACGACGAGTAAAATTTCACCGGCTTTGATTATTTTTGAATTAAAATAAGGACCACTTCTGATAAAATAAAGTTACCACACAAAATCTAATCAGAAAGAAGGGTCCTTATGTTTAAAAATTATATCATGAATCAACTAGTTTTGCCTTTAGATCTAGAAATGAAATTACAAAAAAATGATATTGCCTTCCATGTCCATCATTTAGTTGAAAGTATCCCTCATAAAGCGTTCGAATCATTTCTCCGAAATGAGGGTTGTCCTGCCTATCATCCACGCATGATGCTTAAAATTATTTTGTGTGCCTACACACAATCGGTCTTTTCTGGACGCAAAATTGAAGCCCTATTAAAAGACAGTATTCGTATGATGTGGCTAGGTCAAGGATATGAACCAAGCTACCGCACAATCAATCGATTCCGTGTTCAACCAGAAGTGAAAGAATTAATTCGCGAATGTTTTGTCCAATTCCGTTGCCAATTGATCGAAGAAAAACTTATTGATCAAGAAGCAATTTTTATTGATGGCACAAAGATTGAAGCGAATGCGAATAAATTTACGTTCGTCTGGAAGAAATCCATTGAGAACTACCATGAGAGTTTAATTGAAAAGTCAAACCAGCTATACAATGAGTTACTTAAGAATGAAATTTTACCTGAAATTGAACGTGAAACGGCTGAAGAATTATCATTGGAAGATCTCTCTCAATTGGTTCAAAAAGTAGACGATGTTGTAACTGAGTATGATAAACAACTTGAAGATACGTCAGACGCTTCAGAACGAAAAGCCTTAAGAAGTGAACGTAAGTATCCAAAACAAATT